>WRKF01000177.1 GCA_009778165.1 Defluviitaleaceae bacterium
TCTGTACAGCATTGCTTTAACCTTGCGGCTTACGCCGCTTGGCCACGCATTCGTGGCGCACTATCATCTTCATATTGAAAAAATATTTTGTTCATAGTCATATCACTCTCCACCACAAGTGTACCACAAAACAATGGGGTTTTCAATAAAAACATTAAAAAAATCGAACATACAAACGTCAGGCATCTGAGAACACCCAAACCTAATACTTAAAGAACAACAACATGAAGTGCATGTAATCCACATACTCTACAATCGCCGCGAGTGGCAAAAACTTTTGTGATGCAATAATGAAAACAACCATATAAATACCCCGCTCAAATAAAAAGTCTTTTCATGCAATGTAAAAAACATGAAAAGACTTTTGTGGGTTCAAATATTTTCGATATGGGGCTTCCCATATCGGTTGCTTGTATCCGGTCTTGCTGGCTTACAACCTTTAAACAGAGATGGGGCGGTGAGGTTCGCCCCGGATTTCTGTTACATACCATTACCATTAACCAATAAATTTATAAAAGCTATGATTATTCCTGTAGCTCCCGTTACCAAAGCAACAACAATCCCGATAAACCACCTAAGCGTTATCTTTGTGTCTATTATGGATTTATCGATTTTGCGTTCCATTTGCACGGCGTGTTCTTTAAGTTGTTGTGTGGTTTCACTAAGGCGTTGTTCCATTTGCGTGAATTTTCCATCAAAACGTTCTTCTAACGCCTTGCTTTCTTCACGACTACGCTGTTCACGTTCTTGGCTACGCTGTTCACGTTCCTTTGCGTCATCCATCAACCGTTTTTCTAATGCAAGGCTACGCTTTTCACGTTCCTTTGCGTCATCCACCAATCGTTTTTCTAATGCAAGGCTGCGTTTTTCAGCTTCCTTGCGGTCTTGATCTAAACGCTCTACATACTGTCGAAAGTCTATAGTAGCTTCTCTTTTTGGCATTTTGAACACCTCACTTAAATATAGTCGTTTTGCTAGATTAAAGATCATTGCTTTGAACCTTTTTCTATGATAATCTCGTAAGCCTTTTTTAATATCGCAGATATTAAAATTGTCATCAAACTAATACCGGCGGTGTATAATACTCGTGCAAATGCTACACTGTAACTAACTATAGTTATACTGTAACTACCGTCATCTTCTACAATAACAGATAGCGGTAGTATTATAAATATGACTACCAAAAACAAAACTACTAACAAAACAGTAACAAATGGCAACATTTTGTATAACCAAATAAAATAATCGTGCTTTGCCTGTTATTTTTTGTTTTTTCGTTCTGCTTGGTGTCTTTCATAATTTTCAAATTCTTTAGATACCGCACTAGGATCTTCCCCGTAATCTTTAGCGTTTTTAGGGGTCTGCACGCCCGCTAAATATTCTCTATTAAATTTGGTCATGCCTAAGTATCTTTCTAAAATCCAGCTTTATGTTGTAATCATCTAAAGCCTCATACATAGCATTTTGTTTTTGCCTATCCCAAGCAGAACCTTCTTCATGTGTCCAATTCACTAATTGACTTGCGGTCCAACTTCCAAATGTATCTAAAACAGAGTTAATTAAATCATCATAAACGCTAAAGGTTGCAACATCTGTGTTGGTTATCAAAGGTTCTAATGTATCATTATGGTTTTTTTGTGCTTTATACACTTTAGGGAAAGCGGGGCCATAATCCCATGCCTTTGGACGTTCATTTAGAAGTTGCTTATTTTCTGCTGCCCAATAAAGCCCATAACATATATAAAGCCATTTCTGGATTTTTGTTATATTGGTGTTAACCTGTTTTTCGTTTGCTTTTTTTGTAAGATAAGTAGCAAATTGAATGCTGTCTACTTCGCCATAGGGGGTAACTTCTTTTGGTGTTATATTTCTCACCTACTCTCTCTTTTAACTCTTACACTGGCAATGCCATTAAGCTAATTATAACATCCGAAAAAAAGATTTGCAAATATCCCGTTTTTTGGAAATTTCTTTCCTGTAATGTCTTACTATCCAATTGTCGCCGTGTAGACGGTTTTGAAACACGCCCTCCACAGTTTCACTACACAACCGAGTCCTTTATGGACACAATCTCCATAGAACCCCTGTATTGCTTAGATATACGATATTCTATAGGCTTTAAACCAAACTCACCCAAAAGCCTAATGAGAGATTCGCGAGAAAAGTAGTTTTTGTGGTTCACTTCCCTCCGCATAACGTCGTTGTGTCCGTCAACCATACCCCATGCCGATCCAAAATTTGGGGTGGATATCCAAAAGACTCCTCCATCATTGAGCAATTCAGCAACCTTTTTTATTGCAATTACAGGGTCAGACACATGTTCAATAACATCTCCCATCACTATTATATCCCATTTTTTGTCTGTCTCAAACTCCACAAAATCTTGTGTTATGGCGTTTATCCCATAAGACAGTGCCTGATCAACATTTGGTTGCACTATATCTAGCCCAAGCACATTATACCCCATTTCAACGGCAGCACAACTGCACTCGCTTGCCCCTATCCCAATCTCCAAAAATTCGTTTCCGGAAGAGTACGAGCCGAGATTGTTTAAAATATCGGAATACACGCTAAACATTTGAGGTTTTGTCACTCGCGCCCCTCCGGCAGTATTTGCATCGGTTACGTTATCTTGAAAAGGGAACTCCTCTGCATACACGTGGTGACAATTTTCGCAATACATCCAAACACGAACGGGGTTGTGAGCCATGCCGTGAGCAGAAGCCATCTCTAAAATACAGTAGCACCACTTTGGGGTACTATCTTTTGAGCTTTTGCAAAGGGGGCAATGTTCCAATTTCTCCTCTTTTTTTCTGCCTGTATATACAAAGTTTGCGTTGGGATGCTCCTTACCCAAAAAATTCGCAGCAACCCTGCTATCTGTTTCAAAAGCCTTGTAGTATAGATTTTGAGCTGTTCTCGGGTCTCCCGCAATATTCGCTATATTAGCCAAAAAATAGTTTGATACGGCAGCTATGTTTTTTGGTCCTTCTACCGTTTTTAAAAAAATTTCGGATGCTTTTTCATATTTTTTCTGTCGATAAAGCGAATACGCTTCTTTAAAGTCTCTTTCATAAAATTGTCTGTCCACTGTGTTTTATTCCTTTCTTGTCGGTTTTTAGGTTAACCGCTATTTAACTGCTATAGATTATATAACAAGTATATAGCAAGCGTTCATAATTTGTCAAATTTTTTTGACCAATGCCTCAATTTTTTTGCTATCATTTTTTGTTATTTCGTGGTTACTATATCTCGCAGTTATATATACCTCCCGCAAATCGTTCATAACTTGTGCGGAAAAATATTGTCCGTTTTTTTGTATGACATCTTTCGAGGTATCGTTTTTTTTGTGCGGTATACCTTTTTTTGAACAGAGTTTCAAAAAACGGCGATAATAATATCTAACTGCAAGCCTGGGATCTTTTGGTGCAAATAAGCCATACCCACTGCGAAAACCGCTTTTTTTCGTAAAATATGAACCACTTTCAGATTCGTATGGCAAAATTTCAAAGTCGCTATTGCTATTACTTGCAGCTAGCAGTCTTTTTAATATTTTGCGCAAAATAAAAACCGAAATAACAATCACTGTAATAATGATTATAATATTAAACAGCATCGGGTTTGTTGCAGCGGTGTGCTGCTCAAAACCATATTCCGCCATTCCTAACTGTGCGGGTTCTTGACCCCGCTGGGCCGGTTCAAATGTCGGTATGGTAAATATGTGATAAATAGCGGCTGCTACCGCAGTCAAAAGAAACATAATAATCGGTAACAGAAAATTCAGATATATAAGCCATATAGCACCAAATATCACAAAAAGTGATTGGGGAGAAGTAATAAAAATTATAGCCCCAACCCCAAAACATACAGCCGCCAAATTAAGTGCAATAAATTTGGGATCCGCAATCGTTCTTTCGTCGCAGTTGGTTACCCTCATAAAACATATCGCAAAAATAAGATGAGCAAAAAAGTAATTAAAATAGCCCGTCTGCACAAGGTAATTATAACCGGCAGCAACAGAAAGCAGTAACGGCAAAAAACTTAATTTTGTGCAAAAAATTATTTTTCGTCTTGATGTAAACTTTTCGGGATAAAAACCCTTTTTTGCCATAACTATTACAGCATAGATACTCGGCAACAATAGAACAGCAAAAGAAACGGTGTTTTCGGCGAAAAAAAAGTTTAACAGAAGTAGCGGTGCAGGCAAAAACCGCAAGATAGAACGCTTTTGCTTTTCGTTAATTATGTAAGATAGCACAAGTGTAAACGCTATTACAATTGTGGGGGTAAAAAGTTCCACTAGCCCATAAAAGGACGCAGTAAAAAAATTTGCAAACAAAAAGTAAAAAAGCAAATTGCATATAATATATAAAGCAAACACAAATATCATAACATCACATCCTCGTCAAATACTCTCGGGGGTTAAATTTAATACTTCCATCCCGGTTTTTAACCTTAACTTATGAACAGAGGCAGACTCTAGCGGTCCCATTTTTTGTGGGGTAAGAATAATATGAGCTCTACCGGCCTCCGCAGTATGTGCTATATTTGTCAAAAGCTCTTCCGAACTCTCCATTGTATTATAAGTTGCCCGCCCCAAAATCTCTAAAATCGCACATATATGCACACTCCCCAACCCATCCCTAACTACAGTCCTTTGCCTAACATAATCAACCGTTAGCACATTAGTGATAAACTTATAAGGCACTTTTGTTGTTTCCAAAAAATCACATACCGATCTTGTCATAGAAAATAATATCTCCAACTGCTCCATGTCTTTTTCGGTTTTCTCTTCTGTATATGGGCTTAACACTATAGTCACAGTAGGGTCAAAGGTGTAATCATAATTTTTCACCATCGTTTTTGTAAATTTTGCAGTTTGAGACCAACTTATCTGACGCATAGGCTCCCGACCGGTATATTCTCTAAACCCAACGGTAAGCACCGGATCTTCTATAATGAACCTTCTCGCAGATATATCTCCCATAAAACTGCCCAACACCTGCTTTAGCTTTTCCATCTCAAAGGGCTTTGGCGGCAAAACAACTTCGTAAATATAATTAAAATCTTTTCCGGTTTCCGATAACCCCAAAAACCCTCCCGCACTAAGACGGGAGCCAAGAAAAGTGTATCTGCCCCTCTTCGGCAAAGTCGCTTTCACAGTCCTTTTGAGACGCTTGTATGGCATAAGATACACAGAATATACCAGGTTTGTATAGGGTTTGTGCTCTTGAGGCACCAAAGTAAAGTTGCCTGCAAGTGTAATATCGTTCGGCAATATTTCGTTAATGTTCAAAAAAAGCACAGGCATAAATTTTGAGTTTGTTATAACTGTTGTTATCGAAAACTCTTCGTCTATCTCTACCAGCATATTTTTCGTTTCCGTAATGTAGTTAATACCGTCAAGGGCGTGTTTTGTTGTGTATATCTCAACAAAGTAGAGTATTGCAACACAAAAAAGCAGAGCTATTATAAGCATATTGTTTCTCCAAAAAATGATAAGAAAAGTGCTATGTAGCAAATTAGCTTTTCGCTATCCCTTTTAAATCACAAAAGTTAATTTGCTTTCCTTAATTCAGCGTTTCCGGATGAGTTGATATTTCATGCGGAACTTCTATCGACGCTAAAATTTCTGTTAATTCACTTTTCACCTGCGATGCCGAAACCAGGCTTGGTACAATCCTATGAGACAAAACACAAAAGGCTACCTGTTTTACATCTTCAGGTATAACAAAGGAACGTGCAGAAAAAGCCGCCGTTGCCTGTGCAGCTCTAAATAGGGCCAAAGCTCCTCGGGTAGACACACCCAACGCAAAACGAGAGTGGTTTCTTGTGGCTGTAATTATGTTCATAATATATTCGCTTATCTCGGGGCTTACAAATATTTTAGGTAAAGCAGACTTAACATAAGCAGTTTCTTCGTGAGTAATTACGGTTTTAAGGCTATTTAAAATTTCGTGAGAAGGTTTTCCTGTCAACAAAGCAATTTCGTCTTTGCGTGCCATATAACCTAAGCTAAGTTTCATAAAAAAGCGGTCAACTTGGGCTTCGGGTAAGGGGAAAGTGCCGTAAGATTCCAGGGGATTTTGTGTAGCCATTACCATAAACGGCTCGTCCAGGGGCATCGTTACCCCATCTACAGTGATCTGTTTTTCTTCCATAGCTTCAAGCAAACTGGATTGAGTTCTTGGGGTAGCCCTGTTTATTTCGTCTGCAAGCACTATATTAGAAAAAAGAGGCCCCGGCCTAAAATGAAAATCCTGTATTTTTTGGTCATAAAAATTTATGCCGGTCAAATCTGAAGGCAAAAGATCGGGTGTAAACTGTATCCTTTTAAAATCGCCCCCTATGCTTTTTGCAAATGCCCTAAGCAACATTGTCTTGCCGGTACCCGGCACATCTTCCAATAATACGTGCCCCGAGCATACAAAAGCAACCACAACCATCCTAACAACATCTTCTTTTCCTATTATCACCTTGGAAACATTGTTCGTTATTTTTTCGCAATAATCAGCAAGTTTTATATCCATAAAATTCCACCATTCCAACAAAATCTAGCACTTTTTTGCTTCAACACGGGCAACCACCGGTAAAAGTGCCGTTTTGTTACAAACTCTAACCGATAAGACTTAATTTTTGATTGTTAATAATTATTTCAAACATTATAACACATAATGCGATATAGTGCAAAAATTTGTTTGCACTATATCGCATTTGAAGAGATTTATGCAATTTCCGACACCTGCCCCTCTAGTCCTTGGCAACTACAACCAACATATCCCCCTTCGCCACTGTAACTTTCGCTTTTGAAGCTGTCATCACGTTACTTATACCTATCCCGTAACCTGCTTCCATTGTGGCGTTTTCTAGAGGATATTTCAAATTTTGGGTATAAATACCACTACACACACCAAGGGGGATTAAAGAAACAAAAGTACCCTCTGCTTCTTCCAGCTCAATTTCGCTACCGATTCGTATTTTATTATACTCATTTACAATTGTCGTGTTCCTAAAATTTATAAGCAACAAAATATTAGCTAATGTATGGTCCAGGCGCGTACCCAACCCACCCAACAACAAAATATCTTCGTAACCTTTGTCTTTAGCATAGTTTAATGCAATCTCTGTGTCGGTAAAGTCTTTACTTGTCGGATATTGTATAATCGGGACATTCAAAGGTTTTTCACCAATACTGTCAAGATCGCCAATCAAAACGCCAGGCACAAGACCCATGCACAACGCATGGTTGTAACCGCCATCCACACAAATTATAACATCTTCAGGCTTTATCAAACTTTTTGTATATTGATAGTCGGATATTGTTCCGCCACTTATAATTACTGCTCTCATCTCATTATCACCTGCTCAAACCCTTAATTCCAGGTAGACATGAACTTTTGCGTTGTTCTGCTCCCTACTCTGCCTACCCCCAAATAAGTTAAGTATGGGTTTAGTATGTTTGCACGATGCCCGGGGCTGTCCATCCAACCCAACACAACGGCTTCGGGAGTTTGATGACCACTCGCAACATTTTCCGCCAACCCATTCCAAACGCCTTCCAAAGATATGCGATCCACACGTTCTCTCGGGGAAGAATCATCAGAGCCTATATGCGACATAAAACCATTTTCCCACATATCTCTACTGTGTTCACGAGCCGCCAAAGAGAGGGATTCGTGTGGTAATAATGCGGGCAATCCGCGGCTTGTACGCTCTATATTGGTGAGTTCAAAGACATGTAGTTCAAACTGTGTACTATCTCTACGCACACCGCTCATTGCACGAAACTCCGGCGAAAGCACCATAACTGCCGATAAATAAGAATCCCAGCCCACATAATATTCTATGCTTTCCAAAACTGCCCGCACGGGTACCATAGCCCTTCCGTTTATAATCTGTGGAGAAATATCCAGTTCATGGTGTACACCGTTTAAAACTATGTTATATACACCTACATTTAGCACAACCAAATAACCCTCGCGAGATAAAATTATTGACCGAGGGTCGGGCCGTTCAACAACAAAACCTAAAGCCTCAAAAAGCTCGAGTACAGGCGAAAAAGCATATCCATGATATATAATCGCTCCATCCCCTTCAAAAAGCACCTGGTGGTTGTTTGCAAATATTAATACTTCATTCACTTCATTTCCGGTCGCCTCATCCGAAGCATGTGCCATATATGGCACAGAAACCACAAGGGTTGTTATAAGTAAAGCCATCACTAAAACTCGTCTCTTGTCCATAAAATCTCCTTGCTTGAAAAATTTTTATTTAAAAACTTTTTACTCGACCGAAACAAAGCTACGGTCGTGTCTTGTTTTTTATATATAAACAGCAAAACCAACAAAACCAATAAAAAGATTATACCACAACGGAGAACGTTTTAAAAGGGGGGGATGTTTGATTTGGGTGTAGCAAAAAACCAATACACCTAACTCGGGTACTCGGACATTTTCCGCTTGTTTCGCCATCGAGCATACTGTATAATTGAGATTATATTTCGATTCACAGGATTTTTTTATTTTTTCTATTTTTCCAATATAAAGTATGACATAGAGTCACACATCGGGTGTGACATCGGGAGTTTCAAAGTTCGCATTAGAACGGCTCCAATTTCACGCTAAAACGCCCTTATTGCACCGTTTCTCCCTTTGTTTTTCGCCGAAATTGGGCTTCCAACACAGCGGGTTTCATTATGCGTAGCACACAAAAAAATGCACCGCTCGATTTTTTTGCGAGCGGTGCATTTTATCGTTTTTTATAGCATTTTATTTTTATAGCTCTTTTATATTTTCGGCATGGCTTACGATTCTATTTTCCCAATTTCCCGTTTTTTCTACCGTACCACATACCGTAAATCCCCAGAGTTACTAAAACAATACTCGCAAGTACACTTGTACGCAGGGGCCCTATCATTAGGCTGTCAACACGCAGTGTTTCCAGCACAGCACGCACAGTGCCGTAACCAATAAAATAAACCATTAAAATTTCACCATGGAATTTTTTGTTGTGCTTGTGGAAGTGCATGAAACCCAACAGCCCTAAATTGAGCATAGACTCGTAAAAAAATGTGGGATGTACTTGCACATACTCTACCCCATCCACATTTATAATTGTGTCTGTAAGCTGATAAGGCAAAAACGCCAACTGATCTACACGCAAACGCATAGCAAAAATATTGTCGGTAAATGAACCAAATGCCTCTCGGTTTATAAAATTACCCCAACGCCCAATTATCTGTCCTGTAATAAGGCCAAAGATCCCCGTATCCATAAGCTGCCATTGGTTGATCTTCTTTCTTTTCGCAAAAATAATAGCCGTGGGTATGGCAGCAAAAACTACTCCATATATTGCCAAACCGCCACTCCTGAAATCGAAAAAATCCGCCATAGTGAGAGCATCGCTAAAAGCAATAAAATACAGTCTTGCCCCTATCACACTAGTTATCAAAACGTATAACAACAAATCAGAATACGTTTCAACCTTTTGCCCTGTACGCTTAGCTTCCCTTGCCGCCACAAGATAGCCGGCACAAACAGCTGTTACAATAATAATTCCATACCAAAATATAGAAATACCAAAAATTGTAAACGCCACAGTATCTATATTGTTAAAGGATATATTTAAATTATAAAACCAAATATCCGGATGTTCCATATTTTGTCCCCCTATCAGTTAATTAACACGCCTTTCTAAAACTTCCATTATTGCCTCTTCCAACAGTTCAATATTTTTGTTTAATTTTGCACTAATCGCTACGGTAGCTACCGCTCGCTGATCTATCGGATAAATTTCATCTGTTTTATCGATTTTGTTAAAGACGGTAATAACGGGTATGTTGTTGTACCCCAGTTGACCCAATGTGTCATAAACCAAATCCATTTGATTTCTATAGTTTGGGTTAGATATATCCACTACATGCAAAAGCACCGTGGAATATCGCATTTCTTCCAAGGTGGATTTAAAAGCATCAATTAAGTTTGTGGGCAGTTTCTGTATAAAGCCCACTGTATCTGTAAGAACAACGCTACGAAAAAACTTGCCACTAAACTTACTAAGTTTACGAGTGGTTGTATCCAGTGTGGAAAATAGACTGTTTTTTGGGGTACCCCATGCACCGCTTGTCAAGGCGTTCATAACAGAAGACTTACCTGCGTTTGTGTAGCCCACAAGGGAAAGAGTGTAAATCTCGTTTTTAATGCGGGCTTTACGCTGGTTGTTGCGGTGGTTCTCTATCGTTTTTAGCTCTTTTTTTAGCTCGCTTATTCGAGAACGTATGGCACGGCGATCGGTCTCTAGCTTTTTTTCTCCGGGTCCCCGGGTGCCGATACCTCCCCCAAGGCGTGACATATTAATCCCCATCCCGGTGAGGTGTGCCAAATTATACTGTTGCTGGGCAATCTCCACCTGAGCAATTGCTTCGGCACTAGTTGCATTTCTTGCGAAAATATCCAAAATAAGTATGGTGCGATCCATAACCTTCGCATCTAACAATTCCGTCAAATGTTTTAGTTGGGATGGGGTTAACTCGTCATCTGTTATAATACCGTTAGCCCCTGTAGCCTGTATCAGAGCTTGCAACTCTTCCACCTTGCCTTTTCCGAGATACGTTCGCGGGTGGGGGTGTTCCCTTGCTTGAACTAGCTCCCCCACTATATTGCAATGACCCGTTATAGCAAGCTCCATAAGCTCGGTTAAGTCTTCCTCAAGGCCTACCAATATTACATCATCTTGCGTGTTTTTTGTATCGTACAAAAAGCCTCCTAACCTGCCCTGGTTATTTTGTTAGATCTAATACAGGACGTACAAACCCTGGCAGTTTTAACGCCGCCATTTGGCAGTGCCATGCGTATTTTTTTAAGATTGGGCTTCCATGTGCGGTTGGCACGGCGGCTAACCTGACTACGGGTAATGCTAATACGATTACCGGTAACTGTACCTTTGTTGCAAACATTACATTTTGCCATGTTGTTTTTCCTCCTAATTCAGTCCGCAAAGGACTGTATTTTCACTACGGATTAATAAAGATGTTTTTTATAGCATAATTAAATTTTTGGTATTACTTAATCGAAGCAACCATAGTATAGCAGAGTTATCTTACTTTTGCAACCCTGTTGGCGAATTTTAAATGGATGGCTTTGTTTCGGAATTTGACATTGTTTACCACAATGGAGTATAATGTATAACATTGGTAATAATAGTAGGTAATAATATAAATGCGTTGTATTCGAAATTTTTGTTGTTTTTGTTGTATTATTGTTTTTATTGTATTAATAGTGGAGAGAGAGGATGTTAATCAATGAACAAAATTATATTGCACGAAACTGAACAATGCACAGGCTGCAACCGATGTGTGAAAAACTGTCCAATAAACGAGGCGAATGTAAGCTCATACGAAAATGGGCGTGTTAACGTATTTGTGGATGATAATAAATGTATATCATGTGGTGTATGTATAGAAACTTGCCATCATGGTGCAAGAACCTTTTTAGACGATACCCGTGAGTTTTTTGAAGATCTCAACAATGGCACTGCAATATCTCTTATTGTTGCACCTGCCATAAGGAGCAATTTTACCCAGTGGCGGCAGCTTCTCACCTGGTTTCGGGATTTGGGAGTTAAAAGCATCTTCGATGTGTCGCTGGGAGGCGATATTTGTACATGGGCCCATGTTAGGTATCTGCAAAAAAGTAAAGGCGAAAACCATCTTATAACGCAACCTTGTCCTGCAATCGTCAATTATATATTGTTTTATAAAAATGAGCTAATAAAATATTTGTCACCAATTCACTCTCCTATGCTTTGCACCGCAATATACATGAAAAAATACGAAAAAATCAAGACAAAAATAGCCGCCATATCTCCCTGCATTGCAAAATCAATGGAGTTTCAGCAAACTGAAGGCGTTCATTACAATGTTACTTTTGCTGGCCTACACCAATACATAAAAGAAACAAATGCGATTCTTCCAAAAGAGGAAGGCAGTTTTGATAGCTACGAATCCGGGTTGGGTGGGCTGTTCCCCATGCCGGGCGGTCTTAAAGAAAATGTTCACCGTTATTTAGGTGGGTCTGTACGTATAGACAAGTCTGAAGGAGAAAGAATTGTTTATAAAGCGTTAGACGAATATTCACACCAATTGCCGGATCTAAGCAAACTACCAAATATTTTTGACGTATTAAATTGTGCAGAAGGGTGTAATGTTGGCACAGGTTGTGTAATTGGTGCTGATAATCACGTAAACATTTTTGATATTAATACAGCCATGCACCAAGTGCGACAAAACGCAAAAAAATTAGATTTAGATGAATATTTGGATAAGTTATACGAAAAATTCGACAAAACGCTGCGTATAGAAGATTTTAAAAGGCAGTATGTTGCTACCCCCGTTAGAACTATAGCTGTTTCCGAAGATGACATAGATATAAGTATGTCGAAACTCAACAAGGTTACCGAAACAGAGCGACGGTTTGATTGCGGTGCTTGTGGTTATGATTCCTGTGTAGAAATGGCAACGGCAATCGCAAAAAATATAAACACACCTTTTAACTGTATCGAACACGCACACAAAGAAACACAAGAAAAGCACGAAGAACTGAAAGAAAATATAGAAAGTTTCGATAAAACACTTGAAGACATAAGGCACATTAAAAACCTTACCTCAAAAATAGAAAATGATATGGATGCAATAACAAGCGCAATGTCAGCATATAACCGCATGGTTTCTGACATTGAAACGATTGCATTACAAGTAAACTTAATATCCCTAAATGCATCGATAGAGGCAGCTCGTGCCGGTGTGCACGGGAGAGCCTTTGGTGTGGTTGCAGACGAGATACGTCGCCTTGCCAACATGTCGAAAAATTCTGCAACCCAAACCCACGAGGCATCGGTGAAAACAAACTCTGCTATTGGCTCTATAAACGATACAGTCTATGAAATAGCCGACGGAGTAAAAGATGCATACGAAAACATTGAAAATGTGTACCAAAAAATTAAAAAATAGGGTATAATAGGGTATATATAAGTAGGATATATATGAAATAAATAGTTTTGGGCATCATTAAAAGGAAAATGACAAAAGGAGAATGACATATGAAAATAGCAGTTGGTAGTGACCATGTAGGCTTTGAAATGAAGGCCATAATAATAGAGTATCTAAAAACTTTGGGTCACAGCCCTGTAGACTTTGGTACCCATAGCGTCGAATCTACAGATTACCCTGTGTATGGCAGAAAAGTAGCAACAGAAGTTGCCGGCGGCAATTTTCCGCTGGGCATTTTAATATGCGGTACAGGAGTTGGTATTTCTATTGTTGCAAACAAAGTGCAAGGAATACGGTCGGTAGTGTGCAGCGAACCCTATTCTGCAAAACTTTCCCGTATGCACAACGACACAAATATATTAGCATTTGGCGCAAGAGTCGTAGGTTTTGAGCTTGCCAAAATGATAGTGCTTGAATGGGTAAATGCCCAATTTGAAGGGGAAGAACGCCACCAACGTAGGGTGGATATGATAACAATTAATCCGAAAGGAGATTAAATTTAGGTGATGAACAATATTTTCACGAGGACCAGTATACGAAAATTCACAAACCAAGTTGTTGAACACGAAAAAATAGAGGAAATCTTACGTGCCGGTATGTTTGCCCCATCTGCCGGAAATCAGCAGCCTTGGGAGTTTTACGTCGTTACCAACAAAAAACTTATTGAACAGTTGGCGGCAGTCCATATTTATAGCACACCAACGGGCAACGCCCCTGTGGCTATTGTGCCTTGTTACCGCCTCGACGGAATATATCCACAGTATGCCCAAATAGACTTGGCTGCTTGTGTGCAAAACATGCTACTCCAAGCAGATGCTTTGGAGTTAGGAAGCGTTTGGATAGGAATCGCACCGGAAAAAGAGCGTATGCAAAAAGTTAGAGAAATACTTAACTTACCTGAACATTTAACAGCTTTTGCCATTGTTCCCGTTGGGTATCCTCTTGAGGAAAAACCACAACAGCAGGATCGCTTTGAAAAAAAACGTATTCACTATTTAGATTGATGTTGTCAAGGTATTTTCAAAAATATTTATCAACAAGCGAATACGAGTATAAACAAGGCAAAGATGGGGTTTTATACATGAACGAAACAACGGCAGATATTGTCAAGGAAGTTAAGCAAATAATTGAGCAGACCCGTAAGCAAGTAGCCCTTGCCGTAAATAATGAATTATTGATTGCATATTGGCACATAGGACGTTTAATCGCCGGTCAATCTAGCGGCTTGAATAATTTTACTGCTAGAAAGTTTATTCTTGCCCTCTCTAAGTCCCTAACAGATGAGTTTGGGCGCGGGTTTTCTCGTTCCAATTTATTTTGCATGAGGAACTTTTATTTAAATTACCCTGATGTCCAAACGGTGTCTGGACAGTTAAGTTGGTCGCATTATTGCGAGCTTTTATCTGTATCCGATAAAGAGGCAAGAAGATTTTACGAAAAAGAATGCTTAAATTCTAAATGGTCGGTTCGAGAACTTAGCAGACAGATTGATACCGCTCTGTTTGAGCGTTTACTGCTTTCAGATGGTACGCCTAACAAACAAAAAGTTTTAGAATTAGCAAGAGAAGGTCAAGCACTCCATAAGGCCGAGGACATTGTAAAAGACCCATATGTTTTGGAATTTCTTGGTTTACAAAACCATAAAGTAGTAAAAGAAAGCAACTTAGAGAAAAAATTATTAGAACATATAGAAGATTTTTTACTGGAACTTGGACGTGGATTTATGTTCGTAGGTTCGCAACAACGTGTAACAATAAACAATGTTCATTACGCGGTAGATTTGGTATTTTATAACAAGATATTAAAAGCCTATGTTCTGATTGACTTAAAAATGGGGAAATTTAAATTAGAAAATGCCGGGCAAATGAATGGATATATAAATTACTATAAAACCGAAATAAATTCACCGGATGACAACCCACCCATCGGCATTATATTGTGTGCCAATAAAGATGCAATAGCTGCCGAATTTGCTTTGGGAGGCTTAGAAAATCATATTTTTGCCTCAAAATATACTCTTTTGATACCTGATAAAGACCAGTTAATTAAACAAGTAGAGTATGTTCTAGCACAAAATGAAGTTGATGAAACGGAATGTCAAAGTGGGGCGTAGTTTTAAATTTTTCTACGCCTTGCTTTGTTATCATCCTTTAGAAAATGCTCCTTTCAACTTTTACGCAATCTTCTGAATGCACCACAAACGTGGCAGTTGCACTATAAGGCATTTTCAGAAATATTTATCAATAGGTAAAATGTAAAATGGCTGTGCCTGTAAAGGAAGATATTTAAAGATATAAATAATTCAAAAGGCGGCAGGGGAATAAAATCCCTGCCGCTTTTATGTTGCTATAGGAAATGTTTTGCGTTTCTCATGCTGTATAATTAAATTATCGCGGGAAAGGAGGACACCCAATCATTATGCAAGAGTTTATTAAATCATCGATCAGCGTTTTGCATGACAAACTGCCTAAACAGCTTATACACGGCAACCTATGTGTAGATACCGCTGTTTATGAAAACGGTGAGGTTGTAGGCTTCAAGGGTTTTGAGATTTACAACTTGTCTTTTCCTCGAATTTATGACATCACGTGGGGTGCGGGCGAAATAACATACCAGCCAACAGTTGATGTGTATCTAAATACATTAACGGAAATGCTCAAGGGCTATGACAGCATAAGTCCGTTGACCGCAGAGGAAAAGCAGTCGGTCTATCATGTAATTTGTGCCACTTATTTGAAAGGGCAAAAATATTACATTGAAACAGAATCAAATTTAACACCGGATTTAATGGCACGCGGAAACAAAGCAATGGCATTCCTTGCTAATAACAAAGAAAAATTCATGAATCTGTTGTAGCGCAATCGGGTAGGAGGCTACCCATTAATTGGGTAGCCAACCTCCCACACCACCGTGCGTAAAAAAGCATGAAAAAGCCCGACAAGCGGTTTACGCTCCTGTCGGGCCGAAATCAAGCAATGAGTTATTTTACTTTTCGTTGAGGTACGATTGGAGTTCAGCTATTAGCCTTGTTTGCTCTGCAATGGTAGCCTCGGCTTCATCCGCTCTGTTTCGTTCTCGCTCTAGTCTGTCGTAAGTGCTTATTAGGCAGGTTTATTATGGTAGACTGTTAAAAAAGTCATCACAAAATTTATGCCATTTTAATTTGTATTCATCATCACTTAAAAGCTCCATATCTGAAATACTGAATATTTGCTGTTTTATTGCTTCATCAACAAAATAAAAAATATATTCATCATATTCGTCGAGATAAACAAATACAGAAGTATAGCCAAAATCGAGAGCCGCTCTTAATCTGGTATGACCATCAAGCGAAATACATTTGCCGTCTTTAATGGTTATTGGTATAAAAATATCATCGTGATGTTTTATCCATTTTTTACAATTTTCGAGCTTTTTTTCATTGATATAGAATTGACTTGGTTGTATTTTTGATATTTCAAATAAATATGGTTGACTTTGTGAATTTACAAATAATACACAGCCGTCTTCATCTTTTATTGATAATATAAAATTAGAATAAAATAAAAATTCTTTAATTACTTCATTTATATATTGCTTAGTATTGGTAAAAAGTGTTGCTTCCCGTTTATTAATCTTAAAAAAATACTTGCAAGTTCTATCTTCGGTAAAGAAACAACAGGCACCGAAATTTAATTCTTCAGCAGTAAACATTTCCATGTCATTAATCTCCGCTCTTTTTATCTCCATACTAACCTCCAAAATACAAATTAACTCGCCACCGCCAAAAGAACACAGTATCGAACAAAATAATTATACCACACCCAACCCACCAATTTCTACCCTAGTTTTTTTGTTCTTCGGAGTAAGTCGCAGTAAAAGGGCGGATTTTTCGCAAATTCCGCCTTTATGAGTTGGTTAGATAGTTTTTATTTTTTAAGGCTTTGCACCCATTCAATGGGCATTTCTACATTATCGGCTACTTCATCGGGGGCGTAGCCTTTTCTTAACATTTTAAGGGCGGTTTCTCGCCTGGCTTTTTCTTGCCCTTTTTCTTGGCTTTCCCCTCTAAGCCTATCAAATGTACCATCTTTCTCAAAATGGTCAAAAATAATTTGTCGCACAGCAGCACTACTCATAACTAATACCTCCTTTAAAATTGACTGGTTTGCATCAAACACCCTATTGAGATAAGGATTTTCTTTTCCCAATGAACCATACTGGCTGAAAGCATCAAACACTTCTTGCATATCCATTTTTGTTAAACTGCTTCGCAAGTTTTTAAGAAAGACATTTTCCTCTGCGGTCAGCTTCTTGCTTTCGATTATTTGTATCTTAAAAGTATCGCCTCTAACGTAGTATATGCCGTTATTAACTTCTTCAACCTCAAACCCTGCGATTAAATGGGCATTAGCTTTATAGTATTTTTTGCATTAATACAGCATCCTCTTTACCCCTTGGCTTCAATGGATAATAATTCTTCTTTAACCCATATTCAATAAACCCATGCTTTTTGTAAAGACTTATTGCTGTCTGATTACTCTGCCTTACCTCTAGCAAAAGGATTTGGTTTCCATTCGCTTTTGCAATACCCATGATGTCCAGTAAGAGTTTTTGTCCGATTCCTTTGTTTCTGTAGCGAAAATCAACTGAGATATTATTAATATGACAACCATCACGAAGGTTAATTATACTGCACGAACCTACTACTCTTCCATCAATCACGGCAACTCTGAAAGACGTAAATATTCTGCGGAACAATAAAGCCGATGCAAGTGACAGTTTCTCCTTAAAGCTGGAGAAGTAATAAGTATCTATGACATAAACATCCTTAATATGCCGCTTTTCCAAATCTATTATCTGCATGTGCCACTCCTTAGGAAGCTATTCCTCTTAATTTTATTTTAAAAAGGGCTGGAATTAAGTGGAATAGCTATAATGCCTATTAGCGTAATATATACACTACAATTCCAGTTAAATTGAGGGGTACCAAAAATAACAGTATCAAATGGAATGTATCTGGTATCAGCTTTGTATCCGAAGGTTTAATAATATGGTGTGTTTTGGAGAAAAACTCATTATAGCCTTTTATCTTTTTTTTACTTGGCCAAATCATATGTTTTACTGTGGTCATAAAAAGGACTAATGTACCAAGCGACATAAAGCCCAACATAAACCATTGCCCCATACCGGGCCATATCCAAAATACAATTACTGATACCAAATAAGGTACCCAAAAAACCATATCAATTGGTTCATTTTTTAGGCAGGATTCTACCAAGATGAAATCCTTAATTTTAAACCCTGTAACATTTAATGAATAAAATAAAAACGTACTCAATACCAACCAACGCATAATATTCCTTACCTCCCCATAATATAAATTAACTCGCCACCACCAAAAGAACACAGTATCGGACAAAAATAATTATACCACACTCGATCCACCAATTTCTACCCTCAATTCTTTGTTCTTCGGAGTAAGTCGTGGGGTATTTTTCATAAAATCATCTGCCAAACATACTGGCAAGCGGATTAGAATTAACCGCTGATTGTAGTTAACTGTTATCAACTGCGAATCTGTGTTGTATTTAGACTCTCATTCCGAAGTATTATGCTTCATCTCAACTAACTCCAACACCTCCGAACCCCTCACACCCTCATCCGCCCAAAAGTTCCAGATAAGCAATAACATCCCGAATATTCTTTATACCAGTAAGATACATAATCAACCGCTTACGCACCAATCAACTCCACCAGCCTGCTTCTAACCTTTTCCAAAACCTCTAACTGCACACTACCAAAATATTTTAACACTATTTTTTGCGAAAGCGTATATATTTTGTCAACCCGAATATTTGACGGCACTTTTAACACGCCGTTTATCATATCGTCATTTATTATTGGTACAGAATATGGCTTGTTATCCGCAACGGACGTTACCGCCATAACAATAATATCGTCCGCTACATCATTATACGAATTTTTGGACACCACAAAAACAGGTCGCCGTTTTTGCGAAGATAAATCTGTAAACGGCAACGGAATCAGTAGAATATCGCCCTGTTTATACATCGTTCCAAACCTCGTCGTCAACATCGTTATACCAAAAATCAGTGCTAGATTCACTGATTGCTTGCAAATCTTGCCCCAATTTTTCGGTATCACGATTTTTCACAAATTGCATAAACCTATAAACCTCTGCAAGTTGGGATTCTTGCAAGGTTTCGGCTAGGTTTTGGATTGCTTGCTTGCTGTATGTTAAAGTTGACATTTTTGCTCCTTTCGACCTGTGGGCTTTACCTATTGTATCAGGCTTTGCACCCATTCAATGGGCATTTCTACGTACTCTGATACCTTTAATGCGGATAATCCATCTCTTAGCATTTTAAGGGCGGTTTCACGAGCCTTTTTTTCTCGCCCTTTTTCTTGTTCTTCGTTTCTAAATTTATCTAAAGTACCATCTTTCTCAAAATGGTCAAAAATAATTTTCCTCACAGCAACATCAGTCATCGCTAAAACCTCCTCCAAAATTGATTGGTTTGCACCCAATACTCTATTAAGATAAATATTTACTTTTTCCAATATTCCGTATTTTCTGTACGCCTCAAACACTTCTTGTATATCCATTTAGTTTCAGACTGTTTATTGCATCGTTCAAAATCTAGGTTAATGCAAACTGCTCCATTTTTGCGGGCGGATAGGTTAGTGGTTAATTTGTACGCTCTAATGGCTCCAACGATAATATTTCTTTGCCTAATTTTTTCGCGTATTCTATTTCGCTTTTTGTGCTGCTTCCAATATACCCATTCATATTAACAACATAAATTGTATCACTTATGTCTATCTTTTTGCGATGTATTTTATCCAGCATTTCTCCATCAAGTCCTTCATGTTTTTGGCCCTCAGTATTATAAACACATTGAATTACAGCATATCCTCGTTTTAACTCTAATTCCTCTGAAATTTTCATCATTTCATTTGAAAATTTCATACTCCCGCATATTGTTGCTACCTTAATACTATTCATAAAATCCCTCTTTCTGTCGATAATATAAATTAACTCGCCACCACCAAAAGAACACGGTGTCGAACAAAATAAGTATACCACACCCGACCCACCAATTTCTATCCTCAATTTTTTCTATTCTTTGGAGTAGGTCGGAAGATATTTTTCATTTGGGAACATATAAATATAGCATCAAAAGGAAGCGAAAACCCTTGGGGGCAACACCCCTCGGTTTTTCGCTTCATGCGTTTTTCCTGTACTTATTCTATTTCATCTACTATTTTTAACATGTGAGTTTTGTAGCCTTCCAGTGCTTTTGTTGCTTCTTGCCCTGTTTTTCTTACTACACCAAAATATATTTTTATTTTTGGCTCGGTACCGGATGGACGCACACACATCCATGTTTCATCTTCCAACTTAAAATACAAAACATTGGAGCGTGGGAAATCCATGGTAAATTCTTCGTTAGTAACCATATTTTTGTTGATCCCCGTGTTGTAATTGCGATATTCTACAACGTTGGTTCCCTCAATTTCGCTTATGGGATTGTCCACAAAATATGCCATAATACGCTTTATTTTTCCCACTCCTTCCAACCCTTTTAATGTTAGAGATACCGTTTCTTCTTTGTAAAAACCGTATTTTTCGTATATCTCTTGCAGGGCTTGGTACAGGGTTAAATTGTGCCGGGTTTTGTAGAAAGTTGCAACTTCGCAAATAAGCATTGTAATCCCAATTGCATCTTTGTCCCGAGCATAATCTCCACACAAGTAACCATAGCTTTCCTCGAAGGCATAAACAAATTTATGAGATTTGTCTTTTTCAAACTTTTTTACTTTTTCCCCTACATATTTAAAACCTGTAAAAACGTCAAAGTATGATGTTCCATAGGCTTCAGCAATGACTTTTGTCATATCGGTGGAAACGATGCTTGTTATAACAGCGGCGTTAGCTGGCAACTGCCCCTTCGCCTTTTTTTGGCTTAATATGTACTCTGTTAAAATAACGCCTACCATATTGCCGTTCAAATGAATATATTGACCTACATCGTCTTTGCAAACTACCCCTATTCTGTCTGCGTCCGGGTCGGCTCCCACTATTATATCAGCGTTCACTTCTTTTGCAAGTTTTGTTGCCAATTCAAAAACACTTGCTTCTTCGGGGTTAGGGTATTTTACTGTAGGGAAGTTGCCGTTTGGTTCAGCTTGTTCCGCAACTATGTGGACATTTGTAAAACCTACCCGCTCCAACAATTTTTTTGTAGGAACATAGCCTGCACCATGTATTGGAGTGTACACGATAGGCATATCGCCACCCTCTTCTATAACGTCCGGGTTAATGGCAAGTGATTTGCATTCTTCCAAAAACTCTTCGTCTATTTCGGGGCTTAACCGATTAAACAATCCCTGTTCTTTCGCCTTGTCTATATCCATCAACTTTATTTGGTTAAAATCGACAATGGCGTTAACATGGTTTATTATTCTTTCGTCATATGGGTAGTTAACTTGTGCTCCATCCGGTCCATACACTTTGTAACCATTGTATTCCGGAGGGTTATGGCTAGCTGTTACCATAACCCCGGCGGCACAACCCAACCGCCGCACAGTAAAGCTCAGTTGTGGAGTTGGGCGTATGCTGTTATATATATAGGATTTTATACCGTTTGCGTTAAACACAAGAGCCGCGTGTGTTGCAAATTCTTGTGACATGTTGCGCGGATCATAGGCTATAGCAACCCCATTTGTATGGTCAATATCTGCTTCTTGCAAGAGATAGTTGGCAAGGCCTTGGGTAGCTTTCCCTACAGTATAAAGGTTCATGCGGTTAGTACCCGCTCCCAATATACCCCTAAGCCCAGCTGTGCCAAACTCCAAATCCTTATAAAACCTTTCTTTTATTTCTTCTTCGTTATCTTTTATGGCCTCCAGCTCAGCTTTTGTTTTTTTGTCAAAATAGGGATCGTTAAGCCAATAATTAAATGTTTCCTTATAGGGCATCCTTGTTTCTCCTTATCAAGTTTTTTTATGTTGAACCGCTATGCCTACAAACACAAAGAATCTAAATAACCTACAAGCAGATTTATCTCCGGTTTGCTAATTTGGGCATCCGCACCTACACTTTTACCTTTTAACGCCATTTCTTCACTTATTAAAGAGGAAAAAATAATTGTGGGCAACCTACGCAGGTTTGGATCTGTCTTTATTAGTTTTGTAAGAGTGTGCCCATCCATCTCCGGCATTTCTATATCGGTTATTACACAAGATACTATTTGCTCCAGTTCGCTCAGCTCTCTTGGTTTTAGACCAGAAAGAGCGTTCCAAGCCTCTTGCCCTGTGGAGAAAAATATGGTGTTTTTGTAGCCTGCTTTGTGCAAACATTCCAATATAATTTTTTTAAGAAAAGGGCTGTCTTCTACAACAAAAATTGTTTTTTCGTTTCGGCTAAGATTACCCTCATCCGGCTTTACATCTGATATAGAGATGGAATGCGACGGGTTAATCTCGGTCATTATTTTTTCGAAATCCAATATTGTTATCAGCCTTTCTCCAACTCGAGCTATCCCTGTTGTAATGCCATCCACACCACTCGTTATGGTTTCATCCGGTTTCTCTATGTGCGTCCAAGATATGCGATGTATAATTTCAACAGAATGTACATGAAAAGCTGTATGGTTTTTGTTGAAGTTGGTGATTATCAAAATATCCCTTTCAGAACTATCGGACTTACCTAAATTGAGGTATGCAGCTAAATCCACCACTGTAATAATTTGGCTGCGCGGCTTAAAAATACCCTCAACAAATGGGCTAGACTGAGGCACGGGCGTTACCTCTTCATATTTCATAATCTCCAGCACTTTGGCAACATTTATACCAAAACTTCTGCCAGCCACAAGAAACTCCATAATTTCTAGCTCATTTGTCCCAACTTCTAGTAAAATTTCTTTTTTCGTTTCTTTTGTTTCCATTTTAACCTCCTTGGTTTGAACATTTATTGATATTATACTATAAATAACAAAAAACTTAAAGTGTTTTTAAATTTTATCGAACTCTATTCTTGTGAGTGCATAAAAATAGCCGGAAAATTCATAAAATGGGGCTTAAAAAAGAAATGATGTTGGCTTATCGGTTTTATAAATATAAAACCCTCTTTATTATGCCTAACAAAACGCTATTTTGGCTTGTGGATGGAGCGGAGAATAGAGACGATCTCGTTAAAACTGCTGTGTCGCAAGCTGCCGCCTTTATCGAATCCACAAAAATCTAAATTTTCCCGCCGATAACATCAATAATAGTTTCTATAATTTCTGTAGATTTTCCTTCACTAATTTTGCAAGCGGTGTAGGCAATCATGCTTTTTTCTGCCGTAAAAATTTTATTAGGGCGGACAACACTTTTTGTCGATAACTTACCGCTTATAAAGTCCTCATCTTCCAAATTTATGGAGTATTTATCGGTTCTCGCACGGCTTGTAATTTGGCAAAGAATAATATCATCCCCAGCCAAGTCCGCGACGACAAAGGCAGGACGGCGTTTTGTTCCCGTAAAATCAGAAAAAACAAACTCAATCACGACAACATCTCCCCTTATAAATCCGCCCATGCCGCATCTTCCTCCGGAGTATCCCAATCTTTGGCTAACGCTTTTTCGGATAAAAGCACAGTTTCGGGAATTTCTCGAGTTTTTTGCATTTTAAGCGAACCGATAAAATCCGCAATTTCTTGAATTTGTTCGGCTGGAAGTGTCGCTATTTCCTTTTTTAGTTGGTTTATTGCCAACATAACAATCTCCTTTCAAATATATCGTCAATGGCGACGGAGTCTCCCTAAAACTGCTGTGCCACAGGCCACCGCCCCATTGTCAAATCTTATTTTTCTGCAACCGGACAATCTGAATATGCCCTCTAACTACCTTATTCACAAGATGAAACCCCATTTTTGAAAATGTATTCTCAATTTCTCGTGTTGAATAAAATTTTACATCGCCGTCTTTTGAAAATGGCAAAAAAACATTTGCAATATTTCTTAAAATCGTTGGCAGATAAATCTCGGCTATATAGAGGTTTCCAGTTGGTTTTAGCAATCTTTTAACCTCTGTCGCAAAAATTTCAACATTTGAAAAGTGATGATATGCCGCACAAACCGTAATAATATCCACGGAATTATCGTCAAACGGCATGTTTTCGTATCCTGCAACTACAAATTGAAAATCCGGATTAAGTATCGTTGCATTTTCTATCATTTTTGGTGATATATCCGCACCGAATCCTTGTATTTCCTTCAATCGAGCCATTTTTGACAGCAATGTTCCGTTGCCGCAAGCGACATCTAATACCGAATCACCATTTTTTAATTCCATTGTGCTTAACAACAAACTTTTAAATTTTTCCGTAAACTTGCCGTCAAGAGTTTTATCATAATTATCGGCTTTTTTATCGTAGGCTATGATATTTTTTTCTTCGACTTTCATAATTTCCCCTCTCAATATATCAAGTGTGGTTACCTCACTAAAACTGCTATACCATAAGCCACCGCCTTTACCAAGCCCTATTCCAAAACACGCAATTTTTTAGTTTCAAATTCCTCTTGTGTTAAAATACCGTCATCTAGCAAAATCTCTAACATTTCAATTTTATCTTCTGCCGACTTTGACACAACTTTTTTCTTCTTAGCCGAAAACTTCGCTGAAGACTCCTTGACAAACATAGCAATTGCAACTACCAAATAAGCAGAGGTAGTTGATAAAAATTCATCGCCCCACGACAACTCTGCCAGATTTACCAAACCTGCCCAAATCAATATCCAAAAATGCAGAAATCGAACAGCGAGAACTACCACATAACCTGCGGCGTAAAGGGCGATTTGTTTGATGATTTTACTGTGTTTTGTATCTTGTTTCTCGTGGTGCATTTTATGTAAAGAGTAAACTATAAAGTAGTATATAACTAGTACCACGATTAGTGGCAAATCCCGAAACAATATGCGTGGCAACAGCACGTCAAGTGCAATGTTAACGGTAAAACTGCCCGCATCATTCACTAAATCAAACCAATATAAAACCTTTGATATTGCCAAATACAGGAACAAAAGCTGCCAAGCTATTGCCATATAAAATTTTTTCATAATTTCCCTACCTCCTCCATGTTCTACCGCCAACAGCGGCGACTTCAATAAAACTGCACACCACAAGCCACCACCCCAACACACCAGGGCGACAATTTAGCCGTTTTTACCTAAAAAAGGCAAAAATAGCAAGGTAAAAAGTCCCGTACATCACAGCAACCGAAAAAATCATGAGTGTAATTTGGGCAACAAATCTCGTTATGAAATTTTCGTTCGAGAAATTTCGCACCGTAATCACAAAAGACATAACGACCGCCATTGAGGCAAAGATCGGGGCAACGTCAAAATGGTACACGTTAAACCCCAACAAAGTAATGATTATCATCCACGCCGCTGCCGCACCAATAGAACAGAGCAAACAAAGCAAGCCTACCGATTTTTTTCGTTTTTTAAGTGCAATCTTCACAAAAACCTCCATTCCGCAACAGCGGCGACTTTACTAAATCTACTATTCCATAAATCCATAAAGCCGCCGCCATTCTTGAAACCTCAATATAGCACTTTTCTTAACGGTTGTCCCAACTTTAAAAATCACAAAGTGCTGAATTAAGGAAAGCAAATTAACTTTTGTGACTTAAAAGGGACAACGAAAAGTTAATTTGCTATATATCAATTTTCTGTTGTAACATCTTCCGCCACATTCTTCTGCTTTACAGCGTAAAGCATCATTCCGGGTTCGTTGCAAAAATTTATTAGTGCGTGTGCAAAAATCGCGGGTAAAACATTCCGTTCTGCAACGATAAAAATGATTGCTAGAGCCGTCCCCAAAATGGTTGTGGCGATTACCGCACCGACAGCCATTGACTTGCTGCCACCCTTTGAAAATAGCCCCCAAATCCCATGACCAATCCCAAACACAAGCCCCGAAATTGCAATTTGCAAAATCGTCCCAAGCCCTTGTGAATACAGCCAGTTCATCAACAATTGGCGAAATATCAGCTCTTCAACAATACCTGCTCCGATAACTGTTGTGAAAATTGCTACCACTTTCAGCAAATCAAAGCGAAACATCGTTTGCCGCACCTCGGGCATTTGCTTTGCCGTGTAGCCGACATATCCAACTGCCACAGCCACCGCAAGCACCCACGCAAGCGGAATTTCAAGGGCTGTACTGTTAAACCCCATGTGTTCTGTAAAAAATCTATTTGAATCTTGGACAAGCCAAATGACAAGAACTATCAACATTGGCGAGCCTAGCAATAGCAACAAAATTGTTGTTTTTAGCTTTTGTGCTTTTGAAATTGTTTCGTCTTGCATGAATTTATTACCTCATATTCTAACGCCAACAGCGACGACTTCACTATACCACAAGCCGCCGCCGTTGTCAATTTCCGTGCCACCTAAGCATCCTTTGCGAATAACAAATTATTTGCGTAAGTCCTCAATTTTACTTTGTCAACTTCCGAAAGTTTGCCGTATACGTTGTAAAATGCTAACTCCTCGTCTGACACTTCTATCACATTCGATTTTAATTTAAGGCTACCCTTAGCATATTCAAGCGTTTCTCGCAATCCTTGTAACGTGTTTTCGTGTACGCTCATTTTAATTCCTCCTAGTAAGCATCGTAACTATCCTCCCGCAAAAATCCATTCTGTATGGTCTGATAACTGCCATATTGCATATACCTCGTCAAGACCGTAATTCAACATGATCTCTCGAAATTCTTCCGGTGTTATCTCAAAATCTACCCAATTAATAGTAAAATCCCCAAAAAATGGCGGGTATTGGAAAAAGAAATGGCGATCATTAGGGTAACCCGTTTCTCTGCGTAACGTAACGGTCGCTTCCAACCGTCCTTTTATTATTTCGTAAAGGGTATAGGACAAAACCCCGCCTTCCGCTTCAAAATCAATCGCCCTAACCAATCTGCCGTTTGATGTTATTCCGCTAAAGAGACCTCCTTCTTGTATCCCGACATTTTTATACAAAACAACGCTGTTAACTGTGTAAAATACCCTACCCATAGGCGAAATGAACCCCAATGGGTCTTCTTCGTGGCGAAACGCCAGCACGCCCGGTGTGCCGTTACCATCCACATCAACAATATGGGAGAATGTGCTGTTTGGGAAAAAGTCGGAGTAAGGTGATTTTATACAATTTGCAAGCCACTCTTGTAAAGGGGTTAATATTTCGGCAGAGATTTCCGGGAGTTCCTGCAGGTGGTTGGTAATTACTTGAATTCCTGAAATATCCGGCTGGCTCAAATTATTGTCACGGTTGTATTCGCAACCAACAAAAGCAAGGAAAATAAAGGCAACAACTGTTTGCCGCCACGCTTTAAACGTGTTGCCTTTTGTGCCGTAGTGCTTTTCTACGTTTTTTACGGTTAAAATGTTTGGCATTTTTACACCTCTCTCAAATTCCCATTGTTTTGTCCAAGAATCTGTTGTATACTATTTTTATATTTCACCTTATCCATAAATTCTCACATAGAGTCACTCATAGAGTCTACCATACAGAGTTTCTAAGTTCGCATCAGAACGGCTCAAATTCGCACTAAAAACCCTGCAATCAAGCCGTTCCGACCTTATTGTCATTCCCTAAAACCTACCATACCGCCTAAACCAACTCCAACCTTCGGACACTCTTTCTTTAACATATTCCAAAAGCGGGTCCACATTATTTATCCAGTGTTCTATAGTAAACTCTATAAGAACATGTGGCCTAAAGGCATAAAATTCAAAGTTTGGGGTCATTTCAACAAACCTCTCTACAGCATTAGCTGTGTGGGCAAACCCAACTTCCTCGGATTCTATGTGAGCAGGTAGATTTGAAATCGAAATATACATACCGGAATATTCCAAAACAATATCCGGCGTAGGAAATTCGTCGTGCCCCCAAACCATCCCATGAAAAATGGTGTTTTGTGCTGGAGGTTCACCTACAAACAACGCACCCAAATAGTACATAAACATAGTCGTCACCAAAGATGCGGAGCGAGAAGAGCCGTTTGCAAAATGAAACAGCATATCACTGTCTGTATTGTCTGCTAAATATCGAAAAAGCCCAAAAAAATGGTTGGGGTCGCCGCCGTCATTATTGCGTACATCTACTATTGCAGCATTTACACTGCCGCTTTCGAATAGTTCTACAATCCTTGGGTTTACCTCCCAATTATCGTTTTCCATCCAATAAGCTATGTCCACATTTGCAGGCGGCATTATCAAAGCATTATCAAAAGTACCTTGCTCCAGATGTTCCAGAAAATCGCCCTCTAGCTCTGCGATTTGGTCATAATCCAGATCTCTTTCTTGTGCTATTTCAGATAGCACTATAGCAACAGTTGGGGAAAACCCCTCAATACGGATATACAATATGCCGTACTGTTCTAGAAAATAAAACCTATTGCGTGCCTGCATCTCAAAGAAAACAGGAAAAGAACCGTCTTCACGATTTTGAGCAGGCATAAAAGGTGAAAAAGGCGTTTCATCTACAGGTCTGCGTCTTGCACCCTCTACATCCGCCAGGCGAATTTCATGCTCTGCTGTTAACACTATCTCTGCTCTTTCGCCGTCGGCACCTTCAAGAACAAATACAGTTACCCCATTATCACGAACCCCTAAGGATTGTAGCATAAATTCGGTATGCAAAAAAGTTGCCATACCTGAACGTATGTCGTAAATATTTTCTGTGGATACTGTTCTGGCAAACCCTTCCATTAGGTGACCTATCGGCGTATCATTTATATATAGTACCCTTTTGTTAAGTGCGTGCGCAAACTCTTCTACGGTAGATATAAGATAAAAACCGCCGCCGCTGCCCCCAAAATGTTCAAAGTGCAACGGAAGGTGCGCTTCTGCTTCAAATATTTCTTCCGGCAGCATGTTAAAATGGTTGTCTTGCAAGCTCGCTACTGCCATTTGCATACCAAGAGCTATTTCAACATCCGAAAGATTCGGCACATTTCCAATTAGCTCTTCAAATGCTCTTGTTGTGTTTTGCCGCAATAACTCATTGCGTGGAATTTCCGACCAGACCCCAAGCCGCCCACTGTCTTCATCCAGTACATCACCGGGTATAAAAATTGTGAAATGGCCCGTAAATATGGGGTGAGTTTGCATTATGGCATCTCTTAGCTGTGTTATATCAGCTTGCCACATGCGGTTTCTTTCTGCTTGGTTTTGTTCGGTTATAAATATTAGCTCGTTTTCTGCTGCTACGGTGCTTGTGTAGCTACCAATAACAGAAACCAAAAGTAGTGCTATAACCGAAAATACAGTTTTTTTCATTTTTAAATCCTCCTTGTTTTTTGTTTTTGTTTTTTTGTTGCCTATCTGTTGTGCCTCAACAGTTCTGCGGCGTTATGCCCATTAAGCACTCTTATTAATTTGCCGCTTAAACCCCAAATAAGTTATCATAAAATATATTGCATAAAGTAAACCAAACGCCCCTACAGACACAGCATAATATTGGAACGGCACAACTTGTATGTTTTCCAAAACTGCAAATCCGTAGCTGATTACAAGCCCTAAAACCAGGGTTATAAGCGCCGCAAAAGCGAATGGCAGGATATAATATAGGGCAAGCTGTTTTTTGAGTACCGCACTAACTTCTTTTTTGCTAAGCCCTAATTTCTTTAGTATATCATATCTAAACTTAAACCTTGTGGCATCACTTAATTGCTGTATCGCAAGCACAGTAAGGGCAACACAGATGAACACAAACGACACATAACTCAGCACTATGATTATAGAGGTTGTAACAGAAGCAACCATCATATTCTCAAGCTCTCTTATAACCACAGTTGAGCCAGCATAACTAACGGCACCGTTGCTTCCTACAGCGGGCAACCCTTGGTTGTCGCTGCCTAGGCTGACTGTAAGAAAACCACCTAGTAGAATATCGCCCGTGTCCGGTTGAATTTCCATCAAGGCTTGGAATAGGTCATCATCCGGGCTGCCCTCTACATTAGCTGCAAGCATGGAATAAAACGGCGTTAGTATATTTTCGAATTCATCAGGCACTACAACGATATAGTCTGCACCGTTCATGCCGTTTTGCGTGATAAAGTCGGTGCGGATTTCGCTTAACGCAAGCACTGTGCCGCCTATGCTTACTTGGTTTTGTTCTACAAACTGATGCATCGCATTTTCTGTTCTGCCAACAACATTTATAATAAACTCATTGCTGCCCAAAAGCACCTCGGGCAAACCCGCCAAACGCCTAAACGCATTATAATCACGCAATAGCATGTATGTGTCATAGTCGTGATAAGAACCGCCATTTATATTGACTAAAAAGTCGTTTATTCTCGTATCGTTTGCGTTGTGAAAAATGCGGTAGATATGACTGTCTGTTATCGCGTTGCTATTTTGTATAATGCCGGTGTGCTGTACAAAATCCTCGTTTACATCATTATGAAAAATCATAATGTCTACAGGCAGATTTCTTTGCAAAACTTCCTGCTGAAAGCCCAAGAACATAAAAGAAAGCGTTAAACCAAATAGCGACATTGTAAACAGAGTGGTTAGCGTACCCATTGTAAACCGCATAGCTTTCATCTTAGAGGAAAGCTGGCGTAATATAAAAGTGTTAGCTTGTTTATATATGGCGTTTGGTTTTTTTTCGATATACATTGCCAAAAATGCCGAAAGCCCAACAAACAGCAAGTATATAGATATAGCCAGCCCCACAAGCCAAAACAAGACGAACTCGTCCGTGCCTATTATACCTGTTAAAAGCCCTACATTAAAGAATACAATATAGGCAATGGAAATAGGCACAAAAACCATAGCCCATCCCGATTTTGCCGTTGGCTCGGCCTGTTTTTCCATATTAATAAGGTTGATTATTGCCATTTTTCTAAACTTGCCCATAACAGAAGCAAGGGCTATAATATATGCAATCCCAAGCAAAACTGCCGACAAGACAACCCCTACAACACCAACGGAAAATTGTGCCGTGTTATCCAGCCCAACAAGGGAGAAAATTATGTCCAAAAACGCCGTTTGCAAAAGCTGACCGGGTATAATCGCTATGGCAAAACATATAGCACCCAAAAGCAAACTTTCTTTCCGAAACATACGGCGTATTTGCTTTTTTGTTATGCCTTGCAGCATATAAATGGCAAATTCGCGGCTGCGCTTTGTAAGCATAAAGCTAGTCATATATTTTACAAGCCAAATCACAATAAGGAAAATAAGAAAAGAGCTTAATACAATAAACATAATCAAAATATTCAAGCCTTGCAAACTTGCGAGAAGCTCTCCCGATGTTGCCATTATGTTAAAGGCAATTACAAGTGCGAAAATAATTGTCATGGTTACGATATACACAATATAATCCTTAAAAGACCTTTTGGCATTTCTTAGTGCAAGTTTAGTCAGCATTGTAACCATCACCTCCCACAACTGAAAGCGTGTCTAAAATTTGACCTAAAAACTCCCGCCTTGTTTTAGTGCCGCGCTCTAGTTGCTTATAAATTTTGCCGTCTTGCAAGAACAAAATACGGCTGCAATAGCTGGACGAAAAAGCATCGTGTGTTACCATAAGTATTGTAACGTTCATGTTTTCGTTCATATCTCGAAAAGTTTCCAGTAGCATCGTCGCCGATTTTGAGTCCAGGGCACCGGTGGGCTCGTCCGCTAAAATAAGTTTGGGGTTATTGGCCAATGCCCTTGCACAGGCTGTCCGCTGTTTTTGCCCTCCCGACACTTGATATGGAAACTTGTTTGCATTTTGGCTTATGCCAAGGCACTCCATCAGCTCTTTGGCGCGTTTGCTTGAGTCTTTTTTACGAACATTTTGCAAGGACATCGGCAGCACGATATTTTCCTCTATCGTAAGAGTGTCCAGCAAGTTAAATTCTTGAAACACAAAACCAAGCTGTGTTTTTCTAAATAACGCAAGCTGTTCATCGCTTAATTTTGTGATATTGCCTTGCCCTTCAACGTGAATATCGCCCGATGTTACCCTGTCAATTGTGGACACCATATTAAGCAGAGTAGATTTGCCGGAACCCGATGCCCCCATAATACCTAAAAATTCACCCTGTTCCACATCAAAACTAACTCCCGCAAGTGCTTTAAATGTATTATTTTTTGTACCGTAGTGCTTTTCCACATTACGGATGGTCAATAGACTAGACATTCCCTCCATTTCTTTGTAAATCCTCCTTGTTTTTGTTGTTTTGTTATACAATACACATACACGCTATTATGTATATATGTATATATAATGTCAAGTTTTTAAGTTTAAGTTTGTAAAAGTATAAGTTGCAACGCCTCCTTAATTTGCTCTCTTTTGATCCACATGATAAATTGCTTCAAGTATCGCAAAGATTATCATACCAAACATCGAAATACCCATTGCGGAAACATAAATAACATCAAGCAAGTTTTCTTGAAATGTTCCAAAAGTTATATCAGCTAACCCAAACAGATTAGTTAAAATTAAAAAGGCACAAACCGTCATAATAAGCATAAACAGCATAATTATTTTAGCTGATATGCTTATTTGGAAATTATTGCTCTTGCAAGTTTTGATAAACTTATTAACGCAGTACCAAGAAAAAATAACAAAAAGTATACTAAACCATCTGCTGACAGAAGGGTCAAAAAATATCTCAAAAAAAACATTACCGTTTACGACGGTAGTTGCGTACACCTGAGCCAACCAGCCCCAAAACAAAGTTATAACATTGGTTTTGTGTGCGCTAGCGGGAAACATAAAACGTCCTCCTTATCTCCAATTTTCTCGGCGAATTTCTTTAATCATAGCAACTACATCATCATCGTTTTTTAATCCCAGCCGCTGTGCCTCGCCCTCAAATGCCTTGCTCACCTTTTCAAGAGCAGACATCGCGGATTTAACGATAACTACACCGTTTTCCCCTTCGACAAACAATACTTTGTCGCCATTCTTTATTCCTAGTTTTTTACGTATTGCCATCGGAATTGTAATCTTTCCTTCTGTAACTTTTGCTAATTCCATGTAAAATACTCCTTTTTTTTCAGGGTTGAGGTTATGTAAAATACTCCCACCTACCAAACCCACGGCACGTCATATTTCTGAATATTTTCGTCTGCCGTTAAAAACGTCATTTCCTCAATAATTGCAGTAGAAATTAAGAGCCTGTCAAAAGGGTCGTTGTGATAAAACGGCAATTTATCCAATGCCAATATATGGTCTAATTTTACAGATAATATGGTTATGTTACTCTGTTGTATTTTTTCCACAAGTTCCTCAAGGGAAATACCTAAATTCAGCTTACCCTTATGTGTCTTTAAGGTGATTTCCCACAGAGAAACAGTACTTACCGTCAACCGGCTTGCTTCGTCAAAAATAATTTCCTTGGATTTCGGAGATAACTTCCGGTCGTCAACCCCTGCGAGCCAAATAATTACATGGGTGTCCAACAAGTATAGCATTATACATACTCCGATAGCTCTTCTAATGGAGCATCAAAATCACTAGATATCCAACCACCTTTATTTTTTGCACAACCAAACAGCGGGAAATTTGTTTTATCCCTTTTGGGGTTTTCTAGCGGCACGGGGTTGTCGGTAACCACAACAAACACTTCCACATTGTTGGGGATTTCAGCTTGCTTTAGTGCAACAAATCTACCGTCCTCAAAATACCCTTGGATTGTTTGTAACATTATTTTTCACTTACTCCTTTTCCAAACAACAATTTTTCTCTTAACACGTTTGTCATACACCACAAGCAGTCGGTCTGCCTGTGGTTGCAAACCCCAAGCCGAAACCACACTCTCCGCCTCTAACCAAGATTCTGTATAATCTTCGTTTAGTATGAACACATGGGAGATAACGGCTTCCATTATCTGATAAAAGCTCCAATGGCTACGGTCAAAGTCTATAAAAAGCTGCCGCCCGGCAAGATATTGCTCAATATAGTATGGGTTCGGTACCCGCCCCGTAAAGTGGTTGGTGAGCGTTACAGCCTGCGCGCGTGTTATTGGAGCGTTGCTCACAAACACATAGTCGCGGCCAAAATAATCAAACCAACCAATATCAAAGCCGATGTTTATATACGCCTCTGCCCAGTGTCCCTCTATATACGGCACTATGTTGTATATGCCTAGCCTGTACAGGTTAAACGCCATCACAGCAAATGCCGCAAACTCGGCGTTTGTTATGTGGTTGTTTGGCCTAAAAGTTCCGTCAGGAAAACCTTGCAAAACATCTATATTCGCAAAAAAACTTATTGCTTCAAAATACCAACCGTCATAGCCCACATCGCTAAAGCCAAAAAACTCTTGCCCGTACCTTTCGGGGTCAAAAGAGAGGTTCCAAAACGCCTGCGCCATCTCTGCTCTTGTTAAAAACCCATCCGGACGCACGGTTCTGTCCGGATACCCTTGTATATACCAACGGTGAAACCCTATTGTGTAATAAGGGAGCAAATGCTCATAAACAAGGTAATAGTAATATGGTAGCGGGGGCGGTGGTATTGTTAGCGGAGGCGGCAACTGTGCTACATATGTTGTGTAGTACGGATAGGAGGGCGGGGATGGAACGTAGGGTGGCGGATATGGTGGATACGAGGGCGGTGGCGGTGGTGGCGGGTTGCCCGGAGGTGGCGGATACGGCGGGTATGGCGGGTATGGTGGATACGAGGGCGGAGGAGGGGGAGGAG
>WRKF01000178.1 GCA_009778165.1 Defluviitaleaceae bacterium
GTTTCGGGTTCTTCTATTAAAAATAAATTAATTTTTTTATCGGCTGTATTTTCAGCAAGGATATTATAAACAGAGTATGCTACAAGTTTCTTTCGCCCTTCACCCTGAGTTGGATATTCTCCTGTTTCGCCGTCCTTGTGAATATAAGGAACAATATTGGAGTAAAGAGAGCTTATTGCAAAGTCTGATTTTATAGAGATAGATATATTCTCCTCTCGCATTTTCTTATATGACGGTGTCAATTTGCCTTCAAAACTTTTAACTCCTGATAGTTTGGATATTTCAGCATTAATTTCTTCAACTTTCTTTTCGATTGCCGATTCTGCTACCCTATCCTCATCAATATGAGCTTTATCTTTTTTTACAAGAGTGCTTATATTTTTCTTAAAAAGGTTATTTAGGTCTATATAAGAATTGATATAGTAGACTTGGAAAATTAAATCAAGATCTACAAAACCACCGCTAGTTGACTTCATTTCAACCAACTTATTTTCATCGCAACCCCATTTAAGAATAATGTCGCCACGGCTTTCCTGTTCATCATACTCCGCAGTCAGTTTTATGAATACGGTAGTATCTCCACTACCTATATTGCCTTTCAATTTTGCACGTAATTTATCTGTATCAATGTGTTTATCACCTATATCAATAGTAGCTGTAATTTCAATAGGTGTAGTAATTCTGCGCTTAAAATAATCCGAATCAACAAGGTCATTTCTACGCATATCACGGTCGAACAAGTATCTAATGGCACATAACAAATTGGTTTTACCAATATCATTCATACCGAAAAATACATTTTTATTTCGTAAATCAACAGAAATATCTTCAAAGTTCCTAAAATTTTTAATTGCCATGGAAGTAAATATCATTATGAGCCTCCTTTGTGAGCATAACTACATTGCTTGCCATGAATCTTTAGTTTAGCTTGTCATCATCTTACACGTTGGTGCATTCCTAAGAGCCCATCCTCAAAAACGCCTCAACAACGTAGCTAAATGTGAAACCATGAGCATATTTTCGGCAGATTCGGTGCCAATTTCGTAATCCTTAGATAATTTGCGGGAATTACTTGCCCACCCAAAGCTACGCTCAACAATCCAGCGAATAGGCAAAACAGACCAAATCTTTGGCATAATCTTTTCGATAATATCAACAGGTATACCGAGAACTATATCCCATTGCTTATCTGTTAAGTCCGTACTGTATCTCATTTGCTCCACCTCATAACTTTTTTCTATATTATAACAAATTTCACTATAGAGTGCAATTTATTGAGGATGGGTTCTTATATTTTGCATGATATTATCCAACTCCTCAAACGCCGTCTCTACCGCCGCTACGATACGCTTCTGCTCGGCAAGAGGCGGTAAAAACAAAACAACATCGGTAAGTTGCTTTTTGGTTATTCCTTGTATGGTTGTTCCGCGCCCAAACAGCTTTAATGTTTGCATAATTTGGTAAAGATAATGATGCAGAAATTTGCTGAAAATCACATCGGAGCAGAGCGGAATGAGGGCTTGACTATCTTGACTGAAACACATATCACAATTCAAAGTGGCTATTTTTCCAAGTCCTACACGAGTTACCACAATCACACTTCCTTTAGGTACGACATTCGTAGTTGAGTTTTCAAGCCCGAGTTTAGTTACTTTTCGCCTTGGGGTAACATTTCCGAACTCGTCTATGTCAGCACTTGAAATCCACGGTACTCCTTCGCCCCAGTAGTTATCGTTGGTTGTTGGCGGAGTGCCGCCGCCGATAACATCAAACATTTCCCCAATCGTTATTAATTCCCATCCCAATGGCAACTTCTCATAATGCGAGTTATCCCTTGTTATCGGCGTATCTTTTTTCCGCTTGTCAGCCCTAATTTTGCCCGCTTTTATCAACTTTTCACGCTCGGCTTTAATGCGGTCGAGCAAGACACTGGCGGGTTCATCGCTTGGGTCTTGCGGGACGAGTTTACCGCTAATGGCAAGCGAGAGGATTTTCTGCTTCGCCGTAGCAACAGCGGCTTGCAAGTCCGCTTTGTTACGCTCTATTTCGTCAATGACCGCAAACGCTGATTCGATGGCGGCTACAATGCGGTGTTGCTCGGCGAGGGGCGGGAGGGGAAATAACAGTTTCTCAAAGTTTCTTTTATTGATTATCGGTAGTGTTGTAGCTGAGGAGCTTTTGACAATCTGGTTTTGAAAAAAATCAGATATACAAACGAAATATATGTACTCTGCTATTGTGTCTGTTTTTGGAACAATGGCGTTTATTTGTTGATTTGAACATCCGCTTGTTCTTATAATGCCTGTTTTACCAATTGTCGCACCGATACAAGTAACTAAGACTGTGTTAGCAGGCAATTTTCTTGATATTTCAAAGCCTTTTTCAGACAACATATCACCCGCAGCAAAGACATTAAATCCCATATCTAAATCGGTAGGTTTGTAAAACGGATATTCGTTGCCATAATAAGTTTTATTGTTTTTGCTTGGGGTATTGCCTGTTACAATTTCTGAGATTTTCCCTAATTCAATCCAAATCCAATTTTTCGGTAAATCAAACGGCGACTCGTCATTTTTGATAGGGACAATGCTTTCCCCTTTCTCCTTGCGTACCCGCCCCAACAACACCTCCGCAGGCTCATCATTCGGGTCTTGCGGCACAAGTTTCCCACGGATAGCAAGGTCAAGGATTTTTTGGCGTAGCTGTTTTGTGTTCATTCGCCCACCTCGGTTTCATGGTCGAGGAGCGATGCGTCTTTTGCATCGCGACCAGACTCGCTGATTGCGTTTTCAAGTTCGACAAACCTATCAAAATCGCTTTGAAACAGCTTGTCTTGTATAATGCGATATTTTTCAAATTCAGTAAGAGCATGGAGTTTTGCAATTTCTGCCGATACTTTGCCAGCATCTTTTAACAGACCATACTCAAACATCTCAATAAAACGGTTTAAGCGTGTTTCCCAGTCTGCCATAGTCATGGGAATATTACGCATAGCCATACTTTCGCCGAAATCGATATAAGCTGAAACCATACGCTCCATCTGCCCAAGCTCAAACTCGGTGAGATAGTTTTTAGCAATCACCACATCGCCTTTAAGGATTTTTCCGCTCGGAGCGTGTTGCCACGTGGTTAAGCCCATGTGCGGACTGTCTGCATCTGCCCGTTTTACGATAACCTCTGCAGCTGTGTTGCCGTGAATAGCATAGTGCATTTTATTTTGTACCGCCGCAAAGAACCGCTTTGTTGCGGCGGCTGTTTTGTCGTAATCAAGAGCGGTTGAGTAAAGGTCTGTAACTTTTTGGTAAAATTTCCGTTCTGACATACGAATTTCACGGATAAGTTCCAGTTGTCGCTCGAAATATTCCTTAGTCAACACAGAACCGCTGTTTTTTAGGCGTTCCACGTCCATTACCCATCCTTGAATGGTGTAATCTTTTACGATTTTATTCGCCCATTTACGAAACTGCACGGCGCGTTCGTTGTTCACTTTGAAACCAACCGCAATAATCATTTGCAAATTATAATGGTCAATACCTCTTGAAACTTCACGCTCGCCCTCTGTTTGAACTATAAAGAATTTCTTTATAGTTGCCTCTCGTTCAAGTTCGCTGTCATCAAAAATTTTCTTGATGTGCTGCCCGATATTTTGAACACTCACATCATAAATCTGTGCCATCATTTTTTGCGTTAGCCAAATATTCTCATTCTCGTAACGCATTTCATAACTGTTTTCGGTATCACCAGTAGCAGCCACAAATGTTAAATACTCAGCCGCTGAACTGCGGATAGTTGGTGTGGTGTTCTTTTTATTTTTGCTCATGACTCATCCACCTCGCCTATAAGTTTTTCAAGCCTGCCGACCGCTATTGTAATCGCCGCCGACTTCGCCTTTATTGTATCCAAAATTTGCGAAAGCGTGTAATCATCGGCACTGTCGCTTGATTTGATCCAAGTAATATCAAGGCTTGTCTTATCACGAGCGATTATTTCAGCATAGGAAAATTTGCGAAAGCGACCATTGGGATTATCCACGCTGTATGTTTCCTTGCGGATATGCCTGTTTTTGGGATTATAGCAAGCAACAAAATCATCAAGGTCGCTTTCCCGTAACTTATTCTTTTTCAACGTGTGATGGATGCCTGTGCGGTAATCATAAATCCAAACTTCCTTTGTTTGAACATTTGGGCTTGCGGCGCGGTTATCAAAAAACAGCACATTCGCCTTTACGCCCTGTGCGTAAAATATTCCTGTGGGCAAGCGCAATATCGTGTGCAGGTCGGTCGTTTCGAGAAGTTTTTTGCGTACAGTTTCGCCTGCACCGCCCTCGAACAGTACATTATCGGGCACAACAACCGCCGCCGTGCCGCCTGTTTTCAGGAGTGTGCGGATATGCTGAACGAAGTTTAGCTGTTTATTTGAAGTGGTAGCCCAAAAGTCTTGGCGGTTATAGATTAAATCCTCTTGTTCCTGTTCGCCTTGCTCGTTAGTGAAGGTCATGGACGATTTTTTGCCGAATGGCGGGTTTGTAAGGATATAATCAAATCTGTCGCCAGGGTCTGCAAGGAGCGAATCGCCGCGAATAATCGGCGGCGTTCCGTCAAAGTCGCTGATGTTGTGCAGAAACAAATTCATCAAACAAAGGCGGTATGTGCTTTGGACGATTTCCCAACCTTTGAATGTATGGAATTTCAAAAACTCTTTTTTAGTGCGGTCAAGCTGTCTGCCGTATTCGCGCTCAATATGAGATTTCACGTCAAGCAAAAACCCGCCGCTTCCGCAACACGGATCAGCCACAGTCTTGCCAGGCTCGGGACGAACGCACTTAACCATCGTATTGATTAGAGCACGGGGCGTGAAATATTGCCCTGCACCGCTTTTTGTATCGGCGGCAATTTTTTCAAGCAAATCCTCATAAATATCGCCCTTAACATCACTTGACATGGACGACCAATCTTCGGAATCGACCATACCGATAATTTTTGAAAGCTGTGCAGGGTTCGAGATTTTATTCTGTGCACCTGTATATATTTGCTGTAATGTGCCAGACTGCCCTGCAAGCGTTTTTATTACATACTCATAATGATTAAACAGCTCATCGCCGCTTTTGTTCCGCAGGCTATCCCAACCACAATCGTTCGGTATGCCGATAGCTCGATTATAGGGCGGCTTTGAATATTCGTCCGCCATTTTTATGAACAACAAATAAGTAAGCTGCTCAAGATAATCACTCTTGCCGATACCGTCATCACGGAGGGCGTTTGCCATTGACCATATTTTTTGCCCGATATTTGAATCTGCCATGACTGTTCCCCCTTATGCCGCTATGAGTGCGGTATTCATTTCATTTAGTATATTTTCGTAGTTACTCCCGAACAACTTGAAAAATTTGCCCAAGCCGCCCTTGTTGACAAACGGCGTGTAATCCAAATCATTGGGCGAAATGCTCGTTGATGTGGCAATATGGTCGCGTATCATACGAAGCCATTCGGTCTGTTCTTCTGTAAAATGCACGTTCCCAGCGTTCTTGGCAAGAATCCAATCTCGGAAACGCAAATTCACATCATCTGCGAATAATCGCAACTCGGTTGACTGTCCTAATTGATAACGGATAAGCGATATAATATCCACAAGCTGATTAACAACATTTTTACTCTTTACTTTTTCAGGGCTTTTCGTCGAATACGCCTTCCACAGCTTTTCAGTAGTCAAGTTGTACGGTGGTTTCTGCAAAATCTCATAAAGCTCCTGTATCATCTGAAGTGTAAGCGGTCGAGTGCGGTAGCTTTGGCTGTAAATGATTTCTAATGCTTCTATTGTATCTTTGTTTTCTTCGATAAATTTTGCAAAGGTATGAATTGCTTCGTCTGCTTTTTCGGCGTATTCTGAGTCCCAACCCGCAAAAGTAACTTCATCCATGTTGACATTATCAATTATTTGGTCATGGTTTTTGCGGACGTTTTCTATATAATCCCGCAATTTCGGATTATTGAAAGGCGTAACGGCAATTTCCGCCATTTCTTTGCTTGTTTCTGAATATTGCTCATCGGTTATTTCTTCGGCATTGGCAATGCCGAATTTCTCCTGTGCCGCATCGTTAATAAAATCTTCGTCAAAGGCATTTAAGAGATTGCGGGCTACGTTAATACAGCTTTCGCCGCATATTTCGGTAAATTCAACATTTTCTTTTTTGGTCATTCGTTTATCAAGATTTATTAAACGATTCGCCAGTGATGTAATCGTATCATCATCACGCGTGCCCATTGCAACGCTCATCAGCAGGTCTTTCAATGATACGGTCGGCTTGCGTTCCAACTGGCGAGAGGTGTTTTTCTGCGTTTTCGTAACGCCTACCGCATCAATGACAATATAACCGAGTTTGCGCTCTTTGGCGGACGGCGAAACCCTGTGCAAATTTTCATAATCAAGGGTTCTTGTGGCTCTGCCGAGCATTTGCTCATAGTAGTTTTTACTGCGAACATCACGCATAAATATTAAGCACTCAATCGGCTTGACATCCGTGCCTGTCGCAATCATATCTACCGTAACGGCAATGCGTGGGTAAAAATCATTGCGGAACGCCGCCAATACACTTTTTGAATCCTCTACGGAATAGGTGATTTTTTTGCAAAATTCATTACCCTCGCCAAATTCTTCACGGATAACGGTAATAATATCATCGGCGTGGCTGTCTGTTTTCGCAAATACGAGCGTTTTCGGCAGTTCAACCCTGCCAGGAAACAGCACGGCTTTCTTTTCCTTAAACACCCGTATAACTGTGCGAATATGCGACGGATTCACTATATCACGGTCAAGCTGTGAGGGTTTGTAATCAATATCCTCGTCAAGCTGCTCCCAACGCTTCTTGCGAGAAAGCCTGTCCCGCTTTTCTACCGTCTGCCGCAACAATGTACTGCCCTTTGTGCCAATCTGCGTTTCAATAAAATATGTACCTTCACGTCCGACGTTCACATCATCAAGGACGGCTTGTTCGTGGGTATATTCGCTTACGATATTTTGCTTGAAAAAGCCAAACGTCCGATTATCAGGCGTAGCGGTTAAGCCGATAAGAAAGGCATCAAAATAGTCGAGAACCTGCTGCCAAATGTTGTATATGGAGCGGTGGCACTCGTCTATAATGATAAAATCAAAAAATTCAGGCGGATAATTGGGATTATACGCTACATCACGGGGCTTGCCTGTTATTTTCTGCTCATTAAGCGAAGTTTCTTCAATGGACTCGTCCATTTCTTCGCCACGCAAAATAGAATACATACGCTGAATAGTGCTGATGCAAATCTTTGTATCTTTCGGTATATATCCCGAATTTAAGCGACGTATAACAAAAAGTTCGGAAAGCGACCGCCCACTATCCGAGGGTCTATAATTACGGAATTCACTCTCTGCCTGCTCGCCGAGATTTTTTGTGTCTACAAGAAACAGAACCCGTTTTGCCTTTGCGTGCTGGAGCAGACGATATACCGAGGTAATCGCCGTGTATGTTTTCCCTGCACCAGTAGCCATTTGAATCAATGCACGAGGCTTATTTTCAGACATGGATTTTTCAAGGTTAAGAATGGCGGCAACTTGGCAATCACGAAAGCCCTCTGTATTGAATGACGGAAATGATTTCATTCGATTCCGCAGTGTGTCGTTTTCTTCTATCCAATCAAAAAGCGTTTCGGGACGATGGAACGAAAACACCTCTCGGGAACGTGCTTTTTGGTCGTGATAATCGCAATAATTTGTTATAATACCTGTTGATTCATAAGCGAAGCGAATGTTGGGTACAACCGTCATATATTCCAATCCGCTTTCGGCATATCGCTTGGATTGCTCCGCAACAATTCCGAGAAGAACTCCTTTATCTTCCGCTTTGGCTTCAATAACGCCAACGGGATTTCCGTCGATAAAAAGCAGATAATCAACAGGACCGCTTTTTGTAGGGAATTCACGGACGGCAACGCCCAAAGACGCAGTACGATTGAACTCCTTCATATCTTGGAGAACATATCCTGCGTGGGCAAGCATTTTATCAATATTTATTCGAGTCCTGGCTTCCGGTGTCATGGGCGTTATCCTCCCTGCGTTTAATAATTGTTATTCCTTAGGCTTGCGTCCGGGCTTTAACTTGCCTGTGCGTGTCGGCTTGGGTGCATTTTCCGGTATAGCCCACGCATTTCCGAATTTTGATGCGCCCTCTATCTTTCCGTTCTGACACAGCAACTGCACTTGGCGTACCGATACATTCCAACGCTCTGCCAGTATCTCGGCTTTCACATATCCGTTCATCGCAGACCTCCGTTTCATGGATATAAGGCAACGTAATAATTATATTCGTATTATCGCAAAATGTCAAGGCATGGAAATTTAGAATGAGTGGCTGTTTGCATTGTCATCGACTTTATTTTGAAAACCAAGAAAGGCAAGTGCGCTAAATAAGCTAAATAAGCATTATCTTTTCCGTCCACAAAAATTAAATAAGCAACGCTAGATTTTGCACATCACGTCAAGAAATAATCTATTGTTTTTTTAGCTGAAAGCTATCCGAAACAAAAAGATGATTGCCTCTTGTGCTTATCGTCCTTTTCTGCTAAAATTAACTTAGAAAGCGGTGCTAACACCGCTGACCTACCCGCCAAATCCGAAAAAGACAATCTTTCTGTTTGGGATTATAATAAAGTTATAGGTTATGCAATGATATACTCTGCTTTTGAGGAAATTCCCACGGATGATATAACAATCAGCTTTGTAGTTACCCCAAAACCCATAAAGTTATTCGACCATCTTATAAATGGCAGAGGATTTGAGGTTGACGAAGTTAGCAACGGCATATATTACATTAAAGGCGATACTTTTAAGGCACAGATAATTGAAAGCAAGAGATTGACCGCAGAGGAAAATGTTTTTTTGAAAAACTTGCGGAGCAGTTTAACAAAAATGGATATACAAGAAGTGTTTGAGGCTTACAAGAAATACAAGAGATTAGAAAAAGTGAATATTTATCTTGATAGGGTACTGGGTGCAAACCAATCAACTTTTACAAAGTATCCCTGATAATCCCCACAAGGTAATTGCGGTAAATACAACGAAAGTAGCACCATAGCAAAGCCATGATGCACTTGTTCTTTTCCTTGCAATATTTGATAATCGCATTTTCTTGTTTAAGCCCCCAACATGGGAAAATTCTAAAGTCGATCGGAACCTTACGGGTTCAAGACCATCCATAAATACGATATCCCGATTCCATCATAATGTCGTAATGTACGGGTGATTGGTTTTGCTTTTTTATTTTCAGCAAACCTTATGTTAGTGAAGTACCGCACTCAGAGCAGAATTTCTGCCCATTCGCATTTACAAAGCCGCAACCACATCTCGTGCCTGCTGAAAGATCGCATTTACGCACCAGCTGATTGCCGCAAGAGCCGCAAAACCTGCTGTCCCCTGTATTTACTTCGTTGCATCTTCCGCATTGAATATCCCACGAGTCAGACCTGGGTGCGGCACTTTGGTTTCCATCCTGACTCCCTTGACCTCTGTTTCTAATGTGCTGAATGACAGTTCCGGTAAGCTCTTGACCTATGCCCATACCTGTCCCCATACTTACGCCTTTTAGTAATGATTTTAACATTTTGTTTTCCTCCTTTTACCATCCGCTACTCCCTTTTGGGTATATTTATTGTATCATAGAATTTGATTTGTTTCAAGAACTAATTTATTATTTTAGAAATTGTATTGAACAGAAAAATTTTGCATCATGATTTTGATGCAGCAAAACTCGATACTTGAACGTGGTGTAAAGGGCGTTTTGGCACAAAAATAGAGCCGTTCTAATGCGAACTTACAAACACCCGATGAGTGACTCTATGGCTGACTGGATGTGTAATAATGGGAAAGAGTTTTTTGTTCTAAAGATTCCAAAGAAATGCTAAAGATATAAAAAATATAGAAAAAATAAAAAACATGAAAATATTATAACCAATAATCAAAGGCAAAACAAGCAGAAAGTTTCACCGATTAGTGCGATTGTGAAATGCGGTTACACCGTAAAATCCTTTTTATGAATATCCCTTTTTCACAAAAAGGATTTGACTATATCAAATTTTTAATTGCATCTGCAACAGTAGCATATTCTCCGTTTGCATGAATCTTTACTTCATCTACAGCTTCCGGTACAGTTATTCCGTTATAGGCTTTTAACATAGGTATATCGTTGTAACTGTCGCCCATGGCATAAATGTTTTCTTTTGAAATATTATGCAATTTGGCTATATACTCTATACCTGTTGTTTTTGAAACACCGACAGGGCAAATGTCTACACTGCTTATGTTTGGGTAAGATGATACAAAATCACCAAATTTTTCAACAATACGCTCGGAAAGGTTTTGTGCCACTTGACCATTTATTGTAAAAATCGCAATTTGAGCTATAGAGCCATTTATTATTTCGTTGTAGCCGGCTCTGTGTTCGGAAAAAAAGTGCATTAACCCCATAAGACTCAATCGCCAATTAGCTTGTAACATTCGAGTTTTAAGATAAAATTTTTTTTGGGAATTAATGGAGTAACCTACAATTTTTTTTGAATTTAAAATATCTAATAATTGCAATGCGACTTCTTTATACATAAACTTACTTTCTACTATTTCTCCTGTTGGCAGAGCTATTGTGCTACCGTTTAGCCCCACGATATAGTCGCAAGGCAGTACGTGGTTTCCTTCTTTTCCCATTGCCACAATGCTGCGACCGGTGGCGAAAACAAAAAGATTGCCGGCTGCTTGCCATTTTTTAACCCAGGCTATATTTCTGCCCAGTTCTTTAGGTAACCTGTTTCTGTGTTTAAAAAAAGTTCCATCGTAATCGGAAGCGAAAATTTTCATAATTGGTGTGTACTCCTTTGTTATTTTGTGCTACAATTATAGCATATATTTGAAATTTTTACAAACGACATGAATATTGGAAAAGAAGAAGCAGAAAGGACGTTCTTATAATGATGGAAGTTATAATGGCTATTATTGTTAATGGAGGTGATGCCCGCTCCACCTCATTAATTGCAATAAAAAAAGCAAGGGAAGGCAATATAGACGAAGCCAGAGAGATGTTAAAAGATGCAAACAACGCAATAGCCAGAGCCCACGAAGCTCAAACAGGGCTTATACAGGCAGAGGCCAGGGGAGATAAAGTCGAAATGTCGCTGCTTATGGTTCATGCTCAGGACCATATAATGAACGCAATGACCATTCGGGATTTAGCAGAAGAAATAGTGGAAATATTGGCAGAAAAAAAGTTTTGATTCAAAGGTGGCACGTTCAGCAGTTCAATTTAAAATCGCTTGCCATTTTTAAGTTGAACTGCTGAAATTTTCTTTGTTCCTAAATTCGTGCAAAACTCAAAATACTATATTAAAAAACAATTGATCCGCAAGCATAAACAAACCCAATACAATCAAGTAATAAGCAAAATATTTCAATTTAGATACAACAATCAATTTCAGCATCGCTTTTATTGCCAAATAACCCGCTATCATAGAGGAAAAAAAGCCAACTATAACCGGGGTGGAAAGCAAAAATTCCGTTGCAGTTTCTCCCGTTGCGATACTGAAAATTTCAAGCATGGTGGCACCAATAATAGCGGGTATGCTGAGCAAAAAAGAAAAGTTGGCAGCAGATTTTTTGTCGAACCCGCGAACAACGCCGCCAAATATAGTGCTACCGCTGCGAGACACACCGGGTGCAATGGCAACGGCTTGTATTATTCCCACAAAAACAGCGTCAAAATAGCTGATATCTCGCACTTTTTTTCTTCCACTCTGACTGCGGTCAATCACAAAAAGCAAAACAGCAGTTACCAAAAACCCTATCGCCAAAAATTCTCCCGTAAACAGCCTGTCTATAAAGTCCCTAAATAAAAGAGTTACCACTACTGTAGGTAATATACCCAAAATAAGCAAGAGAGTCATCTTTTGAAAAGGATTCCTTATTAAAGATTTTACCCTGTTAAAGTATATAACAAGAACAGGAATTAACGTGCCGACATGTACTACTATAGTAAAAGTAAACAAATTTTCTTCTATTCCAAAAATTTGTTGTAAAAGCAGTAAATGCCCCGAACTGGATATTGGTATAAACTCTGCAATCCCTTGCAATACCCCTAAAACAAGTGCTTCAAATACGGACATAAAACCTCCAAAAAATATTCAATACTTTAAAATTAATCCGAAAATATCCCGAAAATATTTCGAAAATATTTAATTGTATAACTTTGTTTACCATTATATCACAAATTCAAAAAATTTGAAATATTTCAATAAATAGTGTATACTGGGGTTGTATTAGGAGGGGAGAGATGGAAGGGTATTTTTATTTTTATTAATTTTAATTTAATTTATATTGAGAGGAAAAAATAAGGAAATTTGATGAAAACGAAATTTGAAGAACTAAACATTAGCCCGGAAATATTACGGGCTGTACAGGACATGGGATTTGAGGAAGCCACACCTATACAAAGCCAATCTATAGAGATCGTTAAGAGTGGCCGAGATGTTCTTGGTCAATCACAAACAGGAACCGGAAAAACTGCCGCTTTTGGCATCCCCACACTGGAGCTTGTTGATCAAGAAGATCGTTGCTTGCAAGCATTGGTGCTTTGTCCCACAAGAGAGTTGGCTATACAGGTTAGCGAGGAGTTTCGTAAGCTGCTCAAATATAAAGATGGGTTACGGGTTTTGCCTATTTATGGCGGTCAACCGATAGAGCGACAGATTTTGGCGTTACGTAAAGGTGTGCAAATAGTTATTGGGACGCCCGGTCGTGTGATGGATCACATGAGGCGACGTACACTAAAAATGGAAACAGTGAAAATAGTAGTGTTGGACGAAGCCGATGAAATGTTGGACATGGGGTTTAGGGAAGATATAGAGGATATACTACAAAAAATACCTATAGGGCATCAAACCGTGTTATTTTCTGCTACTATGCCGAAAGAAATTTTGGAACTTACCCACGAATATTTAAACGACCCCGTTTTTGTTCGTGTTACCAGAAAAGAGCTTACGGTACCCAGTATAGACCAAGTCTATTTTGAGGTGCGAGAACACAACAAAATGGAGGCTCTATCCCGAATGTTGGATTTGCACACACCGGAGCTGTGTTTGGTGTTTTGTAATACAAAACGCAAGGTAGATGAGCTAGTAGAAAAGCTCCAGAGCCGAGGCTATTTCGCTGAAGGGTTGCACGGCGATTTAAAACAAACTCAGCGAGATAGTGTAATGAAAAAGTTTCGCAACCGAACCCTGGAGATATTGGTAGCGACCGACGTTGCTGCCAGGGGCATAGACGTAGACGACATAGATATTGTTGTAAACTACGATTTGCCACAAGATGAGGAACAATACATACACCGTATTGGGCGTACAGGTCGTGCGGGTCGTTCCGGAACCGCCTTTACATTTATTGTAGGGCGTGAAATTTACAAGCTGCGGGATATAATGCGTTACACAAACGCTAAAATTATACGCCAAAAACTGCCTACCATGAGCGACATAGAGGACGTGAAAATAAAGCGTTTTATCGAGCAGCTAAAAGAAACTATCCAAGAGGAACGTTTAACAAAGTACATCAATATTGTGGAAAACATGGTAAGTGATGATTATGATACTCTTGACATTGCCGCAGCACTGCTAAAACTTAGTTTGCAAGACGATGAAGAACACGAAAGTTACGATGATATAAACGAGCGGCCTTTTCGGGAGCGTAGTAGCCGTGAAATTCGCGACAACCGTGATGGGCGTAACGGTCGTAATGGGCGCGAAAGCCGCCTGAGCCGCGAAACCCGCGATTTTGGCAATCGGGATCGTAATGATAGGGATCGCGGTGATAGGTATCCGAAATATAACCGTGACACCGAACGGTTGTTTGTAAATGTAGGAAAAAACCATCGGGTACGCCCGCAAGATATAGTGGGAGCAATAGCCAATGAGGCAGGTGTTCCCGGGCGTATTATAGGCAGCATAGACATTTACGATGACTTTACTTTTGTTGATGTGCCGGGTGGTTATGTGGATGATATAATAATAAAAATGCGACACGCCACATTTAAGGGTACAAAAATGAATATTGAGCGTGCAAAAGACCGCAGAAGATAGGTGAAGAGGGTTATGAAAATTGTGCTGACAGGTGGAGGAACGGGGGGGCATGTTATACCCGCCCTGGCGTTGGTACCCTCTTTGCAAGCCGCCGGCTACCAAATACATTATATAGGCAGCAAAAACGGCATAGAAAAAGATTTGGTGAAACAAGAAAATCTGCCATATCATTCAATATCTTCAGGCAAACTGCGACGCTATATAGACAAAAAAAACTTGAGCGACATTTTTAGGGTCATAAAAGGGATAGGCGATGCTTACTCTGTTCTTGGCAAAATTAATCCCGATGTAGTTTTTTCTAAAGGGGGGTTTGTTGCTGTTCCCGTTGTTATTGCTGCTTGGCTGCGAGGTATACCTATTATAATACACGAGTCTGACTATAGTTTTGGTTTGGCTAACAAGATTGCGGCTTTGTTTGCGAAAGTTATTTGTGTATCTTTTGCTGAAACACTAAACTTGAACAAGAAAGCCACATTAACAGGCACTCCCATAAGAAGTCATATATTGCATGGCAGTGCAAAAGAAGGGCATCAGATAACAGGGTTTACAGACGAAAAACCCACCGTTCTTGTTATGGGGGGGTCTGGTGGCTCTGTATCAATAAACAAAATTGTGCGAAACGCTCTGGTGGAGCTAACTTGCCACTTCAACGTTGTACACATTTGTGGAAAGGGGAATATTGCAGATATTAACCAAAAAGGTTATATTCAATATGAGTTTGTAACTGACCACCTACCGCACCTGTACGCAATGGCAGATGTGATAATGAGCCGTGCCGGAGCAAACGCTCTAGCAGAGTTTTTGGCACTTAAAAAACCCACACTCCTTGTTCCGCTACCAAAAACTGCAAGCCGAGGAGACCAAATACAAAATGCCAAGAGCTTTGCCGATGCGGGCTACAGTGTTGTGATGGAAGAAGAAGAACTAACGCCCCAATCTCTGATGGCTACACTGCAAGATATTTACAACAACGGTAATCAATATATAACCAGTATGGAAAAAAGTTCCGGGATAGATGGGGTAGGTTCGATTGTTTCCATTATTACAAATTTGTTGCCGTAACCCTATTTAAAAATCGCTTGCCCATTTTACTATTCCCCTACAAGGAGAGTGAGCTTACATAAAAATCAAATTAGAAATGGATACCAAGGTTATTAGTGATGTTTTCGGAAAATTAGACAACAATGTTTTTTTGATAGAGCGGGCTTTTTCTGTAAAAGTAACTAACAGAGAGGGTTATCTTAATATTTCCGGTGAGTCGGAAAATGCCCAAAACGCAAAACATGCCTTAGAAAAGCTGATTACCATGGCAAAAAATGGTGATGTTATAACAGACCAATCTGTAAATTATATTATAGGCAGTATAGGACACAATCATTTTGGCGAGATAGACAAACTTGGCGAAAATGTAATTTGCCTTACTGCTCACGGTAAGCGGATTGTGCCAAAAACAGTAAACCAAAAAAAATATGTGGAAAAAATAAACAAAAACACAATCGTTTTTGGGGTTGGGCCCGCCGGAACAGGCAAAACATATTTGGCTATGGCTATGGCGATTACTGCATTTAAAGAGAGCAATGTCAGCCGCATTATTTTGACCCGCCCGGCAATAGAAGCAGGGGAAAATCTAGGTTTTTTGCCTGGGGATTTGCAGCAAAAAATAGACCCTTATCTGCGTCCTTTGTACGATGCTCTGCACGAGATTATGGGGCAAGAGGCATATATTAAAAATAAGGAAAAGGGGTTAATAGAAGTCGCCCCTTTGGCTTATATGCGTGGACGCACGCTAAACAATGCTTTTATAGTGCTAGACGAAGCTCAAAACACGACTCCGGAACAGATGAAGATGTTTTTGACTCGTATTGGTTTTGGTTCAAAAGCAATTATAACAGGGGATATTACCCAAATAGATTTGCCCCAAGGGAAGCGTTCGGGGCTTGTGGAAGCAGTTAATATCTTAAACCACATAGAAGACATAGGAATTATCTATTTAAAAAAAGAGGACGTGGTACGCCATCCTTTAGTGCAGAAAATAATATCTGCCTACGAAAAAACAGAAAAAAAACCTGTGTCCAGGGGTGAAAAAAGGGCTAATTTGCGTTCCAAATAATGAACGCAGAGTTAAAAAATTGTTATAGCAGTTCCGTGTTTCATTATCCTTATACTTTTTTGAAGCTACAGAATCAGCTAGTATTTAAAAAGGACAGCACTAAGCGGAATTGATTCCACATAAAACAGGGGCGTGTTAAAAATTATGAAAAAACTAAAAACAAGTAGAGTTAGTGTGCTTTTGGTATTTATAGCATTGGTGGTTACAATTGCAAATGTTATTGTTAGCTCCCACATACAGCGGGGGTTTGATATTAGCATAGGTGATGTTTCTCCTCGCACTTTTACCGCTACACACGCAGTAGAGAACAGGGTTGCAACGGAACAGTTGCGAGAGGACGCAAGAGCTACTGTTGTAACCACAATAATTAGAGATATAGATATAGAAGAAGAGGTGCAAGAGCAGCTAAACTTGCTTTTTGCCAACATAAATTTATTAAGGCAAGAGGCGAGAGAACCCGAAATAATCGTTCCCTTGGTACCTTTTTTTTACGACCCTTCAGCATCTTTTGTTTCCGATTTGCCTTCGCAAAATATGATGGTTTATGACGAGAATGAAGAAGAACATCCTGAATGGGAATATGATTATGAATACGGATATGAGTATGATTATGATTCCTATGAAGAGGACTATCATGAAGCCATGTATCAAGCATTGGTACAAATATCTCCTGCTTTTGAAGGTGTTAGCGGCTATCAGCTAGAGTTTTTGATAATGTCCGATCAGGGTACATTTAACAATTTTGAAGCTACTGTTTTTGATATTTTTTCGACGCTTATGGCAAACGGTATAACCGAAAACACCCCCGGGTTGGGGCAGGAGATATATAGCATGTTGGCAATGGGCGGTATTGCTTACCCCCTAAACCATATTGGCTTTTTTATACTGGATTCATACATACAACCAAATAATATAGCGGATGAAGAAGAAACAAACCGCCTACGTGAGGAGCGAGCAAGTGAAGTAGAGGCTATTGTATTTTTGCAAAACCAAAACATAGTAAACGAAGGGGAAATAATAACTGACGAAATATATTATGCCTTGCGTGATTTGGGTTATCTTGCAGAAGGGTACGCCATAAGCCTCATACCCTTTATTGGCTCTAGCGTAATAATTGCCATTATGTTTGCGGTTGCATGTTATTACATACATATTTTTGTGCCAGGTTTTCGCAAAAACAAAAAGCACGCATTACTTTTGTTTACCCTTTACATAATAATCCTATTTGCCACAAATGTAATGGTGGCATTGCCATTTGTGTTTGTACCTTTGCTTCTATTTACCATGCTTGTGGGTATGTTGATTAGTTACAAACTGGCCATTGTGTTAAATATTTGTGCCACGATTATTACATTCCTTATTTTTGATGGGGATTTAAGCTACATACTTTATTTTATAATTACCGGTACAGTAGTTGCTATTATAACTCGTTACGCTTTGGAGCGCAGCAAGGTTATTATTTTTAGCTTGCTGACCAGTGTGGTAAGTGCCGTGGTAGCTATTTCCATAAGTCTTTTATTGGATCGAACTTTAACAATGGACAGCGTTTTTGTGTTGGGATACGGGGCTCTTGGCGGCTTTTTTACGGTAATAATAGGCATGGGAACATTACCTTTGTGGGAAAGTTTTTTTGGTGTAATAACCCCAATAAAACTACTGGATCTCACAAACCCTGCAAATCCGCTGTTGCGCCGCCTTAGCACAGAAGCTCCGGGTACGTACCATCACAGCATTATCGTCGCAAATTTGTCAGAAGCTGCTGCTTTTGATATTAATGCAGATACCATACTGGCTCGTGTTGGGTCGTTTTTCCACGATATTGGCAAGCTACACAACCCAATGTTTTTTATAGAAAATCAAACCGGCACAAACCCCCACGATGAAATAATGCCTTTGGGCAGTGCTGATGTTATAATAGATCATGTAGTTTATGGTAGCCAACTGGCAGATGAATACCGCCTACCCCTCGTTTTGCGAGATATTATACAGCAACATCATGGTACTACCTTGCTCAAGTTTTTTTATACAAAAGAAAAGGATTTGAAAGGGGATGAAGATGTAGACCCCACACCTTTTTTGTACCCCGGTCCGTTGCCCCAGTCAAAAGAGGCTGCAATAGTAATGCTTGCAGATACGATAGAAGCAGCGGTGCGTTCTATGGCAAGTAAACTAAAAACAAAAAGCGAGATGGCTGCGTTTGTGAACAATCTTATAAAAGACAAATTGTTGGAAGGTCAGTTAATAGACAGTAGTCTTACAATAAGAGATTTAGATACGATAGAGCGGTCGTTTTTGCGCGTGCTAAACGGTATGTACCACGAACGCATACCCTATCCCGCTCCAAAAAAATGATAAGTGTTATTAACGAAACCGGCACCCCTCTAACACCGGAACAGGAGGGTTTGATAAAAAAAATTGTAAAAATTGCTCTGGAACAGGAAAATAAAACCCCAAATGCTACAGTGGATATTACGGTGGTGTCTGATGAAAAAATACGCCTGTTAAACTATAGTTACAGAGGTATAGATAAAGTTACAGATGTGTTGTCATTTCCCATGACAAATTATGACTTGGGTGAAAAAGTACCGAGGGCAGGGGAATATATCCTTGGAGATATTGTGTTTTCGTATGATATGGCTGTGTTGCAATCGAAATGTTACGGGCATTCTTTGGAACGGGAGATAGGTTTTTTTGTTGCTCACAGTATGTTGCATCTTTTGGGCTACGATCACAATAATGAAGATAATGAGCGGAAAATGTTGCGAAAACAAGAAAGTATATTGAAAGCAGCCAATTTAGAGAGATAATTTTTAGGTTATATATGGGAGTTAAATAATATGAAGTCAGGATTTGTTTCTATAATAGGTCGCCCGAATGTGGGTAAGTCCACATTAATAAACGCCCTTTTGGGTGAAAAAATCACAATAACATCTGCTAAGCCGCAAACGACCCGCAATACAATAAACTGTATACTAAACACAACGGCAGCCCAAATTGTACTGATAGATACCCCGGGGATTGTGCCACATCCAAACAGCAAATTGGGCAAGTTTATGGAGCGGGCAACAGCCACAGCTTACGATGGGATGGATATTATTGTAATGGTAGTAACTCCGGACAAAACAATAGGCAAGGGGGACAAAGCCATAATAGAAACTCTCAAGGGAACAGCGTTTTTGGTTATTAACAAAATAGATACGATACAAAAGGCGGATTTATTAGCGGTTATTGATATTTATAGCAAAGAATACAATTTTGCGGAGATTATCCCCATTAGTGCGCTTAACGGAGAGCTAAACAACCTAACAGAAACGATAGAAAGCTATCTGCAACCAGGTCCCATGTATTTTCCTGACGATATAGCTACCGATCAGCCGGAAAGGCAGATTGCGGCAGAGTTTTTGCGTGAAAAGTTACTACACCACCTTCAGCAAGAAATACCTCATGGTATAGCAGTAGAAATTTTGCAGATGAAAGCAAGGAAAACAAAGAGTATGACGGGCATGGTTGATATTGAAGCAGTTATTTATTGCGAAAGGGATTCTCACAAAAAAATAATAATTGGCAAAAACGGAGAAATGCTAAAAAAAATAGCTACCCAGGCTCGGCAAGATATAGAGCGTTTGTTGGGTTCAAAAATTTTTTTGCAAACTCAGGTAAAGGTAAAAAAAGATTGGCGTAACAACGATATAGTTTTGAAAAACTTGGGGTATAAGGTTGGTTGAGTTGGTTGATATTAGACAAATATTAAATAAATTCTAAACAACTCCCTACGAGGTTAACTATTATGGCATCAAACACAATAAAAGCCAGGGGTATAATAATAAAAGAAACTGCCGTGGGGGAAACAGATAAATACTTGACAATATTTACAAAAGATACAGGAAAACTAATTGTTCGAGCCAGGGGTGCAAAAAATGCAAAGAGCAAATATTTGACTGCCCAGCTCTTTGCGTATTGCGATTTTGTTCTATACCAAGGACGGGGCTTTTATTCTCTTACCCAAGTGGAGTTGATAGAGAGTTTTTATAATTTAAGGCTAGACTATGAACGTTTGATGTTGGCTTACGACATAATTTCTTTGGTTGACAAATATATACCGACAGGTCATATAGAGCTGCAAGAAAGCCAAGATATACTGCTTTTAGTTTTAAAAGCAATATCTAAATTAACAAAAAAAACGGCTGTTCCGGAACTGGTTGTGATAGTTTTTCAGCTAAAGTTTTTGCAAATAACCGGATTTGCTCCCAATATCAGCAATACAACCAGTATGGACAACAATCGGCAAGACATAGCAGAAGTACTCGAATATATAATGTCTTGTGAGATTAGCAAAGTTTATAATTTTAGCGTAGAAAAGGATATAGAAAAGGGGTTGGAGAGGGTCTGTAAACAGTTTTTGCCAAAGTTGGAGTTGGAGCTAAATTAGTTTTCGTTTGAAAAATGTTTGAAGAAACAGGAGAAACAAAAGCAAGAACAAAGCAGTCACTAATAGAAAATAATAAAAATAATGCCCAAGAAGGGACTTGAACCCCCACGCTGTTGCCAGCAATGGATTTTGAGTCCACCGCGTCTGCCATTCCGCCACTTGGGCTAATATGGATATATTATAATATATAAAATCGTTTTTGTCAATACGTCAGTTTTTGTTTTTTTGTTGTTTTATGCATGGAGAAATATACAAATGATTAGTTATGTTGATAACAAAGATTTGATAAAAGCTGAGCAATTGCATGGTTTTTTTGTTGGTTGGAAGTCGCCGCTATCACCTGAACGCCATCTTGAATTGATAAGGGGTAGTACCTACTTTATTGCGGCATATTGTGAGGGGAGAGTAGTTGGTTTTATAACTGCACTTACGGATGGCGTTAATTCGAGTTTTATTCCATTGTTTGAAGTTTTGCCGGATTTCCAAGGGTGCGGCATTGGAACAGAACTTTTTCAGCGAATGCTTATTAAACTCGAAAATATTGCCAATGTCGATTTGATTTGTGATATTGATATGCAACCATTTTATGAGCGTTTTGGTATGCTACAATCGCAAGGAATGGTGTTAAGGAAATAAATTTATAACTTTAAAAACGCTTCTTGATATTCGCCATGAGCGGCACACCTAAAAAGCCCATGAACACCAAATTAATCGGTATTCATGGGCTTTCGTGAAAATTTTTATCGCACCTTGTCAAAAAAGGTCTTTCTTTGTGTTATTTTGTGTTGTTTTGAAAATATTGCTATTGTTCTAACAACTGTTCCGCAAACCCAAGGGTTACGTATGCTCTGCCATCTACAATGTTGTCCGGTGAAAAACTTGTGTAAAAACCTGCGTCGTTTGTTATAGTTATGGTTTGAGTAGCTTCGAACCAATCTACACTAAACCCTAGATTTTCTGCAAACTGACGTATCCAAACAAGTTCTTCTGTATCAACTATATCAACTTGGGCAACTGGAGCCTCGACGGGGGCAGCTATTCCTTCACCTTGGGCTACTGTTAGGGTAAATGTTTGAGGTGTTGCAAAATTAAGATTACTTACCGTTACAGAAACTTCATGTGTGCCAACTTGGGTCGTTGTCCCCTCTATAACACCTGTTGTGGAGTGCATAACCAACCCTTGTGGCAAGCCTGTTGCTGAAAAGCGTACGGGGGAGTGGTTGTTGCGTTCCACAGCTATTTGGGTTATGTAATGGCTACCGGCTGCTGCTATTGGTAATGCTGTTGTTACAAAGTTTGGAGCTTGTACCGCAGGGGTTGGGGCATTTGCAACTGTATCTAATATTGCAAAAAACGCCGGTTTTGCGGTAAAACTTCCATCAAATATTAGCGGATGACCGGGTGCACGCCAGCTTTGGTTATCTGCCAAACCCCATAGAGAAACTCGCTGTATATAATTTGCGAATTCCAGATAGTAGTTGAAAATGCGTGCATATAGTTCAGCTTGGCGTTGCAGATAGTAGTCGGAAAGACCGTCAGGGAAGCTAGTTGCTCCGGCTCCGTGAGCACCAACAGTTATGTCAAGCTCAGTTACGGACAAAATGGTTCCCGTGGCGGCAAAACGTTCTATTGCAGGGCGTACATTATCAAAGTTGGTAGACCAACCACCCATTGGCATGTGGAAGTGGCTTTGCATACCAATCGCTTCTATAAGTAAACGACCTGTGTATACTTGACCTACTGGTACTGCTTCTGGGTTGTTTTCAAAGTCATTTGCCCAACGTTCGTTTAACTGCTCTACCATTTGAGCTATTGCGTTACGCTTGGCTGGAACTTCTTCGTTGTAGTCATTGTAGTACAAAATGGAGTAGGGGAAGTAGTGACGAGCAAAAACGAAAGCATCGTACACAAAGTCGCTGGGGTGTTCTCCAGCGGCAGGGTTGTAGCCATTTGCATAAGCCATGAACCAAGGGCTGGTCTCCCGCATTTGTGTACGCCAGTCTCCGGCGTTCCAGTCGTCTAAATCTCCGTTCCAGGTACCGCCACCACTTGCAATAACTTCATTTGTTACATCCCAAGAGTAAAACTTGCCAAGCACACCGCGCTGCACAAAGTGGTTAGCTAGTGTGCTAATGTAAAAGTGCATGTTTTCCCTTGCTTGGGCTCGTGTGTGAGGTACTCCGTCGCTTTCCCAAAATAGCCAGTTAGGGCTTTGAGAATGCCACACAAAAGCGTGTCCAACTAAAGTTAGATCGTTTTGTATTGCCCAATCTACTATTGCGTCTGCTTGTGAAAAATCGAAGCTGTCAGCTGTGGGTATTTGGAAACCTCCCGGAGCGATATTGTCCGGTTTGTGCCAGTTTTCTGCCGTTATGGCGTTAAAGTGGTGCAGATACATTTGTCTAGTATCAAACTGATCCATTATGGATGTGGTTGGGTAAATGTTACCAAACAAGAAAAATGGCAAAAACTGCTCTTGTAAAGATGGCAAGCCCAAATCCCATTCCGGTGGAATAAATGCCGCCTCGCCACCATAGGAAACATTGATGTTATCTATGTATAGAACAGAGGGCTGTTGCTCGTTGTCGTTTACCCTAAACCTAAAGATTAAATGCTCCATGTGAGAGCCAACTTCGTGGCTTACCATAAACTGTGTAGTAGTTGTGTACCATGCGTCCATACCAATATTGCGGGACAAATCTTGGTCGTTTGTTGGTTGGGCAGTTGGTTGGCCAAACATGCTGTTTATGTTAAGACCGGGGCCTACTATGTTACGGTTTCCGGGGTTTTCGGCACTTGGCACAAAAACATCCCAAGATATCCGCACATAGGTACCGGCGGCAACAGGGGTGGGCAAGTCGAACCGTAGATAATTTCCGTTTCCACTTGTATAGTCTCCCGTTACATTTTCCAACCTAAACACAGGGTTTCCGTCAAAATTGTATAACGAGCCACTCATTTGTGCACCAGCAGTTATGTAGTTTTCGTGTATTTCAAAATTGTCGAATGTTATGTAGTAAAGAGTTTGGAAATCCATGGCAATCCCAAGTGCATAAACGGAAATGCTGTTTATGGTTAGATCCACATTTGGTGCGGCATTGGTTTGTATACGCAAGTTTGCCATTTCCGGCACGAATGGGTATTGTAAAGTAGCGTCTATAACCCATTCGCCGGTTGGTGGGGTATCTACCAATCCGGACACGAAAGTCCATGGGGCGTAGGAACGATGCCAAGCAATTTGTGTACCCGGTTCCGCCGTACCGCTAGCTACAAACCTGTACGTACCGCCAAAGGCAAGGTCTAAAGCAGCAAGGGAAACATCTATTGTGTGCCAGTTTTCGCTGCGGTCTGTCAGGTAAAGTACACCATTTTCTATAGATACAGAGGGTGTTCCGGAAACTTCCAAGAAAGCCGTGCCGTCAAGGTTACTTGCACCACTTGCACCAGCTACATATGCGTCGCTATGCAAAGAATAAATCAAAAGACCTTCTCCATCGCCAATAGCCGGGGGTGGCTGTGGGGCAGGGGCAGGAGGAGCGTCAGCCGGTGGAACAGCATCTTCGGGACGCACGATGCTAATTTCGCTGATATAGAACGTCATTTCTGCACCGTCGTCATTTGTTTGAACACGAAAGCGTACAAACTGATCGTCTTCAAAATGCCCGGCATTTAACGTGAGTTCTAGCGAAAAGTGGTAATTGTCTGCGCTTACTTCTGTGTTGGCAGCCCAGTTCCAGGGAGATTCTGCACCACCGAGGATCATTTGAGTTCCTTCCGGTGGATCGTATGCAAAACCTGTTACCGTTAAAATGTCACCAATATAAAGGTCGGTCCTGTGAATGTCTATGGCGTTCCAGTTAGCTGTTCGTTCGGCGATTTGCAAATATGCGGCACCGTTTAGCTCTACCACGGTAAAGCTAGGGCCACCGGCTCCTTGCAACCTGGGACCGAAGTCGAAGGCATCGCCAAAATTTTGCCCTTGCATATGTTCTTGCAGACTAAAGATTGTGCCGCCGGGCTCTGCAAACAGATTAGTGTTTACAAAAGCAAAAGCCAACGCAGCTGTTAATACAAAAGTTAGTCCAATAGCAACCTGCTTGCGTATTTTTCGTAAAATCATGTGTTTTGTTCCTCCTTTTTGTTCTACCATAACATACCGGGGGGATAGTTCAACACTCCCACTTAGTTTCTGACTTATATATATCGCCCGGTTTTAGTATTATGGAGGGAAAGTTTGGGTGGTTTATTGCATCGGGTAGCCTTTGGGTTTCTAAACAGAGAGCAGTTTGTTTGTTTGGCAAAGAGTTGCCGGTGTATACTACAACCCCGGGGGCAGTTGTGCTTACTGTTAAACGCCGCCCTGTTTTTGGATGATGTAGTATTACATTATCTGCGTTTTTGTTTAGAACGTATGGGTGGTCTATCCCATTTGGCAAAAGTTTCAAAGCTCCTCCTATTTCTTTGCTTTTTGTGAAATCCAGCGGGGTATTTAATATATTTGTGAAATTGCCTGTGGGAGTCAAGTCGTCGTTTAATTCACAAATATTATCCCCGGGGATTGTCAGAAAATGGTCGGATATACTTTCACCAAAGTTTCCGCTGAGGTTGAAGTAGCTATGGTTTGTAAGGCTTACGATTGTGTTTTTTGTTGTTGTGGCATGGTAGTTTATTGTTAAAGTGTTCTCTACCAGGGTATAGGAAACATTTACCGTCAACTCACCCGGGTATCCCTCTTCTCCATCCGGGCTTATGTATGTAAGAGATAGGGTTGTGTTATCGTGTTCCTTGGTTGACCATAGCACTTTGTTAAAACCAACATTGCCCCCATGAAGATGGAGGTTTTCGCTATTTCGGGATAGTCGGTATTGTTTACCGTCAAGCATGAAAAGCCCATTCGTAATGCGGCCGCTTGTGCGTCCACAAATACAGCCCAGGTAATACGTGTCATTTTCGTATTCTTCCAGTGTGTTATGTCCAAGGACTATATTGGCTAGTTTTCCTTGTTTGTCTGGAGTTAAAAATTTCGTGATTATGCCACCATATTCTATAACTTCTATTTCTGTACCTGTGCTGCTTGTTAGAGTATAGGCATATACATCCTTGCCGTTATGCTTCCCAAAGAGCCGTTTTTTTATCACCAGTATAACCTCCAAATAACATGTCATGAACCGACTTTTAAGACTTTTCCTCGTACTTAAAGTAGTCAAAATCTGCCGCACCACGATCCCCGGAGGTATCTATGCAGTGCATACCAACAAAAGCCCCGGTAAAGAACCCGGATTCTTCTATGTAGTCGTCGGAGAGCTTGTAGCTATCAAACTTTTGCGGTATTTGAGTAAACGTTTTCCCGTCAAAAGAGTAGCTAAAAGTATAGTGCATTTGCTCCACATCTACACGGAAATACACTGCTGCAACGTCGGCCGGCACAGGAATCTGCCCATCACTCCCCAATGGGTAGCTTACCCTTTGCCGATCACATGTCATAATATCAATCACTTTACCCTTTTTTTCGCTAAGGGTTAGGTGAACACTGGTCCAGTTTTTTGTGTTGTAGTAGCATACAAGCCCTGCCTGCTGCTGAAAAGAAGTTGGGTTAAACTCCAGCTTTGTTTCAGCTGTAAAGGTAAAACTTTGCCATCTGCGAGCCACAAGAGATTGTTCAAAAAGAGAATGGAAGGATTGACGACCATATAACCGCAAATGCCCAGGGCGGGAAGTCAGGCAACCCAAGTTTTTATCGAAAGGTATTCGCAATGTGTTAAAATGGTGGTTTAATTTTGGCTCGTCAAAATCGTCTACGGTTGGGTAGTCTGCGGGCCATTTTACCTCCGGCAAATCCGGTGCTTCTACCTCAACAGAGGGTTTGTTGCCGCCTACTACATATGGCCAATCATCTTCCCAGTATAGCTTTTGTATAGATGTTTCACGACCTAGTTGGCAAAAGCCTCGGCTTTGAGTGATAGGCACACCGGGAAGCCTTGTGGGGCGACCCATCAAATGAGCCAGGTACCACTCCCCATTTTGGGTTTCTACCATAGATGCGTGGCCGGCTTTTTGTAAAGGAATAAGGGGATATGTCCAAGATGTTAAAATAGGATTTTGCGGATGAAGTTCATAAGGGCCGTCTACATTTTTGGAACGAGCCAATGTAACGGCATGTTCAAACTTTGTGCCGCCTTCTGCGGTGATTAAGTAATAGTAGTCTTTTACCTTGAAAATGTGAGGTGCTTCTACAAGCCCAAGCTCCGTGCCTTTAAAAATGACTTTTTTGTCGCCTGTCAGCTTGCGGTTTTTGTAGTCGTATTCTTGTAGCACAATGCCGTAAAAAGAATGGTTGTAAGACCGCTGATCCCAAACCATATTTACAAACCATTTACGCCCATCTGTATCATGGAACAGGGAAGGGTCAAACCCGGAACCATTCATATAAATTGGCTCGCTCCACTCCCCATCTATTGTGGTACATGTTACTAAATAGTTTGTTACGTCTTTCCAAGCACCGCCGGTAACTTTTACATCGCTGTAAATAAGCCAAAACTGACCGTCGGCATAGGTTAGAGCGGGAGCCCAAACACCACCGCTGTCGGGGTTTCCTTTCATATCCAACTGGCTCACCCTTTGCAGAGGATTACTCACTAAACGCCAGTTAACCAAATCTTTGGAGTGATGTATTTGAACACCGGGAAACCACTCAAAGGTAGAAACGGCTATGTAGTAGTCGTCACCAACTCTACAAATGCTCGGGTCGGGATTGAATCCCTTTAAAACAGGGTTATGTATCGTTTTTTTCATGTTTCTTCCTCCTTGTATATTTTTTTATGTTAACTAGTATAGCATATTAGTATGAATTTGTATAGCTTTTTGGCATACTTCTAACTGGAAAATTTGGGCATGAGTTTTGGGAGTGTTGCAAAAAAACTTCTATACTGTTAAAATATGTGAGTAGCTATAGTAGTTCCGCTATGCGTGGAATTGCCATATAGTATAAAATAAGGAGGAAAAAATGACAATTACAAAAGAAAGGCAACGCTGTTTGGATGTAATAACCTCTGTACCGGAAGAATATATAGAATATTTGCAGGTAATGCTAATAGATGCATTTGACGAAATAATGATAGAGGAAGAAAGACGTGAAATGGAGGAGTATAAAGCCGATATGATGGATATATATGAATGTACATATCCGGACGGCGACTACCCCGAAACATTTGAAGAATTTTTGGCGAGATGCAGGAAAGAACGCGGATTAAAGTAATACCAGATATGTGCCGAATATAGCAAATTAACTTTTCGTTATTCCTTGTAAATCAGAAAAGTTAATTTGCTGTATAAATAGACATAACATCTTTTAATTGATCGTAGGTGGAGGCTTTATTTATTTGTGTTCGCAAAGCGGCTGCTCCCGGCAACCCCTTTATATACCAACCGCAATGCTTGCGCATTTCTCGTATTGCTACATGCTCACCACGATATAATATTGAGCGGTACACGTGTTCCAAACACGTTTCCATTTTTTCCTTTGGGGTAGGATCCGGAAGTGTTTCTCCTGTTTTGAAAAAATGGATTAGCTTGCTAAATATCCAAGGATTACCGAAGGTTCCACGACCTATCATTAGTGCATCCGCCCCCGTTGTTGAAAAAGTCTTTTTTGCGGATTCTGTATCTACAACGTCTCCGCTGGCAATAACCGGTATGGTAACAGATTCTTTTACTTTAGCAATAATGTCTAAATCTACAACGCCTTCATACTGTTGCTCTCTTGTGCGTCCGTGTACGGCGATTGCCACAGCACCCCCGGCTTCGGCTTCTTTTGCTACTTCCAATGCAGTAACTTTGCCATTTATCCCTTTTCGTATTTTTACCGTAACGGGTTTTTTTATTGCACGGCTAACCGTACGCACAATCTCACCAACCTTTTTGGGGAATTCTATAAGGGCGGAACCTTCGCCGTTATTCACTATTTTTTTTGCCGGACAACCCATATTAATATCCAAAATATCAAAGGGCAAATGCTCGATTTTTTGGGCGGCACTCGCTAAAATTTTTGGGTCGGAACCAAAAATTTGCAACGTAGTGGGTCGCTCTTTTTCGGATGTTTGGGTTAAAAACTGAGTATTGGCACTTTCGTAAAGAATCCCCTTGGCACTAATCAATTCGGTATATACAAGGAATGCCCCATGGCTTTTGCAAATTTCTCTAAAAACCAGGTCTGTAACTCCTGCCATGGGCGCTAAAAAAATATTTCCGGGTATATCAAGATTTCCTATTTTTATTGGTTTTAAGAGGCTCAATTTGTACACTCCTTTAGCAAATTACAATGAAATAACCGCATGGGCATTAGTATTTAGTGGAGATAACTCGCCTTGCAAAAATTTGTAATACCCCAGAGCAGCTATCATTGCACCATTGTCTGTACAAAAAACAGGCTTGGGTATATGATAGTCAATACCCAACTCCTCTGCAAGAGATTGTATTTTGTTGCGCAAAAGGCTATTGCAAGCTACACCACCACATACCGTCAGGGTAGTGGCTTTGGTTTGCTTTATTGCAACAGCGGTCTTTTTTATTAACACATCTATTGCCGCTTTTTGAAAACTAGCGGCAATATCTTTATTTACTATTTCCTCGTTTTTCATTGTTTTTGTGTTGATATAGTTTATAACAGCGGATTTTAGCCCACTATAACTAAAATCCAACCCTTGGTTGGCAAAAGCCATGGGAAAAGGGATATTTGGAACACCTTCTTTTGCTAAAGCATCCAGTGCCGGACCGCCCGGATACGGGAGTTTTAACAAACGAGCTACTTTGTCGTAAGCCTCACCTACAGCATCATCTTGTGTGCTACCCAGTATGTTGTATGTATGGTAATCTACCACATTTATAAGCATGGTATGACCACCACTCACCACCAAACACAAAAAGGGCGGTGCAACATGGCTTTCCAAAAAATTGCTTGCAATATGGCCCTGTATATGATGAACAGCCACAAAAGGCAAATCTGCACCATATGCCAGTGCCTTGCCGTAATTTAACCCAACCAAAAGAGCCCCGATAAGGCCAGGTCCGTTTGTTGCGGCTATTGCCGAAAGCTCTCTAATGGTTATACCTGCCTGTTCCAAAGCACAATCCACCACTTGGCTAATATTTTCTATGTGTTTACGAGCCGCTACCTCCGGTACCACTCCACCAAACTGAGCTTGGTATTGGGCAGAAGACGCAATAACGTTAGAAAGCACCCGCCTTCCATCTGCCACCACGGCGGCAGAAGTTTCGTCGCAAGATGTTTCTATTCCTAAAATTTTAATGTCGGTCATAATATGCCAATGTGGTAGTTTTGCCATCGTAGCCTATGTGGGTGTTAGGGAAAATAGCCTGCGCTACGTGCAAAAATTCTGACGGCTCTGTTAAAGCGGGGCTGTAGTGGGTTAACCACAGTTCCTTTACTCCGGCTCTTTTTGCCAAAACAGCAGCTTCGCTAAATAGCATGTGTTTGTATTCTTGAGCCTTTGGTAGTTTTTCGTCTTCGCCGTAAATGCCCTCACAAATAAACAAATCTGCACCACCGGCAAATTCGACAAGTTCCTCTACGGGGCGGCTGTCTGTACAGTAAGCTATTTTAAAGCCCTGTCGCGGAGGTCCCATTACCATGGCACTTTCTACAACTCTGCTGTTGTGTACTATGTTTTCGCCCTTTTGTAAAAGAGAATAATACTTTGGCGAAAGACCCATCTCTCTGGCCTTTTCTACGTTAAACTTGCCTGCTCTGTGAGTTTGTATACAGTAGGCTAAGCAGGCTATGCCGTGGTCTACAGATAGTGTGTTGATCGTCATTTCGTCTACTTTTATTTTTTCGCCTCCAATACACTCCCTATATATTATAGGGAAGGGGAGACCACGGGCAATAACCAACAAACTTTCTATTAAAGTCTCAAGCCCCGTTGGACCGACAATAGTCATTGCCGTTGTTTTGCCGGAATTTGCAATTGTGTGCAAAAGCCCGGGTAACCCGGAAACATGATCCGCATGAAAATGGGTTATACAAATTGTATCTATATTTTTGAAACCCCAACCCAAAATATTTAGGCTAACTTGGGTACCCTCGCCACAGTCTATTAAAATAGTGTTTGTTTTGTAACGCAGTATAGCAGAGGATAAGAATCTGTGTGGCAAAGGCATCATTCCTCCTGTGCCAACTAGGGAAATATCCAACATCTTTATTACCTGTTTTTCTTTCCATTATAATACTTATAATTTTTATAATATTTCCAGATTATGGGGCAAATTTTCTTCAAAACCTGCTGCTGTTACCCGCACAAACCGGTTGTTTTCTATTAAATCGTCTATCGATGTTGCACCACAATAGTACATGCCGTCCTGAATGCTTTTTAAAAGGATCTGTATAATCTCCTTTACTTCACCCCTGTACTCTATGCGTCCTTCCACTCCCTCGGGCAAACTAAGACCCATGCTGTGTACCGGCTCATCGCTCTCGTCTTGATTGCGTCTATATTTTTTGTATTTGCGTCCTTTGTATAATTCTATGCCGCCGGGGCACTCTTCAAACCCTGCCAACATAGAACCCATCATAACAAGACTGGCTCCGGCAACATGAGCTTTTATAATGTCACCACTGGAGCGAATCCCTCCGTCTGCAACAATGGGTACCCCCCTGGGGATAGCTACTCTGGCACAGTTAACAATAGCGGTTATTTGCGGCATTCCTACCCCGGCAACGATGCCGGTTGTGGCAATTGAGCCAACCCCCACACCAACCCTTAGTGCATCCGCCCCGGCATTGATAAGCTCTTCGGTGGCTTCCGGCGTTACTATATTACCTGCCATAATAGGTAGCTTAGGAAAGCTGTGTTTTACGTTTTTTATGGTATCTACCATTGCTTGGCAATGCCCGTGCGGGGTATCTATCACAACAATATCCACAAGACTCTCAACAAGGGCTTGAACCCTTTCCATATAATCGCTTGCAAGACCCACCGCAGCCCCCACAAGCAAAGCTCCGCTTTCATCTTTTGCAGAGTTTGGGTATTGAATAGACTTTAGTATATCTTTTGTGGTAATAAGACCTTTAAGGTCTCCGAATTCGTCTACAATGGGCAGTTTTTCTATCTTGTGTCTGTCCAATATCACTTTTGCATCTTTTAATGTTGTACCCTCTGGAGCAGTTATCAAATTCTCCCTTGTCATTATCTCGTATACTTTTTTGTATTTGCTGCTGTCGTTAAAACGTAAATCCCTGTTGGTTAGTATACCTATCAACTTACCATATTCTGTAATAGGCACGCCGGAAATGCGGTATTTTGCCATTAGCTCCTCGGCCTCGACTACATAGGCATTGGGACCAAGAGAGAAGGGGGATTTTATTACTCCGAATTCGGAACGTTTTACTTTTTCCACCTCTGTTGCCTGATCTTCTATTGTCATATTTCTGTGTATAATGCCAATGCCGCCATTTCGCGCCATAGCTATAGCCATGCGAGATTCTGTAACGGTGTCCATGGGGGAGCTAATAATAGGGGCATTAAGAGTGATGGTTTTTGTAAGTTTTACCTTTAGGCTAACTTGTGTGTTGTAACTTACAGCCCTTCTGGGTATAACAAGGACATCATCAAAAGATAAGCCTTCTTGGGTTAGTTTTTGCATAAATTAAATTCCCCCTCTCGTTAACATATAGCACTTTTACTAATCAGAAGGTAGCCTTAGTGACATTAATGCCTGTTCAAATGTAGAATTTGGCCAAAACATCAACTGCCCTGACAGTAGTGTAGTTGTTGCCTCTTGGGCTACAAGAAACTGTGTAAAAGCCACCGGGTCGTTTATGATTCCGTTATGATACAGTATATTTGCTACATCAAGGGCGGCTGTGTTGTGTGCTAAATATATTAAAACGCTTTCGTTATTTTCGTTATTTCCATCATATTGTATATTATCTTGTGCATCTTGCACGTAGGTTTGAGGCGGTGGTTCCGTTGTTGTGTAATAGGATTCCATGGGGAAGCCTAAAAGTTCAGCCAGTGCCGCTATTATCTGCTCTTCCGTGTATTCCAACACAGCTGGATATTCTGTGGATTCTTCAAAATATTCCAAATATCCCGGTTGTTCCGTCAAATACCCCATATATTCTTGTTCTGTTGGCTCTTCTTCAAACTCGCTCATCTGCTGCTCGTATATATTATGCTCTTGATCCAAATCGGCTTCCACCAAACTGTAGCCCATTTCTTGAACAATTTGCAATATTTCTTCGGGAGATGGAACAACTAAAACTTCTTCTGTCTGTGTAATAATTATCGGCTCGGGAGCTAATAAACCGGAGAGCAGATAAAAAATTCCGGTAACAAAAAGTATCCCCACTCCTAAACCAAATGTAAAACTTTTTTTATGCATTTTTATTCTTTCCTAACTCTAAAACAAGGCTAACCTCTCCTTGACCAAGGTTAAGGCTTTTTGCTATTTCTTGTATCGGCATCCCTTTTTGGGCAAGCCCTTTTATCTCTGTATGTTTTGGGTTAGCAGAATTGTACGCAGTCATAAAACTGTGAAACTCTTGATCTTTTATCGTGTTTGCGTAACCACCGTTTTGTGGGCTTTGCGTGTTTTGTGGTGCCGGTTGTGATTGAGGCTGTGGCTGAAGCGGCGGTGGTTGGGGTTGTGGTTGAAGCTGAGGTGGCGGCATAAACGCAGCCGAAACTACCTCATTTTTCGTGTTTTTCACTTTATTCTCTTGCTCCTGTTCTTGCTTTTGATCCACAAGAGAGTATATGTATAACAACTCTTTATACTTTTCTGTCATTTCATCAAAAATACTTTGGGACAACTTGGAAAGCTCCTCCATCGCACTATCTGCATCCTCTATGGTTGCTCTTAGCTTATCCATCGTTTCCTCTGTGGCAGCTTGGGCATTTTCTGCCGGTTTAAACTTTATGACAGAATAAACAATAAACACTACCCCAATTAAAAACAGTAAAAAAATTATAATATTAAGCATAAAAACACCGATTAAATAGGAAGCCATTCCACTTAATTTTATTTTGGAAAGGGTTGGAATTAAGTGGAATAGCTATAGTCAGCTATATAGAAAAATCAAATTTAGAACCATATGGGTTTGGCTCTTTATCTTCTTTTCTTTCTTTTGGTTGTATATTGTGTTTGTTTTTTCGTGCATTTGTACCGCTATTGCCGCTTCGTCCGTCTTTGTCAACATTGTTTTGCTCAACATTTTCGTTTTGCAACACTCTGGAGGCATCTGCCTCGGCTTTCCTTTGCAAAATGTTGGAAAAAACCTGCTGGTCGGCTCCTGCTCTCGCCGATGCAGCAGCATCTTGCTTTAGCACCTCTGTGCTTCGAGGTATCAAAACTTGCATATCTATAGGTCTTATGGCCATGACAAACCTCCTATGAGCTAGCTCCTCAACTCTTGCCTATTTTCGTATAATGTATCCAATATTCTATTGTAATATTCCTGAGCCGAACTGTGGTTTTTTTCTATACTGTCTATTGTTGCACGCATTGCTGTTTCGGCTTTGGAAAGTATTTCGTCTGCATAATCAACTGCATTTACGCGTATGCTTTTTGCATCTCGCTTGGCTTCTTGCATAATAAGTTCAGCCTCTTCTTCGGCAGTCTTGTATATTTGATGTTCACTAATCATTTTTTCAGCTTTATTATAGGCATCTTGCAAAATCGACTCCGCCTCTTGCCTGGCGCTTTCTATTGCAGACTCGGAACGCTTTTCTGCATCTCGCAAAAACTTGTCCTTGTTCTCTACCAATTTTTTGGATTCCTTAAGCTCACTGGGAAGATTAAGCCTTATTTCGTCTATAATGTCATATATTTGATCTTTATCAACAGCTACCTTGCCGGAAAAAGGAACAGCTTTGCTAGATTCCAACACGTCTTCAATTTGTATTAAATATTTCTCCATGGAATTGGCATCCATCGTAACAACCCTCCCTTTTTCATGATTGTTCGGTTTTCTTTTTTACGTCATCATATATCGCAGGGTGTACCATTGTGGATATATCGCCACCAAAGTGAGCCACCTCTTTTACAACCCTAGAGCTTATATACAAATATTGCAGGCTCGTTGGTATAAGTATCGTTTCTATATCGCTGTTCAGTTCTCTGTTCGTGAGAGCCATCTGAAATTCAAATTCAAAATCGGTAAGAGCTCTTAAACCGCGTATTATAAATTTGGCATTATGTTTTTGTGCAAAATCAACAAGCAAGCCGGAAAAAGAGTCTACTTTTACATTAGGCATGTCCTTCGTTAAAAGCTCCAAATGGCTAATCCTTTCTTCTACAGTAAAAAGCGCATTTTTAGAAGAATTTTTAAGTACGGCAACTATCAGCACATCCGTTAAAGACAGCGCTCTCTTTATTATATCTACATGCCCCAGTGTTACGGGGTCAAAACTGCCGGGATAAATTGCAATCATAAAATTTTTGTATCCTTTCCGTTTCGTATCTTTTCCGAATCTTTCTTGTAGGTCAAAATATCAAAAAACTCTTTCAAGTTTGCTTCTTATATGATTTCTCATAGATTCCTCATACTCTTCACAACGATTCCTCACAAAAAACACAAGTTGGGTATTGCCGTAATTTCTAACTTTTGTTATGGTAAAGCCTTGAAAATTTGTTTGAGTTTTTTTTGTTTGCTGTTCCAAAATCACAAAACCCCTTTGTGCAACCAATTCGTAGTTGCTTATGTCAGCAAAAACTCTGTGCATATCTTTGAAGTCCCGAGGAGGGTCTGCATAAATAAAGTCAAAGTTGCTATTCTCCAATAGCTTCAATGTTTGCAAAACATCTTTGCTAATTATTTTGTAAATGAAATTTTGTTTGTTTTTATCTGTTTTATTCGTTTTATCTATTTTGCTTATTTTGTTTATTTTGTCTATATTTTGCTGTGTTAGTTGAGAATATTTGTCCACAAAAACACAGTTATTGGCTCCTCGGCTAAGAGCTTCTATTCCGATTTGGGCAGTTCCACTAAATAAATCCAAAAAACTTGCATCAAATATATCATTTTGGATAATATTAAAAAAAGATTGTTTTACGTGATCTAAGGTTGGCCTAATATTATTGTCCGGTGGGGTATTAAGGTGCAGACCACGCAAAGCTCCGGATACAACCTTCATATTATGTACACCTTTTATATACACCTTACAGCAGTTCCGTACACAAAAAGAACGCCATATATTATTGTATTGTTTTCATAATGTAGTTATAAGCTATATTCGATTAACTTAATTTCCGTTAAAGGTTTTTACGATTTTTAAAATCTCTTTAAAATCAAAAATCTTTAAAGTCAAAGTTAACACACCATATTATACATAAAATATTTCCATAAGTCAATTTCGTTAAAATTTTTGAATTTTGAAATTTTGAGTGTTGTAATGCGAACTTACAAAATTTGCAGATTTAAGAGGGGTAATATGAATTTTACTATAGAAATTATTTAGAAATTATTTTTTATTGTGATAATGACGTAAACTAAATTTCCATGACTCAAAAAAATGCTATATTGCGAAAGCAAAAAAAATATGCTATTATGAAACAAGGGAAGGTGATGCCATGAAAAAAATATTAGAACACCAAATAGAGCAAGCAAAACACATAGTATCCAACAAGACAAAGCAAGAGTTTGAAAGGGAAAAAGCCGATCTTTCAATATTAAACGATACTATATTTGAGAACGTACTCTCGAACCCCAAAAATAATCCGA
>WRKF01000179.1 GCA_009778165.1 Defluviitaleaceae bacterium
GATTGTCCGTTTCGGATTTGTACTCAAAGATGTTATTATTTCTGAATATCCGCCCTATGTTTTTGTCTATCTCAACATCTGCCGTCTTTTTGATTATGAGAACGTCCATTTTGAGGGCTTCTTTGCTTAGTTGATGTTCATCTTCAAAGATTAGGACATCTTCATAATCATGTAGCTCTAATTGAAGGGCAGCGAAAAATGCGTCGTGCCAATATATTTTGTCTTGCTTGTTATTTTCTTTCTCTGTATCTTGTTGATTATTGTCTTTATCCATAATGCCCTCGCAAATTTTGATAGTGGAATTTTTAGCCCCTCTATAATAATTATAAATTATTTTGTTCGAGTTTTCAAGATGGAATTTTTCCGACACAAATAAGGGCTAACGCTTGTAGCCCTCAATCATTTTCGTTTCAGCCTGTTTATTGTAGCGTTCAAAATCTAGGTTAACACAACCTGTTTAATTTTTGCGAACGGATAAGTTAATGCTTATTTAGCGTATTTGCCTGTTTACCTTTCCTGGTTTTCAAAATGAAGTCGGTGGCGATACAAATAGCCGCTATGATGGGATAAACAATCAAAACAGAGCGAACCATATAAAACATGGCGTTGGGATGTTGTTCTACAAAAAAACCAATTATCCATGTATACAGAGCCACAAAAAATAGGGCAAGTAAAAAATGTATACCCGTCAAAATAGCGAAATGCTGTTTTTTGAAATATCTAAATATCAACAAACTTCCGGATACAAATGTGCATAAGATAAGGCGTGAACCTAAATGTACATAAGTTGTGCCAACATCCCCAACCGTAATAACTGTCAAAACCAAATCAAACAGTGTTGATATTGTGAATATAATGCAGATAAGTATTAGCGTGTTCGTGTTCAGCAATCGCCGTATAAATGGACTTTCTAACATGCAATTTACCTCTAATATAAATTAACTCGCCACCACCATAAGAACATGGTAGTGGCTGCCGTGTACCTTAACTTTCGGGTTGTTTAGGACACAACCAATAATTTAATTCAACTAATCTCTACGCCTGTAAACCTGACCCGGTCTTGTTTCCTCCAATAACTGTTCCACGGTAACAAGGTCAAATCCCTTTTCTATTAAAGAAGGCACGAGTTTTGCCACTGCTTTATATGTACTTTCGTGTATATCGTGCAGAAGTATTATATCACCACAACGTACATTTTCCATAACGTAATCGTATATCTGCTGGCTATTGCGAAGCTCCCAATCTCTGGGATCCAATGACCAAAGTATCATGGAATACCCTAATTCTTCCATTATGACTTGCTCTCTTGTTCCAAATATGCCAAACGGAGGACGCATGGTTGCGGGGAACTTATCCGTTAACTGTTCGATCAAATCAGCAGTACGCCGCATAGTTTCAAATACTCCTGACGGAGTGAGCTTTGGCAAATTCTCATGGAACCACGTATGATTTCCTATTTCGTGGCCATGTTCCACTGTGCGCAAAAATGTGTCGGGCGACTTTTGAACAGCATGACCTAACACAAAAAATGTGGCTTTCACATTATGTTCATAAAGCACATCCAGGATTGCGTCCGTGTAACGACCAGGGCCGTCATCAAAAGTGAGTGCTATTGTCCCTATTATCTCTCTAGTTTCTACCATAGCTTGATATTCATCTCCTATCATTTGGTTTACTTGATTGGCTATCATAGTTTGTGTAGATAAAACCATAAAAGTTATGAAAAAAATTATCGTATTCATTTTAGTATGCCTTTGCAAAATATACCATATGTTTGGCTTTTTCCCCGCAATAAAGGCAGGTGTTGCCCAAAGTTTCTTGCTCGTCCGGTATACAGCGAATGGTTGCAGATGTTTGTTCCTTTATTTTTTCCTCACATACATTGTTACCGCACCACATAGATTTTATAAAGCCGGGGGTGGTGTTCAGCGTGGTTTCAAAATCTTTCATGTTGTCTACCACATAGGTTTTTTCTTTTAAACGGTTTTGTGCTTTTTTGTACAAGTCATTTTGTATGATTGTCAGCAAATTTTCGATTTCTTTCGTTAAATCATCCAACGGTACAAAAACCTTCTCTCCTGTATCCCTGCGTACGAGTACAGCTTGTCCCTTCGCAATATCTTTCGGCCCAAGCTCCAACCGTATGGGAACACCTTTCATTTCATATTCGCTAAACTTCCAACCGGGGCTTTTATCGGTTATATCCAACTTAGTGCGAAAATGGGGTGCCAATTCATTTTTTAGCTGCTCTGCCCGCTCTGTTACCCCTTTCTCTTTTTGGGCAATAGGCACTATAATAACCTGAATCGGGGCAACTTTTGGAGGAAGCACGAGACCGTTGTTGTCCCCATGCACCATAATAAGCGCACCTATCATACGTGAGCTTACCCCCCAAGATGTTTGGTAAGGGTGTACCAAGTTGTTGTCTTTGTCAGAAAAAGTTATGTTAAAAGCTCTGGCAAAACCGTCTCCCAGGTTGTGGCTAGTGCCAGATTGCAGTGCCTTACCATCGTGCATTAGGCTTTCTATTGTAAAAGTAGTTACTGCTCCGGCGAACTTTTCCTTTTCGCTTTTTTTTCCTTTTATAACCGGTATAGCCAAATTATCCTCAAAATGTTTTGCGTATATGTTAAACATGGTTATGGCTTGCTCTTGTGCCTCTTGATTGGTTGTGTGTACCGTGTGACCCTCTTGCCACAAAAACTCACTTGTGCGAAGGAAAGGGCGGGTTGTTTTTTCCCATCTTACAACGCTGCACCATTGGTTATAACGCAGGGGCAAATCCCTGTAGGATTGTATTATGTCGGCAAAGTGGTTGCAAAAGAGTATTTCCGATGTTGGGCGTATACACAAAGGATCCGCTAACTCCTCGCCGCCGGCTTGAGTAACTAAAGCTACCTCCGGAGAAAAACCTTCAACATGAGCTTTTTCTTTTTCCATCATGCTAAGAGGTACAAACATCGGCAAATACACATTTTCTACCTCTTCGGCTTTAAACATGTTGTCCAGTTGATTTTGTATAAGTTCCCAAATCCTGAAACCATAAGGGCGAAATATTACACAGCCCTTTATCGGTGCGTATTCTATCAGCTCCGCTTTTTTAACCACATCGGTATACCATTGCGGAAAATCTATATTCATATCGGTAATTGCGTCTATTTTCTTTTTCGACATTTTTGTGACTCCTTTTAAATGGCGTTTACTATACTATATTATATTTTACTGGATTTTTTCAAAAATGTCTATAGACAATTTCCCATTGTTTTTTTGAATTTTTAAGATTGAAATAATTTTTTTAAAAAACACTTGACTTTGGGGTTACTCCAACATTTATAATAATAACAATCTGGGGTGTGGGCAGAACCACACAATTCCATTTTTTAAGGAGGTAGATAGTTAATGAGGGAAGATTTGGTTTCGATAGGGGCTTTATCGAAAATGGTCAGGTTAAGTACCGATACTTTGCGTTACTATGACGAGATAGACCTATTAAAGCCTATGCATATCTCGCAAGAAACGGGCTATAGGTACTATGTACCTGAGCAAGCAGCTACTATTTTGCGTATTTTGGAACTGAAAGAGTTTGGGTTCTCGCTGAAAGAGATAAAAGACGCTTTAAAAAAAGACGATACCCAACTAAAAGAAATGTATCAGCTAAAATTAGCTGAAATTGTGCAGCAAAACTTAAATAACCAAAAAATTATAGAAAATTTATCGTACAAAGTGCAGGAGGAAAAAAAGATGAACAAAAAAGTGTTAATAGTAGACGACGCAAGTTTTATGCGTTCGATTGTAAAGGAAATTTTAGGCCACAGAGGCTTTGATGTGGTGGAGGCGAAAAATGGTGCAGAAGGTTTGCGTTTGTACAAGGAAGAAAAACCCGGTGCAGTCATTTTAAACGTTGTAATGCCCACCATGGATGGCATTGAAATGTTAAAAGAGCTTGAAGGGGATGCAAACGTTATTATGCTGACTGCTATGGCACAGACGGCTACAGTGGCAGAGGCACTAAAAAATGGCGTACGGGATTTTATAGCTAAACCTTTTCGGAGTGAGCGGCTTATAGAAGCGTTGAACAAATCCTTCACAACCACAGCGGTGTATAACCAAAAACAGTTAGAAAAATTGTACAACTATGGTAAGCAAAATATCGACACGCTTTCACAAGAAGAAATCGACAACATGATACAAGCCGTTCGTAATCTCGATGACGACTGCGACATTATCACATTAATAAACACAGTGGTTTAGGATGTGTTCCCACTAATACGCATGAAGAGAATAGTGAAGCGCTGAGCCCTAGACGCATAGGCGAGTAGCAACCACAGATTGCGACCAGCCCCCAAAATTACGGCAAATTTAGATGCTTAACAATTTTGGGGGTCGAGGGGGCTAGCCCCCTCGCGGGGTTTGGGGCAAGCGCCCCACGGTTTTTATTTTTTAACATCGGATTTCCACTGGGAAATAAGCTGATTCAAACTTTTTTCTAAAGCTGGGTTGCTGGGCCTATCGTCTTCATCACTCCGCAATGAGTATACTCTATCATCGAGCTGTTTTTCGATTTTGCGAGTTTCGCCCAAAACCTGCCGCAGATGATTCAAAAACTTTGATCCTATCTCATTTTCGACCAAAATAAGTAACGGATCGTTAAGCCTCACTTGATCTTTGGCAATTCGCCTTTTAAAAAGAGCTTTCTGTAACCTGGTTGCAATCTTCGCACGCTCTTTAAAGGTAGGTGCTTTACCCTTACCATAAATACTTACCCCCTCAAGTTCGTGGTATAGGTCAGTTTGCTCTTTTTCTGACAATTTTAATTTCTCGTGATAATACCCAACATCTTTTTTGCAACTTTCCAGTATGTAAATGATGAGTTCAATTTTTTCTGATATCTTCAAAAAGCTAACACCTCCTAATATTTATATTTGTATACCGCTATATCACATCTAATCCGTAGCTACGAAATAAATTCCTCAAATTTTCGGTTTCTTCTTTTGTTGGTTCTTTCGTATCTTGTAGCTTATAATCCAACCCCATATCTGCCCATTTATATGCACCAAGCTGATGAAAGGGCAAAACACTAAACTTATCTACATTTTTTAGATTGCACACATATTGTGCAAGATCGTGCATTTCTTTTGTTATGTTGGTATGACCGGGAACTTGCACAAAACGTATCCAAACAGGTATGTTGTTATCATTTAAATATTGTGCAAAAGCTAGTGTATTATCTATCTTTATCCCAGCCAAATCCAAAAAGCGTGCCGGATTTATGGTTTTTATGTCTAAAAGTACCAAATCTGTATAAGATAATATTTCCGCAACATGCTCGTCTATTTTGTAGCAACCGCTGGTGTCGAGTGCTGTGTGTATTCCCTGGGTTTGACATGCCTTAAACACTTCTTTGCAAAATGCTTTTTGCATGAGAGGCTCCCCACCGGTTAATGTCATTCCGCCCCCCGAAAATTTAAAATATGACTTGTACTTCACAATATCTCGCACTATTTCCTCTACAGAAATTTCAGTAGCAGTTTTGCTATCGGTTGGCCAAGTGTCCGGGTTATGGCAATATATACACCGCAGAGGGCAACCCTGCAAAAAAACGGCATAGCGAATCCCCGGTCCGTCTACCGTTCCGCATGTTTCTATGGAATGAACCTTTCCAATTACCATCATCAAAACCCTAAACCCTTTCGTGTATAGTGCGGTGTATAACATCTAGCTGCTGTTCTCTTGTTAATTTAACAAAGTTTACTGCGTAGCCGCTAACCCGTATTGTTAACTGTGGATACAAATGTGGATTTTCCATGGCATCTAACAATGTTTCTTTGTCAAACACATTTACATTCATATGATGACCCATATCAGAAAAATAGGCATCTAATATGGCGACCAAATGATTTAATCTTCTGTCTGCTGTCTTTCCCAAAGCACTTGGAATTATGGAAAATGTAAGGGATATTCCATCTTGTGCATGTGTATAGGGAAGAGATGAAACTGAAGCCAATGAAGCAATGGCACCTTTTGTATCACGCCCATTCATTGGATTTGCTCCCGGTGCAAATGGCTCCCCTGCTTTGCGCCCACACGGCGTAGCTCCTGTTTTCTTACCATAAACAACATTGCTTGTTATTGTAAGAACGCTCAGTGTGATTTTTGCGTTGCGGTATGTTTTGTGTTGCTTTAACTTATTCATAAAATCTTTAACAATGTTGGATGCAATTTCGTTTATTTCCGGATCATTGTTGCCAAAAGCAGGATATTCCCCTTCCACATTGTAATCTACAGCAATACCTTTTTCATTTCGTATAACTTTTACCTTTGCATATTTTATTGCGGAGAGTGAGTCTACAACGATGCTAAGACCGGCTATGCCCGTGGCTTGAGTACGCAATATATCTCTGTCGTGCAACGCCATTTGTAAGCTCTCATAATTATACTTATCGTGCATATAATGGATTATGTTTAACGTTTTTATGTACAAATCCGCCAACCAATCTGTAATTTGGTTGTAGCGTTCAAGAACTTCATCGTAGTCTAAATATTCGCTGGTTATCGGTGCAAAAGCAGGTGTTATTTGCTCACCTGTCATTTCATCTACCCCGCCGTTAATTGCATATAACAGTGCTTTTACCAAATTTACTCTAGCACCAAAATACTGCATTTGCTTACCAATAGATGTAGCTGAAACACAACATGCAATACCGTAATCATCTCCCCACACAGGACGCATTAAATCGTCGTTTTCGTATTGTATAGAGCTTGTGTCTATAGAGGCTTTTGCACAGTAATCTTTAAAACCCCTCGGCAAATTTACACTCCACAGCACAGTAAGGTTTGGCTCCGGTGCAGAACCAAGGTTGTACAATGTGTGCAAAATGCGGAAACTGTTTTTTGTAACAAACGTTTGCCCGCCGGTGCTTTGCCCCCCTATTGCTTCCGTTACCCATGTCGGGTCGCCGGAAAACAAGCTGTTATATTCGGGGGTACGCAAAAACCTAACCATACGCAGCTTCATAACAAAATGGTCAATAAACTCTTGAGCCTTTTCTTCCGTTATTATTCCACTTAATAAATCACGCTCTATATAAATGTCCAAAAATGTAGTTACCCGCCCAAGGCTCATGGCTGCGCCATCCTGCTGCTTTATTGCACCCAAAAAGGCAAAATATGTCCATTGTATAGCTTCCTGTGCGTTTGCGGCAGGAACACTAATATCAAAGCCGTACGCTTTAGCCATTCCCGTAAGTTCTTTAAGAGCGGTCATTTGTTCGCTCAATTCTTCACGCAAACGGATAGTTTCCTCGCTTATCTCTTTTACTAGATGCGTTTTTTCTCGCAACTTTTCTTTTAACAAAAAATCTGTTCCGTAAAGTGCAACTCGACGATAATCGCCAATTATGCGTCCCCTTCCGTATGCATCGGGCAATCCCGTAATTATACCGCTTTTGCGAGCTTTTATCATTTCATCTGTATAAACATCAAAAACTCCTTGGTTGTGGGTTTTGCGAAACTCGCTAAAGACTCGGGCGGTACCCGGATCTAGTGTGTAACCATATGCAGCAAGTGCATTTGCAACTACCCTGTATCCACCAAACGGCAAAATAGCCCGTTTCAAAGGAGCATCTGTTTGAAAACCAACGATTGTTTCTAAATCTTTGTCTATATATCCGGGGCCATATGCCTGTATAGATGAAGGTGTGCTTGTTTCTGCGTCCAAAATGCCTTTTTTGTACTCTTGGTCTATAAGTTTTTTTGCTTTTTCCCAAAGTTTTACGGTTGCAGATGACGGAGCTGCAAGAAAACTTTCGTCGCCAAGATAAGGTGTGTAATTTTTTATAATAAAATCTCTTACATTTACTTCTGTTTGCCATGGACCAGGGTTAAAATTTTGCCACTGAGGTCTTTCCATTATAAAACTCTCCTTTTTGGTACATATAGCTATTCCGCTTAGTACAGTCTTTTTTGAATATTACTAAACGGAATTGCCTCCTTGATTCAGCAGTTCCAAAAAATTCATAATTACAATTAAATACGGAACTGCCATAACTTAATTTTTAAATTTCTGTACCTTTTATTATAATTTGTATATGATAACCGTGTCAAATTTTTTTTCTTAAAAAGTTTGAAATGCTTTGGAAAAAGCAAAAAAGCCAAATTGTTATGTGCTTTAGATTTTGTGGTTGCTTTTATAATAATTTTATGCTACTATGTATAGCAATTCCGATTTTAAATTGTCCAAAGGTCGGCGGTTTTTTGACTTGAAAACACAAGCCAAACCGGAAGCACTATACTTTATAGCGTTTTTCATTTAAGAAAAAGTTAAGTTGCTATACTAATTTTTTTTAAGGAGGGTTTCACAAATGAGCCAAAAATTCCAACTTGTAGGTAGCTTGTTGCGTCCCACAAACCTGCTAAACTACAAAAGACAAATTGAACATAATGACACTATTACCTACCCTTTTTACAACGATTTGGAAGGATATGAAAACTGCGAAGTTGAAGCAACAAAAGACATAATACGTAAGCAACTGGAACACGGCATCGACATAATTAGCGACGGAGAATTTTCAAAATCTATATGGCACTTAGATTTTGTTTGGGGCTTCAAGGGTGTTGGTCGCAAAATTGCAAAACAAGGTTACTTTTTTAGGGACAAAAACGAAACCACGAAATATGACTACGAAACCCGAAAAGACATTGCATTGGTTTTTACCGAAAAATTTGGCGGGAAAGATCACCACTTTATCAAAATTTTTAAAAGGATTTTATCCTTTGCTGACGGTGTACAGACAAAACTTTGTATACCTTCGCCTTCTCACATGTTTGGAGAGTTTTCTTGGTCCAAAAATATTCAAGGCAAAGATGAAGTTTATTCTTCTTCCGATGATATGAAAAGTGCCTTATTAAAAGCATACAAGGATTTCACACAAGAGTATGCCGATGCAGGCGGTAAAATATTGCAGCTTGACGACTGCCTATGGCAAATTTTTGCAGACGACAACCCCAACTCCCCCTTCACCGGTCAAAATGTCGATATGGGTGCAGTAAACGCCTTAGCAGACGAGTTTGTGGAACTAAACAACTCCCTTATCGATTTCGGTCATAACCTTGGGCTAAAAATGTGGACGCACAACTGCCGCGGCAACTACGAATCCAGACACATGGGCGGCGGTACTTACAGCAAAATATCCGATCTGTTCCTAAAACAACAAAAATACGATCGGTTCTTTTTGGAATGGGACGACGAAAGAGCCGGGGGGTTAGACGCTCTGGAAGCCTTTAAAGACAAGCCGGAAGCAGAAGTTGTGTTGGGTCTAATGTCAAGCAAAACTAACACATTAGACGACGAGGATAGGATCGTAAAATTGCTAAACGAGGCTTCTAAAATAATCGACAAAAACCGCCTTTTCCTTTCTCATCAATGTGGCTTCGCTTCTTGTGATGGTGGTAACGAGCTAACAGAAGAAGAGCAGTGGGCTAAAATAAAACAAGGACAAAAAATCGCTTTGCAATATTGGGGTATTTAAGACAAGAGGCTTCCTCGGTATAATCAGTATAATTTCCGAGGAAGCCTAAAAAAAGCATCTCATCTATAGAAAAAAAGGAAAAAAGGAGCATTTATGAAAAGTATGACATTAGCCATTAGCGGTATGACTTGTGCCGCCTGCGCCAAAAATATTGAACGTACCGTAAAAAAACAAGATGGGGTTCTGTCCGGTCAAGTCAATTATGGTACCGAAAAGCTCAATATAGAGTTTGACACAAACCTAACTGATTTCGACAAAATATCAGCGGCGGTCAAACGAGCAGGTTACACATTGCATTTACCGGAAAAAGATGAAGCTGCCGCAACTGCCGGTCGAAAAGCAGACGAAATGCAAAAATTATGGCAAACTTTTAAGTGGTCTTTAATTATTACTGTTCCGCTGTTCCTTTTTTCTATGGTGCCTATGGTTTTTTATACGTGGTGGCCCGGGGTAATCCCCCACAACCTGGATCCCATGAACTTTCCTCATTATAATGGGCTAGTGCAACTTATCGCCACAATCCCCGTAATGTGGCTTCACAGAGACTTGTTTCGCAGGGGGTTTGCCGCATTTTTTACGGGAGCCGCCAACATGGATTCCTTAATAGCAAAAGGCACAATGGTGGCTTTTTTGTTCAGTCTATACATGACTGTGGAAAGTTTTTTCCTGTTTGGCACATCGCTATTTATTGAAATGGAGCAAATGGTATTTATGGAACGCAACCAATTTTATTTTGAAACGGTTGCGGTTATTTTAACACTGATTGTTTTAGGCAAATATTTAGAAGCAAAAACAAAAGGCGGCACATCTGAAGCCATAAAAAAGCTGATGGGGCTTGCACCAAAAACAGCCCATATCGTTCGTGGCGGCACCGAAATAGAAATTCCCATTGAAGATGTTGTTGTTGGCGATGTTATTGTGGTACGCCCTGGCGAAAGAATGCCGGTAGACGGTATTGTTATACACGGGAAAACGGCAGTTGACGAATCTATGCTGACGGGTGAGAGTATACCCGTAAGTAAAAAAGAAGGAGACGACATTATTGGTGCAAGCATTAACAAAAACGGCTCAATAAAATATAAAGCCACAAAAGTTGGTAAGGATACAGTTCTTGCACAAATCGTTAAACTGGTAGAAGATGCCCAAAACTCCAAAGCTCCAATCGCACGAATCGCTGACACCATATCGGGCTATTTTGCCTATGCTGTGCTTGTTATAGCCGTTGTGGCAGGGATAGCTTGGGTTATGGCAGGTTACGACTTTGCCTTTGCTATGGTAATAGTAGTTTCTATTTTGGTCATTGCTTGCCCTTGTGCCCTTGGGCTAGCTACCCCCACAGCAATAATGGTAGGTACTGGCAAAGGTGCAGAAAACGGTATTTTAATCAAAGGCGGGGAATCCCTTGAAATGGCACACAAAATAAAAACTGTTGCTCTGGACAAAACCGGAACAGTAACAGAGGGTAAACCCAACGTTACGGATATTGTAACGAAAGGCATTTACACCAACGAAGATATTTTGCGTTTTGCCGCAAGTGCAGAAAAACAATCTGAGCACCCTTTGGGATCGGCGATTGTTAATTATGGTATGGAAAAGTTTGGTGAGCTAATAGAGCCAAAAACATTTAACTCTATTACAGGGCAAGGTATTGAAGCAAATATTGAAAACAAAGATATATTGATTGGCAATAAGAGGCTGATGGAAAACCGCAAAATAGATACGGCAAACTATGAACAAGATAGCGACCGTTTGGCCAACGAAGGCAAAACCCCAATGTATGTGGCTATTAACGGCGAGTTGGAGGGGCTAGTAGCTGTGGCAGATATAATTAAGCCTACCAGCAAAATGGCTGTTTCAAAGCTGCAAAACATGGGGATTGAAGTAACGATGATAACCGGCGACAACAGGCGTACCGCAGAAGCTGTTGCGAAAGAAGCCGGTATAAAAACCGTGCTTGCAGAGGTTTTGCCCAAGGATAAAGCTGAAAATGTTAAACGCCTGCAAGAAAATGGCAACAAAGTAGCCATGGTTGGAGATGGTATAAACGATGCTCCCGCCCTTGTACAGGCAGACATAGGCATTGCCATCGGTGGCGGTACAGACGTTGCAATAGAATCCGCCGAGATAGTGCTTATGCGAGATGATTTGGTGGGAGTTGCAAACGCAATAGAGTTAAGCAGGATAACTATGCGTAATATTAGACAAAACCTATTTTGGGCTTTTTCTTACAATGTTGCCGGTATACCTATTGCCGCCGGGCTTTTGTTTATATTTGGCGGTCCGCTAATGAATCCCATGCTTGCCGCTGTTGCCATGACATTCAGCTCCATCTCGGTACTGCTTAACGTACTGCGTATAAAGAAAATGGAGTTTAGGGGATAGAGTAAGGTCCCCGTATTAAAAAAGGCAAAAAGTTCAAGAAAGGAGCAATTAATGAAAAAGATTAGTTTAACCGTAGAGGGAATGTCCTGTTCTCATTGTGAGAAGGCAGTCATAAACGCTTTAGAAGACTTAGGTGTATCTTCTGTTAAAGCCAGTGCACAAAACTCCCTTGTGGATATAGAGTTTGACGAAAGCAAACTTTCTCTCGAAACCATAAAAAAAGAAATCGTTGAAACAGGATACATGGTCGCTTAACCTACAACTATAGCACACTCACACAGGCAGAGTTATTGTAAAAACCACACCAACCTTATCGGAATTTTTTGCAAAAACTTTGCCTTTGTGTTGCTCTACAGCGGATTTAACAATAGATAGACCAATCCCATTGTTGCCGTCTTTCCCTTTGTAGAAGCGTTTAAAAATGTGAGGCATATCTTCCGTATCCACCGGTAGACCATCGTTTGCGACAGTAATTTCTATTTGTTTGGCATTTTTGGTACAAGACAAAACAATCTCCGATTTTGCGTATCTTATTGCATTGGATATAAGGTTATCGATTGCCCGTAAAATTAGCTCCTTTGCACATTCATAATAAATGGGTTCTTTATCTGCTTTAAAAGAAAGTTTTAGCCCCTTTTTGTTTGCGAAAACCAAATGGCGTTCCATACAATTTTTAACTATCTCCAACAAATCTACCTTTTCTTTTTTGTATGCAGTGGCTATGTTATCCATTTTAGCTATATAAAGCAAATCGGTAACTAAATCTGATAGCCTATCTGTTTCTTGTAAAATAGTTTCGCTCGCATGTTTTGGATCCATAACGTCAAAGGATATACCCTCTGCATAACATTTTATAGACATGAGGGGAGTGCGTAACTCATGTGATACATTTTGAAAAAACGCTTTTTGCTCTCTATCGTATATTCCTAATTGCACAACAGACTTGTTAAGAGCGGCACTCAATTCTTCCAGTTCCTCATCGTTAAATTCAAAATTATTAGGCTCAAAGTTGCCACCACCGATGCCCAACGCAAATTTGCTTAGTTTTTCTATCGGTTTGGTAATAGAATTTGCAAGAAAAAAGCTGGCAATAACAGACACAAAAAACATGGTGCCTATCAAAATAATAGACATAAAGTTTATTCCTTGAGCCATCTCCATTGCATAAAGGTTTATTGCAACATTAATAATTATCCCCGTAAGAAAAAACGAAACAAACAAAACGGTAGAAAAAGCTATAAATATTCGTTTTCGTAATTTAATCTTCTTTGGTTTCATTTAGGTTATCACTTTCTTCCACAAAATTTTGGTGTTCAAAATCTATGCGTCTAAATATGGCATTTACTCTCATTGTAAGAGCCATAGGGCTAAATGGCTTGTTCAGATAGTCGTCGCTTCCCAAATAAAGGGCGGTGGCATAGTCTAAATCACTATCGCGGGCTGTTAGTATTATTATTGGAACACGGCTTATTTTGCGTAGTTCTGTGCATATAACAAAACCACTTGAACCCGGCATCATAACATCTAAAATAACTAAATCTGCAGGGTCTGCAAGAAACGCTTTCAGCAATAAATCACCATTTTCAAAATCCGTTACTTCATAGCCGGACTTCTCCAAAAAAGCCTTTATAGCTAGCCTAATATTATTTTCATCATCTGCAATATATATCTTTTTTCCTTTTTCCATACATTTCCCCTTGCTTTGTCCATGCCATCTGTTGTATTCTGACCTTCATCCTTTATAATTTTTTCAAATCGTATGGTGTGTCCTGATAAACATAATAGTTTAACCAATTGGCGAAAAGTAGATAGGCGTGAGAACGCCATGTCATTATTGGTTCTTGTTTTGGATCGTTATTTTTGTAGTAGTTTGCCGGAGGGGCGGGGTTTAGCCCTTGGGCTTTATCTCGCATGTATTCTTTGTTTAGGGTGGTACGGTCATATTCGCTGTGTCCAGTTACAAAAAATTGGCGGCGGTTTTTGCTTGCGGCAATATAAACACCGGCATCGGGACTATCAGACATTATTGTTAAGCCGGCCACTAGCAAATCTTTTTCTAGAACCTCTGTATTACGGGAATGTGGTGCGTAAAAAACATCGTCAAACCCTCTCATTAGGCGGCTAAGGGGGGTCAATACCCTGTGGGGATAAACTCCACTCAGTTTGTGGGGCAAAATATGCTTGTTGATTCCATAATGATAGTACAAACCCGCCATTGCCCCCCAACAAATATAAAGCGTGCTAAATACATAAGTTTTTGCCCATTCCATAACTTCACACAACTCTTTCCAATAGGTAACATTGTCAAATGGCAGATTTTCTATTGGTGCACCGGTTATTATTAGACCATCCAAAGGAGTGTTTTTTATCTGTTCAAAAGTACAGTAAAATTCGTCTAAATGAGCTTTTGGGGTGTTTTTATGCGGATGGCTTTTCATTTGCAAAAGGGTAATATGCAACTGTAGGGGTGTATTGGAAAGCAAACGCAAAAGCTGGGTTTCTGTTTCGATTTTTGTTGGCATAAGGTTCAATATCCCGATTTCCAGGGGGCGTATGTCTTGGGTTATGGCTCTTTGGGTCGTCATCACAAAAACTTTTTCTTTTTGCAATGATTCTACAGCGGGTAAATTTGCAGGCAAAGTTATGGGCATTGGGTATTTTCCTCCGAATTTAAAGCTCAAAAAAGTTTAATGCATTGGCGGTTGTTGCATCCGCCACATTTTCCGGGCTGCACCCCTTTATTTGTGCAATCCTCTCCACCACATATTTTAGATTGGTAGAGTCGTTTCGTTTCCCTCTGTTGGGTATTGGCGTAAGATATGGGGCATCTGTTTCTATCAAAATATGCTCCAAAGGAATTTTTGCCACAACATCTATCAGGTTCTTGGCGTTTTTGTACGTAACCACACCGCCAACCCCCAAATAATAGCCCATTTTCACATACTCCAAAGCAAGCTCCACACTGCCGCTATAGCAGTGCATCACTCCCGCTCCCCTGCCCTGCCTTGTGGGCATCTGAGCTTTTTTTAGTATGTCAAATGTTTGTCCGTGGGCTTCTCTACAGTGAATTATTATGGGCAAGTTCACCTCTTGAGCAATTTTCAACTGAGTTCTAAAAACCCTCTCTTGTATATCTCGCGGGGGTTCGCTATAATGATGATCCAAACCAATCTCCCCCACAGCCAACACCTTTTTGTCGTTACATAGCTCCATTAGGGTCGCTTCGTCGTTAGGTTTCATTTTTGCACTATCCCCCGGATGAAACCCTACTGTAGCATAGGCAAAAGAGTACTGCTGTGCCATATCTATTGCTAACCGAGCAGAGGGAATGTCCCAAGCAATGTTTACAATGTGGCTGACAGTGTTGTGCATGCGGAGCATCAGCTCGTGCCGGTCTTGTTTAAACATATGATTGTTGTAATGCGCGTGGGTTTCAAAATACATTTTTTATCTCACCTCTGCACCGTTCATCTCTTTGTCTACTGTAACTATTCCAAGGTCGCTACCGTCATCTGCCGCCAATATCATCCCTTGGGAAATCTCCCCCCTTAGCTTAACGGGTTTCAAATTTGCTACAACTATAACTTGCCTACCTACCATTTCCGAGGGTTCATAGTATTTTGCAATCCCCGACACTATCTGGCGAACCTCTTCCCCAATCTGCACTTGGCTTTTTAGCAACCTATCAGATTTTTTTACAAGCTCACAAGCAATTATCTTGCCTACTTTTAGCTCTATTTTAGCAAAATCTTCTATTGTTATCTCCGGTTTTGTATCCTCAACCGTTTTTTGTGTCGTTGTCGGTTGTGTAGCAGACACTGTTTTGTGCAACAGTTCCTCTAGCTCCTTTAGCTCCTTTACTTTGTCTATTCGGGGAAAAATAACGGAACCCTTCGTAACCCTCACATCTTTCGGGAGCAAGCCAAATGCTTTGGCACTGTCCCAAGTTTGCAAAGCCGAATCTGTAATGTTTAGCTGCATAAAAATCTCCTTTGTTGTGTTTTGCATAATGGGAGTAATAAGCACCGCAATGATCCGCAGGCTCTCCGATAAGACATACATTACATTTGCAAGCTCATCCCTTTTATTTTCATCTTTGGCAAGCAACCACGGGGTTGTCTCATCAATATATTTGTTTGTACGCCGCACAAAAACCCACAGTGTGCTAAGGGCATCGCTAAACATGAGTTTATCCATGTTTTCTTCAAAAATGGCAACGGTACTTGTTGCCAACTCCTTTATGGGTTCATCGTAGGCAGTTGGGCAATGCTCAACAGGTATGTGGCTGTCAAAATATTTTTCTATCATTGCCACGGTACGCGAAAGCAAATTGCCGAGATCGTTTGCCAAATCAAAATTTATGCGGCTGATAAGAGCCTCGTTTGTGAAGTTGCCATCGCTTCCAAAAGCTACTTCTCTCATTAAGAAGTAACGAATCGCATCTACACCGTACCGTTCCACAAGCACTATAGGGTCTACAACATTCCCCTTAGACTTTGACATTTTTTCGCTCCCCATAAGAAGCCATCCATGCCCAAAAACCTGCTTGGGTAGCGGCTCGTTCAAAGCCATGAGGATTGCAGGCCAAATGATTGTGTGAAAACGCATAATTTCTTTGCCCATAATTTGCAAATCGGCTGGCCAAAACTGTTTGTAAAGGTCGTTGTCTTGGCTAGTGTATCCTAGCAAGGTAATGTAATTTGTTAGGGCATCTACCCATACGTATACCACATGATCCGTATCAAAACTAACTGGCACCCCCCATTTGAAAGATGTACGAGAAACACACAAATCTTCCAGCCCGGGTTTCAGGAAATTGTTAATCATTTCATTTTGTCTAGTTTTGGGCATAATAAAATCTGGGTTGTTTTCTATGTGTTCTATCAGCATGTTTGTATATTTAGAAAGACGAAAAAAATAAGCGTCCTCTTTAACTTTTTCTACCTCTCTGCCACAGTCGGGGCATTTGCTGTCCTTTGCTTGGAGCTCCGTAAAAAAGGTTTCGCAAGGAGTACAATAAAAATCCTCATACACCCCTTTGTAAATCTCCCCTTTTTTAAACAGTTCTTCAAATATTTTTTGTACCGCCTCAATATGCTTGGGATCGGTCGTACGCCAAAAATGGTCGTAATCTATATTTAAATGTTTCCACAGTTCTATAATACCATCCACAACGGTGTTTATATATTCTATCGGAGGCTGTCCCGCATCTTTTGCACTTTTCTCTATTTTTTGGCCATGCTCATCTGTCCCCGTCATAAACTTAACATTGTAGCCCCGCATTTTTTTGTACTTTGCTATTGTATCAGCAGCAACGGTGGTGTACGAGTGTCCAATATGTAAATTTGTATTTGGATAAAATATTGGTGTTGTAATATAGTAATTTTTTTGGTTTTTTAAGTTTTCCATGAATTCTCCCTATGGCTATAATAAATCAATTAAATTGCCATTATAGCACAAAAACTTTTTTTTGTCTATTTTGGATTTTTATGAAAAATCTATTTTTCTACAAAATCTACTTTTATTGACAATTTTCACAAAATAATTTACAATTGTTGCGTAATGGTGTATAATTTTTTTATATAATTTTTTGTGAAATGCAAAAAACTGATATTACCGAGATTGTTATAGTAGGCTTAAAGTGGCTATGGTCATTTAATTTAAAAATCGACAGATGTCGATTTAAAGCATAACTGCAACTGCTGTAACAGCTCCGTTTTAAGCACAAGGACCATAAACAAAGGAGAACATTTTAATGATAAGCAATCAAATACTACAAAGCACTGTAAACGGCTTAAAAAATATTACTAAATGCGACTTTGGGGTTATAGAAAGAGAAGGTAAAGTAGTTGTTTCTACAGAGATGGAAATGTTAGGCAAAACAATAGAAACTGTAAAAGACTTTATGACATCCCCTGCCGAAGGCATGTCCTTGCAAGGTTACAATTATTTTAAGGTATTTGATAACAGCGTAGCCGAGTACGCAGTAACAGCTAAAGGAGAAGACGGCGAAAGTTTTCGAGCCGGTCAGCTTGCCGCATTTCAAATACAGGGTTTGTTAGTGGCGTACAAAGAGCGGTACGATAAAGACAATTTTATTAAAAACCTGCTTTTAGATAACCTTTTGCTCATAGATATTTACAGCCGTGCAAAAAAAATGGGTATAGAAAACAATACCCCAAGGCTTGTTTATCTGATAGAAATAGAAGGCGAAAAAGATATAAATATGCTTGAGCAACTGCGTGCTGTTTTTCCTGCAAAAGGTAAGGATTTTATTACTGCCGTAGACGAACGCTCCTTTATACTTGTGAAAGAGCTAAAGGACAAAAAGGATAAAGAAGAAATTGAAAGAGTCGCCGGGCATATCAGCGACACTTTGCAAAACGATTTAGAAGTAAATTTCCGTATTGCCATTGGTACAAGAATAACCGATCTTAAAAATGTTTCCCTTTCGTACAAAGAGGCAAAAATGGCTTTGGAAGTGGGCAAAATATTCCAACCGGAACGACCTATAGTAAACTATGAAGAGTTGGGTATTGGTCGCCTTATATATCAGCTACCCTCTACCCTGTGTCGTATATTTATAGATGAGGTGTTGGGAGATATTAGGGTTGAACATTTTGATGACGAAACTTTAATAACCGTAAACAAATTTTTCGAAAACAATCTTAATGTTTCCGAAACTTCTCGCCAACTATATATACACCGCAACACCCTTGTGTATAGGTTGGATAAACTACAAAAATTAACAAGTTTGGACCTTCGTAATTTTGACGATGCTATAGTTTTCAAAATCACACTGATGGTCAGTAAATACATGAACCACAGAGATAGGTTTATGTTTTAGAATATGGAGGACATATGTTTTGTGCAAAATGTGGAACACAATTAGAACCTGGGGCGGTTTGTGCCAATTGTGGCGATATGGCGACATCAGAAACACAAGAAATCGAAAAAACCGAAAAAACTGAAGATAATCTCAAAACCGACCCTGCACCGGAAACCGACTTGGTATCCACACCTGCAACAGTCTCCGAAAACCCTGCTACACCCCTATTAAAAGGCAAGCTAAAAATATTGTTGCCGGTAACTTTAGTTGCTATCCTTGGGATTTTTGCGATTGCTTTTGCAACGGGGCTTATTGGAAGCGATACCCAAAACGGTGCCACAACAGATGCACAAGGTGATTTCCAAAATTTACGAAACGCATTTACCACAACTTTAAGCGAGGCGAGTGAACGCATAAGCTCATCTCCCCTTGGAGCGTTGGAAATGTTGCCGGGAATTTTAAACGACGGAGTCATTGGCTTTGCCGCAGGTTTCCCCGGCTTTAATGTAAGGGGAGAGTTGCACTCTGTATTGGAAACAAGTGATTTTGCTGCAAGTATTAATGTAGCGGCGTTTCTTATGCCTGTTTCCTTTAACGCAGTTTTGAACCCATATCGTATGGCTGCAAACATATCTTTGATTGGACCGAGCTATTACGGTTTTTATTTTGATACCTTTTCACAAGATTTTGCACAATTTGGCGAGCTTCTTGGTCAAACTCCGGCAGAAATAGAAGAAATATCTAATGCTGTGGAGATGTTGGCAAACAGTTTGCGTGTTGATACAATTGATTTCGAAGCTATATTTCAACCCTTTGTTGATATTTTGTTTAATTCTGAATACACTATCGACAACAACGTGACTTCTTTTAGTATCATGGAAAATGAGATAATAGAGGCTCTTGAATTACTGCAACAATTGTCGGTAAGTTATGTAGACACTCCTTTGCAAGCACTTGCCGAGGCAGGCATATTACCGTCAACACCTTTCTCTTTCTTTTCTGTAGCCGAAAGTATACAAATAGCAATGGACATTTTCCGGCAAGAGGATGTCTATTTAGATTTTACCCTTGACTTTTATACAGAAAATGACAGGCTAAATCAAATTGCACTGTTTGGAAATATTACAGGGCTTGGCATTGGTGATGCTACTACCACAATAATGGTCACCGCTGATTTTGGCGAAAACCTATATGAACCCTGGTTTTTGGAAGCGGTTGTTATAAACGAACATGGGCAAGCGCAGACAACTGCCAATTGGAGCTACGAAATTGTTGACAACACACATGTAAACCGATTCAATTTTGGGTACGTAGACCCCTGGGTTACGGGAGAAACAATTTATCTTTTTACCTATAATGCAAGCAACGGTAACTTTACGATAGAGAGTGCCGAACAAAATATTATTAGTGGCGTTTTTACTCGTCCAAACAATGGTTTTAATCTTAGTTTTGCAGATAGTATACTTGTTTCTGTGCATGGGCATCCCGGTGCACAAATTCCGGATATTACTTTTATACCACCGGATGAATGGGAGGCACACCCGCAATTGTTAGATCTCGTAGACATCTTTGGAATGCTTATGTGGCAATTTGGTTTTTAAAATAAGTAAATAAGCAAATAAGTTCAAAAGAAGTCTGCCGTACAGCACTTTTATCGGTTACCGACCATTTTAAAAGCAATAAAAAAGGATATAGACATATGACAGAAAAACTAGTTGATTTACACACACATTCTGTATATTCTGATGGAACGCTGTCGCCCCGGGAGTTGGTGCGGTATGCAGCAAAAAAACAGTTGTATGCGATTGCACTAACCGATCACGATACAGTGGCAGGGTTGCCTTACGCCCACGACGAAGGCGAAAAATTGGGCGTTAAAATTATAAACGGAGTGGAGATTACCGCAACATTTCGAACCAATATGTTTTTTGGAGAAGAGTTGCACATATTGGGTCTCGGTTTTACCGATATTGAAAAAATAAAAGACTCCTTCAGAATTTTGGAGCAATTTCGGGAAAAACGCAACCGCTCTTTAATATCTCGTTTTAACGATCAAGGTATAGACATTACATATGACGAGTTACAGAGCATTTCTTCAAACAATATTACAAGAGCACATTTTGTCAAATTGCTCATGGAAAAAGGATACGGGGACGACTTTTATGAGTTGATTAACAAATACTTTGTTGGTGATGTTCCCACTAATATACCAAAGGAAGCATTTGCCCCGACAGCGGCAATAAAGATTATTCATGATAGCGGCGGTATAGCTGTGTTTGCTCATCCCCTGCGCTATGGTTTTAAAGAAAAAGATGTTCGTAAGGTTTGCCGCAAGCTAAAGGACTGCGGTTTAGATGCCCTGGAAGCTGTGTACAGCACCCATACTCCGGATAACGAGAAGTTTTTACGCAATCTGGCAAAAGATTTGGATTTGAAAATATCCGGCGGAAGCGATTTTCACGGGGGTACAAAACCGGGGATAGATTTGGGATGTGGGTATGGCGATTTAGTAATACCGGCAAGCATTTTGGAGAATTTGAATATATGATAAGCCTAGTGGTAAGAGATACAAAACAGTTTATGGCTAAACTTTTTAAAGAAGAGGCTTTTGACAATTTTAGCGTGCCAAATATGGAAATAGTAAGTTTTGCCACGTTTGAGATAAGTGAGACAAAAAATCAGGTTACGGATGATTCCCTTGCCGCTGATTCATGCACTTGGAAAACATTGCGACCATACGCCTTTAACATAATAAAAGGCAAAGATATACCTCGCTCCATCAAAATTGTTTTTTCTCTTAACAAAGAAGAAAGTGAAAAACTGAAATCTGATACAACTTTTTTTATGAACATGTATTTTGTGGATGGAGATTTGCATTTCACAACAGGCACTTCTTCAAAAAAATTTACACTCGAAAAAAGTGCCGACCACCTTTGGGAAGACTATGTTAAAAATTTCTTTAAAAAAAACGGAATAGACTATCAGTTACTGGAATAAGCGGAGGGTTTTAGCAAATGGCATCTATCTTGTTATCTTTAAACCAAACCCCAATCTCTACCCCTTATACTTTTGCCAAAAGCCACACAAAAATCTACTCTCTGGAAGAGGCCTTATTTTACACATACGCAAATTGGCAAGAACGTGATTTTACCACCCCTGCCTTTATTGCTTGGGTAGATACTATTTTGGGATTGTCCGACATCTCGTCCAAACTGCAAGAACTAAACAAAGTAGACAGTTATACCCAAAAACTAATGACCTTTTTATCTATAACTCCTTATTTTGATTCTCAAAAACTTGCCGCAATAAAAGCGGAGGTAGAGTCTTGGGAAGAAAAAAGCTCTGTGGTGTTGCTCAAAGAAGAGGCGGACACGCAGGTACTTGTTGCTCCCAAAAAAGCAACCGAGCTTTATAGTCGAGCCGTTGCTCAAGGAGGCGATGCGGCTACATATAACAATATGGCCATTTCTTACATGAATCGCAACATGTACAAAGAGGCGGCACAGGCTTTCGGTAACGCCTATAGCCTAGACAAAAACAATTTAGATATTATTTTAAACTATAGCTTGGCTCTTATAGAAATGGGAGAGATAGAGCAGGCTTTTAGATATATCCGTAGAGCCGAAAGTTTCGGAGAAAGTGCATATGTATACTTTTTGTATGCAAAGATTTGTCATGCTAACAAAAACATTAAACAAGCCGTAGAATATTTGAACCAGGCATTGGATATGGAAAAAAACTGCGAATATTACTACTACTTAGCAAAAGTATACGCTCTCGACAACCGCCACGCAGATGCACTGGAAACCATAAATAAAGTTCAAGGAAAAGACCAAAAATATTATATAAAACTGGCAGAGCTATTTGCGCTTGGAGAGGATTATCCAAAAGCAATACAAGCGATGGAAGATGCCCACCGTAATGGCACTAAAACGGCAGCTACTTTGGCAACTCTTGCATCTTATCAGCGACAAAACAATGACCTTACCGTAGCTCAAACTACCATAGAAGAGGCACTAAAATTGGAGCAAAACAAATTTGCAATGTTAGAAGATGCTAAAATAAAAAAATCTCAAGGTAAATTGCGAGATTATCAAAAAATTATGGAGAATATTTTAAGGGAAGCTAAAGAAAACTACAGGAAAAAACTATAATGACAGATTGTTATGAAACTACATACAGTCAGTACAACCACATAGCCGGTATAGACGAAGTAGGCAGAGGTCCCCTAGCCGGTCCGGTTGTTTCTGCTGCCGTTATTTTACCCCGGGAATGTGTTTTGCCGGTAGATGATTCTAAAAAACTGAGCGACAAAAAGCGTCGGCAGCTTTTTATAAAAATAAAGGAGCAAGCTCTGGCTATTGGTATTGGTATTGTAGACCACAAAACCATAGATGAAATAAATATATTGCAAGCTACAAAATTATCTATGTTGCAAGCAATTAAAAACCTTGCTGTAGAGCCTGACTTTTTGTTGGTAGATGCCCTAACATTAGATACTCCCCTGCCCCAGTTGGCAATAGTAAAAGGCGACGAAAAAAACCGTTCTATAGCAGCAGCCAGTATAATAGCAAAAGTAACAAGAGATGATATGATGATAGAATACCATCAGCAATACCCGCAATATTTATTTGACAAAAACAAAGGCTACGGTGTTGCGGCCCATATAGCGGCAATAAAAATGTATGGTTTATGCCCCATACACAGAAGGAGTTTTACAAAAGGCTATGGAAACTAAGGAGTTTACAGAGGAGCGTAAAAGAAAAGCTGCAGTAGCAATAGAGTATATACCCGGTTCTTTTGCACCAAAAATAGTGGCAAAGGGCAAGGGTGTTGTAGCTGAAAATATATTAAGCAAGGGTAAAGAACACAATATTAAAACGTACCAAGATAAGGATTTGGTAAAGGATTTGTTAAATACGGACATTGGTAACTATATACCCCAAGAGTTGTATTATGCAGTAGCACAGGTACTGGTGTTTATAAACGAGTTAGATAAAAGAAAGGGAGCTTTATGATGTCACAATTAGGTTTCGACTTAAAAATCAATGAAACCTAATTGTGTGTGTCAAAACTAGGTTTCGACTTAAAAATCAATGAAACCTAGTTTTGACTGTGTTTTTTAAACATTTCCAACTTTTAAATTATATCGGTGGCCACTTGTCTGTAAGTATTAAAAGGCCGGGTACCCAACCGGAAAAAACTCCGGAAAAATAGTAAAAATGCGCAATAAACCTTTTACTTTTTTTGGAAGATAGCTTGCCTAGTGTATCCTCTACCCATAATAAAAAGAAAATGGCAAACCATACAACCCCGAGAGCAAACATCCACCAGTCCGCCTCTTGAGCCAAAATTAATAGCCAAGGCAACAGCGAAATGGATACCCCCAAACTATAAACCCCAAAAGGTCTAAGATCTAACTTGAACAAATCTATAACACCTATGTAATAGTATGTAAAAGCAAACATCATGCCAAGCCCGGCATTTAAGTATAACCCATCTCTTATCATAAATGTTAAGTTAGCTATAAAAAGGATTGTGGCAGTAAAAAAATTAACCACCGATGCGGATTTAAGGTCTATTTCGTGCTTAATGCAATATCCATTATTCACAAGACCTGAACCAACTAACAATAGTACAATACCAAACATAACGTATACCCTCCATAGTATATAATATATAGTCAACATCCAAAAACCCGCACATCCAGCTTTTAAATGTTGTCAACAATAAAACAAAATAATACCATTTATTTTACGTATATGTCAAGCAAACCATTGTTTTAGTTTTAACGGGTACAGTCTTATATTTCAAAATATTCTATAGCATTCGTATAGCAAATATCCTGAACTATCTTTCCTGCGTTTTTTAAATTTGGGTTGTACAGCCCATCTTCCATCCATCTACCAACAATATTACACAATATCCGCCTAAAATAATCGTGGCGAGGATATGACAAAAAGCTCCGGGAATCTGTTAGCATACCAAGGAATTTACCTAAAACACCGACATCGGCAAGGGTGTTTATTTGGGCATTCATGCCGTTTATATGGTCGTTAAACCACCAAGCGGTCCCAAACTGCATTTTCCCGCCATCTTGAAACCCACCGATAAGAGTGGCTACAGGATAGTTATCATTTGGATTAATGTTAAAAACCATAGTTTTTGGCAAGTTTTCCCGTTCGCTCAACGAATCAAAGAGCAGTGCAAGGTTTCCCACAGAATCTATATTGCCTATCGTATCAAAGCCGGTGTCCGGTCCAAGTTTTACAAACATTGGGCTATTAATATTGCGTATTACTCCATAATGTATCTCCATAACCCAATCGCGTTTTTTGTATTCCCCTGCCAAAAATTGCAACAAATATGTTTTGTATGCGTCAATTTCCGAAATATCAAGCTGTTGACCCGCCAAAGCCTTTTTTAATATTTTGTCGGCTACACTTTTGTCGGTTTCAGCGTATGGAACATAGGTTATACCATGGTCGCTGGCAACACAACCATTTTTAACAAAATAGTCTATTCGTTCCACAAGAGCTTTTTCTAACCCATCTATGCTTTCGATGGAACCTCCCGCCACTTTTGCCAAGGTTTTTATATAGTCTACAAAAGTTTTCAGTTCAATATTTATTGCCTTGTCGGGCCTAAAAGCAGGCAATACAGACACATCCCAGCTTTTATCTTCTTTTAGTTTTGTGTGATATTCCAGTGTGTCTATTGGGTCGTCTGTTGTAATTATAGCCTTCACATTAGACTTTTTTATAAATGTTCTAAGTTTGAAGTCATCCGTTGCCAAGAGGGCATTTACTTTGTCGAATATTTCTTTTGCGTTATCTGCTGTTAAAGGCTCGTTTATGCCGAAAAATGTTTTAAGCTCCATGTGTGCCCAATGGTATATGGGGCTACCTACAGCATAGTTTACAGCTTCCGCAAATGCTTGAAATTTTTCAAAACTATCGGCATCTCCCGTGATATAGTGTTCATCTATACCACAGCTGCGCATTATACGCCATTTGTAATGATCCCCCTTTAGCCAAGCCTCGGTAATGTCTGCAAAATTTTTGTTTTCATATATCTCTTCCGGTTGCAAATGACAATGAAAGTCAAAAATCGGCATGGACTTTGCATATTCGTGATACAGTTGCTGACTTGTTTTGCTTTTTAGTAAAAAGTTGTCATCAAAAAAATTCATTTTATATCTTACCTCCTACATTTACTTTGCTTATGATATTATAATAATACATTATTTTTATTATAATGTCTATAGCGATTCCGCTTAGTACAGTCCTTTTTAAATATTACTAAGCGGAATTGCTTCCTTGATTCAGCGGTTTCAAAAAATTCATAGGGACAATTGAATACGGAACTGCTATAGCATATAACATTCCGCTATCCGCAATAGAAAAAATAGAAAAAAACAGAAAAAATCCTATGGGACACTTTCGATTATTTAGAATGATTATTTCAAAAAAAAAATTAACTACCAGGAATTTATGGGTTATAATTGAGTTATAATTATATTAAAATTAACAATACTACTTCCACTAAATGCAACTTGGATTTTAGGTACAGTTCCGTTGTAAGGCACGATGTAAATACCGAATGTCGATAATCGCCTGTGCTTAATAAGTTAATAGCGGCTCGCTCGGTTTGGCAAGCATTATCGTATAAATCCACTTAAATCAACTCCATGCTTGTGTACTTGCTTTTGGACCATGCCAAAAGTGTCTATGTATGTGTTAAACTTTTCTTCTGGCTGGACTAGTACGTCTATAAATACAGATTGCGGACTACATGGGGGCAAATATTCCCAACCTAACAAAAAATCTTCGTCATCAGTTACCTCACGGTTGGTGGTAACAAAAATATCAATATCGCTGGATTTGCGAGTAGTCCCCTTGGCACAGCTGCCAAACAAAATCACACGGCTGATAAACGGCAAATCGGCGGCGGCGATATTCGCCAAATATTCCGCCAAATAGTCTCGATAACGCTGCGGTATGTCTAACTCGTCTATTGAGGTTATTGTTCTCATGGCTTACCTCCTTGTTTGTTGTCATTGTAGCAGTTATCAAGGAAAAAGTCAAATTCAGAAAATATTACTGGAGGATTTATCAAATGATTATTTCAAAAAAATAATTGACTACCAGGAATTTATGAGTTATAATTGGATTAAAATTATATTAAAATTAACAATGCTACTCAAGAACGCTCAAGGCAAACACGACGAGGATGCCAAAGGTTGATTTTGCCTCGGAAAGGAATAGGTTATACAATGTCAAAGAAAAAACAGAATACGAGCAATCCTAAAATTTCAGACAAAAAAATATCGCGCAGAAATTTCTTGAAGTATACTGCAGCGGGAACGGCGGTCGTTGCCGCATCGTCTTTAACTCCTCCTCTCATATCTAAATTGGAGATTTACGCAAATGAACCTGAACGACCACCCGTTGGTTCACCGGATCTCACTTTTTTGGGAGATGGCGGTTTCCGTACTAGCTCTGCTACGCTTAACCCGCAGGACTACAGCATACGCAACACCACATCCGACTTTAACACACTCTTTTCTCCGGTTACGATAGGCGCACATACATTTAGCCACCGTATGCTCAAGTCTGCCGCCGGTTCCGGAACACAACTGGCGGGTCTGGGCGATGAGATGTTAGAATATTACCTAAACATGGCTAGGGGCGGTCTTGAGCTTATTTGGATTGAGCCGCTTATTGGGCAGATTACGCCTCCCTTGCCCCCAAACTCCCCTCCCAGAGAGGAAGGCTCCCCAATGCAATACAGCCCAATATCCGAAGCAAACGAGGCATTTTTTCGCCGTTTAGTTGAAGAATGTGGCAGATACGGTTGTAAATTGGGTATGCAACTGCCTATTTCCGGGCCGGGTCCCATCTCTCCTTTCCCTAACGTTTCAGAAGTTCCTGTTGATGTAATTCAAAATGTTCACCAAGTGCAAAGCGTAGAAGTGGCAAGACGTTTGCAAGACTTAGGCTTTGTGGGTATCGAAATTAATGCTGCCGGTTTTAATATGGGTAGACATTTTTTATCTCGTTTTTCTAACAACCGTACCGATGAATACGGCCCGCAAACTTTTGAAAACCGCGCCCGTTGGGTAACAGAATGTATCGAAAGAATAAAAGAGGCTTGCGGAGATGATTTTTTGGTTCAGGTTCTTATGAACTGTATAGAAGAAATGGATCTTTTAACAAGCAACAGAGGAACTGCCGCTAATCCGTTTGTGCCGGCTTTTAACATGGTTACAGTACCCAGAAATGATGTAATGAGCGTTGAGGAAGGTGTTGAGCTGGCTCGATTGTTTGAGGCAGCCGGTGCAGACGCTATGCACTTGCGTATGGCATCTATGGATATACACCTTGCCGGGCAAGCTGATCTGTACTATATCCTGGGCGGGATTGAAGGTGCAAATGGCTACGGATTCCAATGGGATTTTGACCGCCATTGGCAAGGTATGATACGCGGTAACCATGGCGGCATGGGGATGACGTTAGATGTGTGCAGATATTACAAAGAGCGTTTAAATATTCCATGTGGTACTGTTACATTTATGGATCCGGTTGCGGCTCCGGAATATTTTGAGCAGGCATTGGCTGATGGCTCTGCCGACTTTTTGTTAATGAAACGCCCGTTTGATGTGGATCCGGAATACGTTAACAAACTGCGTGAAGGACGCAATGACGAGATACTGGCGTGTATGCGTTGCGGTCATTGCCACGTTGGCGGCGGCTCTCTTGCACTGTGGCAAGTTTGGTACTGTCGTGCAAATGCCATGCTCCAACGTGTACATAGAGAAAACCACATTAACCACAGAGGGCATCCTACTAGCTATGCACTTCCGCCTTCTTCCCAAGTAAAAAGCGTTATGGTAGTGGGCGGCGGACCAGCAGGTATGGAAGTTGCTCGTGTTGCCGCTGAGCGCGGACACAATGTAACATTATACGAGGCTGCCGGTCGCCTTGGCGGACTCATGCACTTTGCTGAGTTGGTTAAAGGTCCGCACGAAAATATTAGCCGCTTTGTTCAATGGCATGAAAGGCAACTTGAGCTAAAAGGGGTAAACGTTGTAACAGGGCATACGGTAGATCAGGCTTTTATTAATGAACAAGCACCGGATGTGTTGGTAGTTGCAACAGGTGCATCGTATGGTACCATGCCCACTCCCGCCGACGGCAACGACGGTAGCGTTCCGATAATCCCCTACCCCGATTTTATCGCTACAAACATGGGCGATACTGTGTTAATATGGGGCAGTGGTGCTTTAGGTTTTGATGCCGCACTTTGGCTCACGGTGCGGGGCAAAAAGGTTGTTATAGTTACAGACCGTCCGGATGATCAAATCCTTGTGGAGCAAAGTTGGCATGCCAAACGTATGATGACATCGGCACTTTATTCAAAAGGGCTTAGAGTTTGGACGCAGGCTTCTATTACTCAAATTGCAAACGGCAATGCTTATGTAATGACGGGAGCTAACACCCAAACAATAATCCCGTGTGATACAATACTGGATGCTTCTCAAATGGTGCAAAACACTAGCCTTATGACAGGTGTAAACGTTGCTGAAACTTATGCAATAGGCGACTGTTATAACCCTTACAATATTGCGTATGCCATTCACCACGGCAACGATATTGGACGCACTATATAAATGTTTTTACTATACGTGTCATATGTGGGCAAGTGTATTTCCTGCCCACATATATAGCGTATTTCCCCAAGAGGAGGCTCTCTTTGTTTAATATAAGTATAGGCGAGTTTATCATTATACTTTTGGTTGCATTTATTATTGTTGGGCCTTCTGATTTGCCAAAAGTTGCAAGAGGATTGGGCAAGGCCGTAAGATACATTAAAAATCTGTGGGGCCAAATGTTAAACGCCGCAGATTTGGAAAGTGAAGTAAAGGATATAAATAATATAAAAAAGCAAGCTGAAAGCACCGCACAATCCATTAACCCAAATGAGCTACTAGGTCCCATAAAAAAAGAAGTTAAGGGTTTGGAAAAAACCATAAACACTGGCAGTAAAGAAATATCCGAAAATTTGAAAAAACTTAAAAGTTAAAAATTAACGAAAGGACACTATGAATATGGTATATTATGAGCTAGTGCTTATGCGAATAGGCACAATGGAAATAGTATTAATTGTAGTTTTAGCTCTAATCCTTTTTGGTGGTAGCAAAATATCCGGTTTAGGCAAAGCGTTGGGAACCAGTATACGGGATTTCAAAAAAGAGCTAAACGACGTTGAAAAAGCGGCAAAATCTGACACAACAATCTCTAAATCCGAAAAAACCGAAACCACCGAAAGCAAAGACGTATAAATGTACAACAAAACTAAAGAAATAGAGCCCGTTGTGGCAGAAAAAGAAAAAGAAGAAGAAAACATAGGAAATGAGGAAAAAACTGCGGAGAACCAAACATTTTTTAGCCATTTAGAAGAATTGCGAAAAGTTTTGATAGTTTGCATAGCTTCCATTTTTGTGGGCTTCGTGGTAACTTTCGCTTTTTTTTCCGAAGCTATCCTTAACTTTATTACTGCCCCATTAACCGAACACAATGTTGCAGTGGTATATATAGGCCTTGCAGAAGTATTTACAACGCAATTAAGAGTTTCCTTTATTGGTGGTGTGCTACTGGCTTCTCCCATATTATTTTGGAAAGTGTGGTCTTTTTTGAAACCCGCACTTTTCCCCAAAGAAAAACGCATGTTTTCTTCGGTCTTTTTTGTGATGATTTTTTTGTTTGTTGCCGGGGTTACCTTCGCTTATTTTTTGGTGTTTAATATCGTTATCAACTTTTTTTTGATAACAGGTGAAGGGATAGCAACGCCAATGATATCCATGGAAAGATTCTTAGGGTTGCTGCTTAGTTTTGTTATCCCTTTTGGGTTAATATTTCAAACACCCGTTGTAATAATATTATTGCATAAACTTGGCATTATAACTATAGTAGGTCTTAAAAAGATACGAAAGTATGTGATTTTTGGGATTGTGGTACTCTCTGCCCTTGTAACCCCACCGGATATTATATCTCTTTTTATGATGGCGGTTCCGGGTATCGCACTGTACGAGATAGGTATAATATTTGCTAAGTTAAATGAATTGCGAAAACCTGCGTGAAGCACGGTTTATAGGAGGTATTATGTATATAGAAACAGAAAGGTTGATACTACGTGAATTCACACTGGATGATTTCACTGCTCTACATGAGATATTGAGCGACCCAATAACTATGGAGTATGTTGATGACTGCCTTAGCGAAGAAGAGACACGCGAGTATCTTGAGGAATATTGCATCGAAGACGAGGGGGCATTTGCAGTATTGGATAAAACTACTGGCAAGTTAATCGGGTTTGTCGAATTTTGCGGAGGCGACGATGACCCCGAACTTCGTGAAATTGGTTGGGTTTTCAAAAAAGATTTTTGCGGTAAAGACTTTGAATATGAGTCCGGAACTGCTATAATAGACTATGCCTTTACAGAAATGGATACACATAGAATTTTTGCAAAAACTGGGGATGCAGAACAGTCTAGTTTGTTGAAAAGGTTAGGTATGACCCAAGAAGCTGTGTTACGCCAACACGATAAGGCTTTGGATGGCAATGGATGGCGTGACATATATTGTTTTGGCATTTTAAGTTTTGAAAGGGGTGGCAAATAATGAGGATAGAAACCGAAAGGCTAGTACTGCGTGAATTCACACCGGAGGATTTTGACGTTTTGCACCAACTAATGAGCGACCCCGTTGTGATGGAAAATGTAGAAGAAGCCTATACCGAAGAGCATACTCGTGAACATCTTGAAGATTACTGTATAGAAAAGAAAAATGCACTGGCGGTTGTTGATAAAAAAACAGATGTTTTCATAGGTTGTATGCAGCTGACAAAAGGCGAAAATTTAGAAGTACGCCAAATCGGTTGGGTATTTGGTAAAGACTTTTGGGGTAAAGGTTTTGCCTATGAAGCCGCAAGTAAACTTATGGAGTATGGCTTTAAGGAAATGAAACTGCACAAAATCTTTGCAAGTACAATGGATGGGGTTAAATCTTCCAATTTAATGAAAAAGCTGGGCATGACCCAAGAAGGTGTACTACGCTTACATACCAAATCACCTGACGGCAATGAATGGCGAGATAGGTATTACTACGGTATCCTGCGGGATGAATATCTTGCAAACATATAGGCAGTATTTGGGAGCAATACAAATGGACAGAATTTCACCAACAAACGACCTTGCATTTAAGAAAGTGCTTGCAAGTATAGAAAATAAAGATATTTTACAAGGGTTGATAACGGATTTTTATGATATAGAAATAACAGACCTTTCAATCAACAATCCGTACAGCATAGCAGATTATAAGGAAATACTAAATGGTCTAGAATTTGTACAACTTAGACAAACGATAAAGGATATATCGGCAACTTTTAAACTCTTGCCGAATATATCCGAAAGCGCTGCTGATTTTGTATCTGAGTTACAGGTACGCAAATCACGCTTTTTTGACGAGCGTTCATTGTATTACCCTTTTAATCGGTTTTGTCAAAACTATAATTTAGCCGATAACATGATAAAAGATTCATCGGCTAAGCCGAACAAATATTCTAGTTTACGCCCTGTATATTCGCTAAATGTATTGGGTTACACTCATTTTAATGACGATTATAACGACAACGCACTACACATTTTTGAACTTTATGACATAAAACGACAGCGGCGGTATAGGCAAAATTTAATAAAAATTGCGTTTTTTGAATTGACGAAAAACACAGGATTAACCACAAACCAGCGGCATTGGCTTGATTATTTTAACCATGGCACAGTCAACGATAATGCGCCAGATTACATAAAAAAGGCGAGTTATTTAATTGAACTTGTTAACTTGGCGGAGGAAGAGAAGATGATAGTACAAGCATTGGAAAAAGCAGAGGCAATCAGGATTGCCGAGATTGATCAAGGTCGGTTTGAAGGGCGGGTAGAGGGACGGATGGAAGGGCATTTGGAAAAGGCTCTGCAAATAGCTCAAGCCATGCTAGAAGATGGCGAGTCGTTCGCAAAAATAAAGCGATACACAGGCTTACAAGAAAGTGAAATATTGGCGTTGAAAGCAAATTCCACAAAAACACCGTAATCATCTACTTTTAGCGTATTGACACAAGTTAAATAACCATAAAAACATATTTTTGAGGTTTTATCCATGCTAGATATAAGAAAATACAAAGGGATAGACGTACTCCGTCTTCCCTTTAAAGTTTCGCCCTTTTTTGTTGTTTTGTATTTTATTTTAGAATTTGTACAAGCTATTGTGCCAACAGCTTTGTTGGCACTGGCTACAGCATTTTTTGTAGATACTGCAATTGCTATTTTTGCAGGAGAGGCTGTTTCAAATGCTATTTACTTGCCCTTGTGGCTTTTGCTTTTAATAGTTTTGATTATTAACGTTATTGGCAGCATTTCTACACTGGTAGAGTCTAAGGTTAGACTTTCTGTGGAACGTGCGTATATGCCGGAAATATTGAATGTAAGGGCACATTTAGACTATAAACACATAGAAAACGCCGACAGTTGGGAAATAGTTGAGCGTGTTTCACAAGGCCTTACAGAAAGAATAAAAAATGGCATTGATGCATACGGAGCGATTTTAAGAAATATTATTTCTATACTTGCTGTTTTGGGCTTAATTGTTACGCAAGTTTGGTGGGCTGCCGCTGTAGTAATGGTTATTAGTGTGCCGCTTTTTGTTGTGGCACTGTATGCTGGCAAAAAAAATTATGATGCAGAGGTAGAAGCCTATAAACTGGAACGCAGTTTCGTATATTTAAGCGACGAGGTGCTCACAAACCGAGATGCCGCCGACGAACGGACACTTTTTGGCTTTTCTGACTATGCAACTAAACAATATAGCAAAAAACATGAAATTGCACGAAAGGCACTGCTCAAAGTTTCCATAAAAATCCACTTGTTTTTACAATCTACGAGCATCTCTATGGCGATTATTGCATTTGCAATTACATTTGCACTTATAAACCCTGTTATAACAGGCGAATTAAGCCCCGGAATGTTTATGGGTATTGTAGCAGCTATTTTTGGACTCGTAGAAACCCTGGGTTGGTCGCTGCAAGAAGCAGCAAAAAATCTTTCGACTTCAAAAGAATTTATGAAAGATTTGACGAAATTTATGGAGCTGAGCCGTGCAGACGGTGCGGCAGACTTGCCGGACAAAGAGCCGATTGTATTTGAAAGCCTGGAATTTTGTAATGTGAGTTTTAAATATCCCACAGCAAAAAGTCCGATTTTGAACGGGTTGTCATTTTCGCTAAACGCAGGCAAACATTATTCTTTTGTTGGTGTAAACGGTGCAGGAAAAACGACTATTATTAAGTTGATTACAGGGCTTTACAAAGAATACGACGGCGAAATTCTAATTAATGGCAAGGAGCTACGCACATACCCCGCCGGAACGCTAAAGGCTCTTTTTTCTGTTATTTATCAAGACTTTGCACGTTACCAAATTTCTTTGGCAGATAACATTGCATTAGGCGATGCGGCACAAGAAGCCGCGCAAGAAATAGAAGAAGAAAAAATCCTCGAAATTGCTTCTGTAGCAGATTTAGACGATGCGATAGAAGAGCTAGAAGACGGTATAAACACGCCGCTAGGTAAGATAGAAGACGAGGGCGTAGATTTGTCTGGTGGTCAATGGCAAAAAGTTGCAATAGCTCGCTCACTTTTATCACGTGCTCCAATAAAAATTTTAGATGAGCCGACTGCCTCTCTTGATCCAATAGCAGAGAGCCGTATTTATCAAGAGTTTGAGGGCTTAATGAAAGGTAAAACCACCATTTTTATTAGCCACCGCCTTGGCTCCACAAAACTGGCAGACGAAATTATTGTTATTAACAACGGTGGCATATCAGAAAGAGGCAGCCACGACACTTTAATGGAAGCCGGCGGAATTTACGCTGAAATGTTTGACTCCCAAAGGAGGTGGTACGAATGAGCAGAGAAAAGGAATACAGCATTTTGTACCTTGTTTGGCGGGTTTGTGTACAATATATAAAAACATCCAAATGGCAAGGAGTATTAGAGCAGCTTGTTACAATAATCCACGCTTTATCATATACCGCTATTATCGCTGCTACACGTGTTTTGTTTGATACTATAACACAAGCTAGCCAGGGCACAATGGATTTTTGGGAAGTCGCAACACCCCTCGCTATCTTGGTTGCTTTAACAATTGGTCAGCAAATTATTTCCGCAGCAGAAAGTTTTATTAGTTTAGAGTTGTCAGCCAAAAATTTTTGCAGATATATGGAGCAGTTTCAGCGAAAAATAGGCCGCCTGCAAGCAGAACATTTTGAAGACACAGACTTTTTGAACGACGTATTTAGAGCAAAGAATTTTATAGACGAAGAAGAGCTAGGCGATTTTATGTCTTTGTGCTTTCGCATTGTCACTTTTTTTTCTGTGTTTTTCATCTCTGTTAGTGTTTATTTATTTTCACTAACTCCCATTTTGCTTTTAGTAATAGTAGCCGCCTTTATCCCCGCACTTTTAGGGCAATTGGCACAAATCAAAATTTTTGATGAGCTAGAAGAAGAAAACGCACCACTCCGCCGCCAAAATGAGTATTATCAAGAGGCTATAGCAAGCCGCAAAAATTTTAAAGAAACCCGTTTGCTGGGCGGTTTTCGCTTCTTTAACCGCCTTTTTACAGAAACACTTTACGATTTGACACAAAACACTTGGAAAACAGAACGCAAAGTCGCATTGTTGCGTACATTGTTAAATATTGCGGCATTTGCTGGGTTTGGTGTGTCTATTTTTATGCTATTTAACGCAACAATGGCGGGCGATATTAGTGTTGGTGCTTTTGCTGCTGTTTTTGCGGCTCTTACACAAATATTTTCTCTTATGGAAGAAATTGTGTCAAGTGAGCTGAGCAGCGGAAGCGAATATATTGGCCAGCTAAACAATTACTACAAAATAATGGACATGGACGAAGTGGGCGGAAAAGAAGGCGATGCTGACTATTCAAAAGGCATAATAGCCTATAAAATTAGCTTTACATATCCAGATAGGGAAGAAAAAGCCGTAAACAAAGTTTCGCTAACAATAAAAGAAGGCGAAACGATTGCAATCGTTGGTGAAAATGGTGCAGGAAAGTCAACGCTGGTACGCCTTTTGACAGGGTTATATCAGCCGAGCGGCGGAACTGTCAAAGTCGGCGGGCTAGACACTAAAAAAATACACCCGAATTCTGTTTATAAGGGCATTTCCGGCGTTTTTCAGCGATACCAACGCTACAAAATGTCGCTTAAAGATAATGTGTATATAAGTGATACAAAAAGCGAGCCAAACAAAGAAGCTATCGAACAGGCACTTTTTCAAGCGGAGTTTAATGAAAAAACAGCAACCCTAGACACAATGCTGTCGCCGGAGTTTGATGGCATTGACCTTTCCGGTGGTCAATGGCAGCGGTTGGCAATAGCCCGCGGGCTTTATCGCACAAGCAAATTTATAGTGCTTGACGAACCGACCGCAGCTATCGACCCAATAGAAGAAGAGCGGATTTTCAACCAATTTAAGGATCTGTCCAAAGATAAATGTGCAATTTTAGTAACCCATAGGCTTGGTTCCGCAAAGCTGGCAGACCGCATTATTGTAATGTCTGATGGGAAAATATCTGATATTGGAACGCACGATGAGCTTGTACTGCGTAAAGGTTTATATGCAAATATGTGGAAAGCGCAGGCAGCTTGGTATAGCAGGTAATTCTGCACACTTTTCAAAAAAATCGGTTGACTCCTAAAGAGAGGCAACCGTTTTTTTGTTTTTTGAAAAAACTCAACTAATGGTTTACTGAAAATGCAGCAAATTCAACTAATGGTTTATTGAAAATGCAGTTTGCCTCTGATAGAATATATTTATAAAACAAGCCGCTTAAAAAAATAAATTTTTTTTAAAAAACGCTTGACTTTGGAGTTACTCCAGCATTTATAATAACAACAGTTAAGAGTGTGGGCAGAGCCACACAGTAAGAATAATAGGAGGCAATACAATGTTGAAAAAAATAATTGGAAGAAAAGACGAAAAGGCAAATTTCACAAAAGTTACTATGGCAAAAACAGAACTCGGTCAAAACCAAGCCGAATTCATTAAAGAAATGAAGAAAAAGTATGACACGGCAAATAAAGAAATGAAGCGAAAGTACGATGCGACAAATAGTTATCTATTCCTTAGAGTAAGATTCTTTTGAACCCATTTTAAAATTAACTTCCAAAAAAATCAGTTGGCTCCAAAATATAGCCAACTGATTTTTTATTTTTTAAAATTTAGTGGTGAAAAACCTTAGTTGAGCTTTTAGAAATCAATAAAAATTGCTTTTAGAAATATTATTCTAATGCGAACTTTGAAACTCTCTATGTCACTCCCTATGTCACACTCTATGTGATGCTTTATATTAGAAAAAATAGAAAAAATGGGGAAAATCCTGTGATTAGAAATATAACCCCATTATACAGTATGCTCGGTAGCGAAACAAGCGGAAAATGTCCGAGTGCATCATTTTTTTGTTGAACGCCAAAATCAAAAAAATCTCACGGAAATCAATTTTCAAAATTCCAAAAATATGTTAAAATAGTTATATGGATAAAATCACAAGTATAGCTGAACATTTTTCAAGTCTTGAGACCA
>WRKF01000180.1 GCA_009778165.1 Defluviitaleaceae bacterium
GACCAAGCCACATTCCAAAGCCTGGGACGTAGCGGCATGTTGGTGAGCGGCGATACCGTAACCCGCCAAGCCGGTATATCATCGCTGGTGCGCCTGTTTGAGGTGCGTGTGGGGCAGCCTGTAACCGTTTTCCCAACTCTTGCAACAAGCTCCTTTGACGATATGGGTACGGTTGCACCGCTGTTTCAACAAAACCTGTTGCGTGCCGAAGCACTGGGCTTTTTCACCGATACCACGGTAAACCCAAATGGAACAATGACATTTGGTGATGTGATACATATTTTGGATATAATATTGGGTTCATAGAACCTGATATAAAAAAAACCACACCAACCAAGCCCTCTAATAGTTATGTGGAGGGCTTGGTGTGTATGTGGGGTGGGAAAACGAATATGTTTTTAACTTTGACATCAAAACGCCCACCAAGAGCGTGATAAAATCAGTCTTTGTGGGCGTTTTGATGTTTCATTTTCTAAAACAAGTTACTGGATTTGCTTTTTTAATTCAGCTAGTCGGGTTTCTGTTATTCCTGCATTTTTCCGCATAGCTTCAATCGCTTGAGAAGGAACAGCATTTTGAATAGCCGTGATTATCATCTCTTCTTGTGCTTTTTTCTTCTCTTCTTGTGCTTTTTCCTTCTCCGCTTGTACCGCTTTCTGCTCTCGCCGTTTCATGTGCTCTCGAAACTGCTCAAACTCATTTTTCCGATCTTCTTGTGCTTTTTCCTTCTCCGCTTGTGCCGCTTTCTGCTCTCGCCGTTTCATGTACTCTCGGAACTGCTCCATCTCATTTTTCCGATTTAAGGCATCATTTACAAACTCGTTAGGGGCTACGGCTTTTCTTACTTCATCTGCTAATTCTAATGCTATTGGGTTGGCTACTGCTTGCATACGGATTACCTCCTCCTGCTCGTTTATTTTTGCTCTAAAGATACAACATAAATCCCATAAATCATGGTAGGCTTTTGGTAAATCTGCTTTCGTATAATCGCCCATTTTAGGCAGTTCAATATAATATTCCGAATACTTTTCTGCCAAAAATGTTTCTCGGCTTTCATATTCTGCTCTTACGATTCGAGAGCAAAACATTTTTCTGTTTTCCAATTCCGGCAATCTAAAATCCAAAATATTTATGGTTATTACATCGGGGGCTTCGGTATAATCTTCACCCATATTAAAGTTTATTCTCATGGCGTTGCCATGTGTTAATGTGCCACGGACGGCATAGCCTTCCTGCTTTTTTCGTTGGGCTTCGATGGCAATGCTAATCATCTTTCCCCAACCTGTTAAATCGCCTATCATGCCACGCCCAAGCACATCAAACAGAGATAGGTCTTGTACCCTTGTTTGCTCAATAGGCGGTATGGGGTCAAGGTTGTGGATTTTTTTAACGGCGTTACCTATGCCTGTGATTATATGCTTATTTTTATTATTGGCAAATGTAGCCATAAATACACGATCATTCATCAAGGCTAGATTTTGCCTGGCTTCGTCAATTTCCTGTTGGGTGTATTGGCGTTTTGGCAGATTAATAATTTGTATAAAGGCTTCGTCAAAATTGTTTGCCTGCGGTGGTAAATTTTCATTTTGTTTTGTTATGTCTGTGTTCACAGGCATCACGCTCCTATGGTTATTTTAAATGGTTATCCATTAATGCTATATATTAATATTTTAATGCGTATTTTAATATGTGTCAAGCACGAATGTAATGATTTTTTTATATGTTATATGCATATATTTACGCCTAAATTTCATCCCAACATTTTTTGTAGAGTTGTGCAATGTTGCTTTTTGTGATATACTTGCGTACATTGATTTATTGATTTCTCTATTAGGGTTTGTTACGTATAGCACAAATACACAAAAGCTGTTTTACGAAAGGATGTGAATGGCTTGATATACAAAAACAATAAAATACAAAAAGGCTTTACACTTATAGAAGTTATTTTGGTCGTTGTTATTGTAGTTATAATAGGATCCATTGGCACTACGATGCTTAACAACATGATGAACCAGCAAAGGCAAACAGCAACACGGATCGAGGCTCAGATTGTGGTAGAGGCGGTGAATTCATTTAATATTCTGCTTCCGCCGACGCATAACCGCAGGATAGACACCGTTGCAGGTCTGCACTTTGACAATTACGGGCGTATAGATTTAAACACAACACATATAGATGGGGCTTTAATAGCACAAGACTTATCTGTAACTATAACTCCAAGGAGTGTGCCTGAAATAATACATTGGATAGGCATAGAAAATGATCCGTTTGACGGCATTTCATTTCTTGTTCTTTTAGATACCCCTGTTAACTAACAATAGAATCATCTCCCACAAATGTTTGAATTACACAAAAGCCTAACATTTGTGGGTTTTTTCTGAAATCTATCTGAAATCTATTTAAAATACTGCTCGTACCAAACTAAAAACATGTATACTGTCCATATTTTGCGACTGTTGTCTACTTTGCCGCTTTTGTGTTGCTCCAATAGTTTAATTAGCTCATCTGTATTAAAAAACTGACCGGAGCTTGCAAATGCCGCTTTTACTTTGCTGTAATATTTCTCTTCTTTTAGCCATATACGGATAGGGACGGGAAAGCCCAACTTTTTTTTATCTGCTACACTTTTGTTGAGATATTTTTCAGCACTTTGCCTAAAGGCGAATTTTGTGCTTTTTTTGTATACCCTGTGATTGGTAGGCAGAGTTCTAGCAACATCAAACACCTCTTTATCTACATAAGGCACACGAACCTCTAAACTGTGAGCCATACTCATTTTGTCTGCTTTTAACAAAATATCCCCAACAAGCCACAAATGTATATCCAAAAATTGCATTTTAGTTATGTCGTCATATTTTTGAGCCTGCTTATAAATTGGGGCTGTAACATCATCTACGCTCACTTTGCCCTTATTTTTCAAAACTTTGCTCCGTTCTTCTTGGGTAAAAATTTTGGCATTGCCTATAAAACGCTGTTCCAAAGTTTGACTTCCTCTTATAATATAGTTTCTACCTTTAAAGCCGGGGGCTTTTTTTGCAATGCCCGCCAAAACCTTACGCAAAGGCATAGGCAACCACCGAATTGGTTTCAGTGCCGACGGCTCTTTGTATATATTGTAACCACCAAAAAACTCGTCTGCACCCTCACCGCTTATAACCCCTTTAACATGATCCTTTGCTATTTGGCTAACAAAATACAAAGCAATCGCAGAAGCATCTGCTAAAGGCTCGTCCATATGATATTGTATGTTTGGCAATTGCTCCCAATATTCCTTTGTTGTAATAACTTTGCTGTAATTTGTAAGCCCGTGTTTTTGGGAGAGTGTTTGTGCATAATCTATCTCGTTATAATCTTCATAATCGAACCCCACCGTAAATGTTTTTTTGCCCCCAAACCGTGCCGCAAGCAAACTAGAATCTACCCCACTCGACAAAAAAGAGCCGATTTCAACATCGCTAACTTTATGATAATCAATAGAATCTCCAATTATTTTATCTATTTCATCTACAGATTGCTCCAACGGTTTATTTTGAGGCACAAAATCTACAGTATAGTATTTTTGGGTTAACAACTTGCCGTTGTGGTACGTTAAATAATGCCCCGGCATCAGTTTATATACGTTTTCAAAAAAAGTTTCCTCCAACGCAGAATATTGAAAAGTCAAATAATTTGCCAAAGCATTGTGATTTACTTGTTTTTCAAAACCCGGATAATGAGTTATTGCCTTTATCTCCGATGCAAAAACGAACTCTCCATTTACCTCTGTATAATAAAAAGGTTTTATGCCAAAAAAATCCCTGGCAGCAAAAATTTTGCCCGTATTAATTTCGTAAATAACAAAGGCAAACATACCCCGCAAATGGTCTAAGAGCTTTTCTTTATAGTCCTCGTATAGATGCAAAATAACTTCTGTGTCAGATTTGGTGGCAAATCGATGCCCGTTTTTTATTAAACTGTCACGCAAATGCCCAAAATTGTAAATTTCGCCATTAAACAAGATAACGATAGAACGATCCTCGTTAAACATGGGTTGGCTACCCTCCCCTAAATCCAAAAAGCTAAGGCGACGAAAACCAAGGGTTATATTGTCGTCTTTATAATAACCGCAATCGTCGGGGCCTCTATGCTTTATAGCATCTGTCATTTTTTGTATTGTACTGTCCTGTGAAGTGCCTGTAAAGCCGCAAATACCACACATATATATTTTCTCCTTAAAAAAATTATAGGGCGTGTTGTTCATAACGTCGCAATTATATATTATTTTTGGGTGATTGTCTATATGGCAACTCCATAATTTCGGCAGCTTCAAAAAAGTATAAGGACAATAAAATACGGAGCCGCTATATCAAAAGTGCATCAAAAAGTGTACAAAAGAACAGAAATTTTGCATTATTTTTTTGCCCTTTTTCCCAAAGGAATGATGAAGAAGATGGCGAAACATGGGGGTTTCTGTGCAAAATTAAACCCGTTCTGATGCGAACTAACGAAGACTCTATGAGTGACTCTATGGCTGAAGCGATGTGTGATTCATAGAGTCAGCCATAAAGTCTCACATAAAGAGTTTCATAGTTCGCATTAGAATGAGCCAAAATTTGCTCTAAAACGCCCTTATAGCACCATCCGCCCCTTCACATTTCACCCACCAACCTCTTTTAATTTTCATCGATTTTTGGCTAGTTAATCTCCCTTTAAACCCAAATTGAAGTTTTTAATCTTTGCAATCTCCTTTTGATTTTGGTATAATAGCTTAGGCAAGATAAAAATATAAGTCTATATAGGAGGTGAAAACAGTTAAAGATGTTAGATGGAATAATAGTCGCAAACATAAAGCATGAGTTATGTCGGATTGTGGGCGGTCGCATAGACAAAATTTATCAACCAAACAAAGACGAGATTGTTTTAACGGTTCGTGCCGGTGGGGCAAACCATAAACTTATACTAAGTGCAAACGCTACAGCCCCCCGCATACATTTCACAAAAGAATCGTTTGAAAACCCCGCATCGCCTCCAATGTTTTGTATGCAGTTACGCAAGCATATTAGCGGTCGAATCGTGTCCGTTACCCAACCAAATTTTGACCGCATAATAGAAATTCAAATAGAATCTGCCGACGAGCTAAAATATATAACCACAAAACGGCTAATAATAGAAATTATGGGAAAGCACTCCAACATAATCTTGGTTAACGATAAAAATATTATCATAAACTCTATTAAGCATATAAACAGTACAGTAAGCTCTGTGCGAGAGGTTATGCCGGGCAAACCATATGCTCCACCTCCCAACCAAAACAAAACCAATTTTTTGGAGCTTGAAAAAGAAATACTAAAACAAGGAATGAAAAACCATTCCGAAAATGCACACACTGCCATTTACAAAACCTTTACCGGCATTAGCCCCAAAATAGCTGCTTTGGTTTGCACCAAAGCAAATGTTGATCCGGACTTTGCCGCAGATAGCGAAAAAATAGACTTCATCTATTCCGAACTTGAAAATTTGAAAGAAGATATAATAAATGCACGTTTTTCACCTTATGTTGTGGTAAACAAAGAGAACAAAAAAAATATTAAGGCTATCCATACCATTTACCCTTGGGCATATAGTGGGTTTGAGCTAAAATATTTTGAAGACATATCTGCCGCAATAGAATATTTTTATATACAAAGAGAGCAGAATTACCGCATTACCCAAAAAACGGCCGATTTGCGTAAATTGGTACAACAAACTTTATCTCGAAACATAAAAAAACAAGAGAAATTTTTTATTAACCTTAAAGAAATAAAAAACAGAGACGAGCTAAAGTTATACGGAGAGCTGATTACAGCCAATATACACGCAATTGAAAAGGGTGTAACATCATTTACAACCCCAAATTTTTATGCAGAAAATATGGAAGACATAAAAATCCAAATAGACCCTACGTTAAGCCCCGCAGAAAATGCCCAACAATATTTCAAACAATACAACAAACAAAAACGCTCATATACCGCAACGATTGAGCAGATAAAAGAAAGCGAGGCAGAGCAAAACTATTTGGAAAGTGTGCTGGCTACTCTGCAAGGGGATTTGAATCAAAAAGAAATAGAGGAAATACGCGAGGAGTTGGTGGAACAAAAAATACTCAAAAAACGCAACAAAACCAAAGATTCCGGCAAAAGCCTTAACACAAAGTCGCAGCCCCTGAAGTTTGTGTCTATGGACGGGTTTGTGATTTTTGTGGGGAAAAACAACAAACAGAACGATACCATAACCACAAACGCCCAAAGAAGTGATATGTGGTTACACACAAAAGACATACCCGGTTCCCACGTTATAATAAAATCTGAAGGCAAAGAAATACCGGACACCACAATAACCCAGGCCGCAAAATTGGCTGCATATTATTCTGCCGGAGTAAACAGCAACTTGGTAGCAGTAGACTATACTCAAAAAAAATATGTAAAAAAACCAAATGGTGCAAAACCCGGCATGGTTATATACACACATCATAAAACTGCATTTGTAGAGCCTGTAGCAAATGTCGTTTAACATATTCAAACATATTCAAACCCTAACACTCAACCCTATACCATCACCAATGGGCAATATTGTTGTTTCCAACTGCGGGGTAGTCGTTATGGCTTCTATAAACTGCTGCATGTTGTTGTATATTGTACGCATACGTTTTTCTATTGTGTTGTAGTCTTTGCCAGCCAGCTGTAGCAGATTGTCAGATATTAACGTCCCGCCCATATTCAAAAGGCGCAATATATGGGGCAAAAAATTTATATATTGCCCTTTTGCCGCATCCAAAAATATCAAATCGTAGGTGTTGTCCATATTTTCCAGGGCGTAAAGTGCATTTTCTTCTATCAATTCTATTTTGTGGGCCACATTGTATTGGTCAAAATGAAATTTCGCCTTATCTATCATCATTTTATGGCGTTCTATCGTCGTTATATGTATATCCTCTATATATTTTGCCATAAGCATAGTGGAAAACCCAATACATGTGCCAATTTCCAACACTTTTTTTGGCTGTTTCATAGCCAAAATAGTTGTTAAAAACCGTGTTGTTTCTTTTTTTGCTATGGGAAAATCTAAATGGGAAGCTCGTAGGTTAGCTAACCATTTTTCCTCTGTATACAGATTATTTAAATAGTTTTTTTGGATCATTGGAATTCCTCGGATACCTATTTCAAAGCCTCTATCCGTCCATTTCGTCGCTTTCTTCCGCCAAAGAATCCTGCATAAAATTTCTGCCAAAGTCGAATGCTTGGCGAGTTACACTTATGCCAACCTGCACAAGAATGGCGATAATTATAATGTTGATAAGTATATATAATACGTGTCTAACTAAATTTCTTGCCACGCTCCACCTCCAAGATTATCCTGTTTTAAAAACAATGAACGTGTGGTTTCAGGTTTCAAACTAAACTTGTTTGGGGAATATCCTGCTTACAACAAAATATTGAAAACAGAAACCTATAATACCAACAAAAAAGCTAATAACCACAGTAAGCCAACTTGACGGAACGTCAATTACTATCCCAAAATTGTTGTGTACTAACAGCAACGCCCCCAGCCATGTGGTAATAAATATTGTTATAACTCTTTCATATTTATAATTAGCTATGGCAAGCACCATAGAAACAACTCCGGATACCGCAATAATTATAGGAAAAGAAATTACGGCAGATGCAATCAAGGCAAGGTAAATACACAACCCCAAAGAGAGTATCCCCAAAGATACCCCCTTTAAGTATTGGTAATGGAAAAAATTAAAAAAACCAAAAACAATGGCCAATGTGATACCGTTTATATAGGACAACAAAGTGCTTTGTATAACAAAACCAATAAGAAAGCCCAAAACAAAGCCAAAGGTAACTCCTAAAAGCAAATAAACTACCCTTATTAATTTGTGGCCTAAAATGTACAATACAACGCCTGTAACGGCAAGTATAATCTCAAGTATGCTTGCAATCCCAAACAAAAAAGCTAATACTTCCATAAATTTTTATTTTTCCCTATTATTTTCCACTAAAACAGCCTCTAAAATAGCCTTAATATATCGTTAAATGTTACTACCAATATAAGACCAAGAAGTAGTGCAATACCAACCAAATGAACCATACCCTCTTTTTCCGGTGCAATGGGCTTGCCGCGCACCATTTCTATAAACAAGAACACAAGGCGACCGCCATCCAGCGCCGGTATGGGTATAAGGTTAAACAGAGCCAAATTTGCACTTATTAAAGCAGTAAAGTTCATTAGAGACGCTATGGCAACCCATGCGCCATATGGTGTAGCCTGCTCGTATACATCTCCTATCATCGTTACAATACCCACAGGCCCCGAAAGATCATCCAATGCTATATTAAATGTAATGAGCTGAAATAACCCTCCGGCAAGGGCTCGTATATAATGCATTATTGTAAAAACGCTGTGCTGGATTGTCGCAAAAATCCCTGCTCTGGGCATCTCATCCAACCCCTGACCGAACAACCCGCCAAACGCCGTGGGGTAAAAACCGATAACGGTGTTGCCGGCTTCGTTTTGGATTGGGGTAATTACAATCGTCATGTTTTGACCGCCACGGTTCACAACAATATCTATTGGTGTGCCTGCGGTGTTTGCCAATGCCATCGGTGCATTCATAAAAACAAAAATGCGTGTGTTGTTTATACTTACAACTCTATCACCAGGCAAAAGCCCCGCTTGCTGTGCCGGCATACCATCTACCGTTTGGCTTACAGTAGGGCTTATAAAACCATCTACAGAAAGCAAAATAAACACAAGCACAAAAGATAAAAGGATATTCATTATAGAGCCGGCAGAAATAACAGCAATACGTGCATAAACACTTTTTGTGTTAAAAGAGCCCTCCTTTTCCTCTGTACCTTCTTCTGCTCCCAACATCTTGCAGTAGCCCCCCAGCGGTATTGCCCGCAAAGAATAAAAAGTATCCCCTATTTTTTTTCCAAACAAAAGAGGCCCCATTCCCACGGCAAACTCTTCTACCACAATACCGCTTTTTCTCGCCACAATAAAATGGCCGTATTCGTGAACTACAATTATTAAACCAAAAATTAAAATAGCTATTATTACAGTTGACATCTCATTTTCTCCTACACTAAAATCGCTTGTCGATTCTCAAGCCAAACGGCTATATTATATACGCCAGTATAATATAAAAAGTAGGGCCGGTAAACATTACAGAATCAAATCTATCCATAACGCCCCCGTGACCCGGTATTATACGTCCAAAATCCTTTATACCGGTATAGCGTTTTATTGTTGATGCTGCCAAATCGCCAAACTGGGCAAAAATCGCTAATACCCCGCATATAATACCATACAACAATATATTTATATCGTACAATCCAAAAATACCGGAAACAACCAGGCTGTAAGCAACGCCAATAACAGACGCACCCACAACCCCTCCTATTGCTCCTTCTATTGTTTTGTTTGGGCTAAGGATAGGCGTTAGTTTTCGTTTTCCAAAAAATTTGCCAAAAAAATATGCGCAGGTGTCGTAACCCCAAGCCCCTATAAATATAAGCCACACAAAATAGGGGCTTATATTTCTCGACAAGTATATTGTAGCAAAAAAAGCCCCTGTGTAAAAGGGTAACACCATATTTGCGATATAATACAAAGGATTTGCCTTTCCGTTGGTTACTTCGTAGGCAAAAACCAAATATATAAAATTTACCATTATCCAAACCAGCACAAACACAAAAAAATACTCATTACTCATAAAAAAATGTAGTAAAAAAATCGGCAAAAAACCGAGATAGTTTATTGCTGAAAGTTTTGTGTAAACTGCTTTGTAAAGTTCCCAAAGAGCTATTGCAGACACAGCAAGTAAAGTAATGCGTAGCGGCATACCGCCGACAACAACCACATACACCACCACGGGAAACAAAACCAAACTATAGATTGTACGTTTTAGCATGTTATCCTCCGTGGCGGCGTGTTCTTTGGTTAAAGTCGTCTATGGCTACAGTCAAGTCCTCTATGGTGAAATCCGGCCACAGTGTTTCTGTAAAATAAATCTCTGTATATGCCAATTGCCATAACATAAAGTTGCTAAGGCGCATTTCACCGCTTGTGCGTATTAATAGCTCCGGATCCGGTATTTGGTATGTGTCCAAATATCTTTCAAAATGTGTGGCTTCTATAGTATCTATAGTATCTATAGCGTCTATAGCCTCTATAGCATTTATAGAGTCTTTTATTTCCGTTTTTACCAGTTTTTTTATTGCACGCAGTATTTCATCTCTGCCTCCGTAGCTAATGGCAATAATCAATGTAAGACCGCTGTTTTCTTTGGTTTGGTTCTCCAAATCTTTTATTTTTTGCTGTATATCATAATCTAGTGCGGCTCTATCACCTATAATTTTAAGGCGCATATTTTCCCTGTCTGCTCCCTTTAGGTAATTATCGATATATTCTCGCAATATAGACATTAACCCACTTACCTCTTCACTATCTCGTTTCCAGTTTTCGGTTGAAAAGGCGTAAACAGTAAGGTATTTTAACCCCAGTTTGTTTGCTTCTTTTGTTAGGTTTTCGAGCGCTTTTGCCCCTGCCCTATGCCCTGCCGCTTTTGGTAACATTCTTTTTTTCGCCCACCTTCGGTTACCATCCATTACAATGGCAATGTGGCTTGGTAGGTTTTTCATATAACCTACCTCACTATATGGACAATATGTCCTTATTTTTTTCTTCCACTATTTTGTCTATTTGCCCTATAACTTTGTCTGTCAGTTTTTGGGTCTGTTCTTCCAACTTTTTCACATCATCTTCCGTTGCAGATTTATCTTTTGTCATTTTTTTGAAGGAATCCATAGCCTCTCTGCGAATGTTTCGGATTGCCACCTTTGCGTCTTCACCCTTCTTTTTTACGTCTTTTGTCAAGGCTTTTCGGCGTTCCTCTGTCAGTTGCGGAAAAATAAGGCGGATAACCTTTCCGTCATTTGAGGGATTAATACCCAAATCAGATGCCATAATAGATTTCTCTATTTCTTTTAGCATATTTTGCTCCCAAGGGGCAATTTGTATAACCCTAGCCTCTGGAACAGTAACGTTACCCACCTGGTTTACCGGGGTAGATGTTCCGTAATAGTCTACAGTTATTTTATCCAACACTCGGGGGTTAGCTCTCCCTGCTCTAAGCGTGGCAAGGTCATTTTGAAAATTTTCGATTGTTTTTTCCATTTTTTGTTCAAAAGGTTTTATATCGCTCATTTTATCAAACTCCTATACAGATATGATTGTTCCAACATCGCTATCTTTATCAAGAGCGGCTCTGCGTATGCTCCCGGCTTCTGTTAGAGAAAACACAATGGAAGGTATATTGTTGTTTTCGCAAAGAACCATGGCGGCTATATCTATAACCTCAAAATTTTGTTCGATTATTTCTCTGTAGGTCAGGCTTTTGTAACGTACGGCATCGGGGTGAGTTATGGGGTTTTTGTCGTACACGCCATTTATGTTTTTTGCGAAAAACACACAATCGCAGTTTAACTCACAAGCACGAAGCACAGGCACGGTATCGGTAGAAAAAAAAGGATGTCCAAGCCCGCCGCCAAAAATAACAACGCCACCATCTTTAAGTGTTCGTTCTGCTGCTTCCTTTGAATAAGGAGTGGTAAACGTTCCTACGCTAAAGGGGGTAAAAACTTGTGCCGTTTGCCCGGCAGCGATCAACCGTTCACACAAATACATGCTATTTATAACGGTTGCAAGCATACCCATTTGATCCGCTTTTGTTTTGTCTATATGGTCTGCGTTGCGACCGCGCCAAATGTTGCCGCCCCCAATAGCAAGGCATATCTGCACTCCTTTGTCTGTCAAATATTTTATGTCTGCAATAATGTTGTCAATAATAGTTGTGTCATACAAATTACCGTTTCCATTGCTGTCGCTGTTCGAGTTAGCACCAGATAGGGCTTCGCCGCTCAATTTTATAACTATACGCTTGTACATTAACTACCTCGTTATTAATATATTGTAGTAGAAGAGGATTCGACTTTTACTTCGTCGTTTTTTTGGCGAGATAACTTTGCTTTGTTGCCACCACCATCTTCTATTGCCAATTTTTCTATACCGTGGGTGTTAAAAAAGTTAAGAACATCACTTTCAATAAATGCAGACCATTTTTTGGTTTGTTTTTTTTCTCCTGCGGTTATAAATTCTTCTATGGATTCTTTTAAATTGTCCATTTTATCTCCTTGAATATTTCTTTGTTTTTGTTATCTCTCGCTATTTATTTTTAAAATAGCCCGCGTCCATTCCTTGCGTTGCATTTTTCTCAACAAGCCTCTCCTAGCCGATTACTGCTTTTAAAACAGACAATGTCTCGAAAAAAGCACTATACTATAATTCTAACACAAAAAGGCGTTATAGGCAAATAATTTTTCTATAGCACGAAAAGTTAATTTGCTATAGTATAGCAGTTCCGTTTTAAATTAGCCCTTTAAATTCACACTAAAACTGCTATAAAAGTGCCTTGCGTAATTTTTGGATAAATACCGAGAAATTATCTGTCATTACAGAATGCCCCAAGCCTTCCAAAAGCATAAAGTCTGCCTTATCTGCCATAATTGCGTGAGACTCTTTAGCCCAAGCAAGAGGTACAACGAGATCGTCGGCACCTTGCAACATAACAATGGGGCATTTTATAAGATCAAGGTGATTACTTCCCGGAGCGTTGGTAGATTTAGATACAGCATTTGTTATGTTAAACGTAAGCAGTGCATAATTAGTATCGACTAGGCAACGTTGTTGCAAAATAGCGTCAATATATGCCTCATACTCAGCGTCAGATGGCTTCGCTTTCGAATACAGAGCGTTATCAAGTATGAGCCGAATAAAACCCCGATCTTTATTTTCGTACGCATTAAGCACAGGCAAAACTTGAACGGGGTCGTTTGCAATTTCTGCTTTTGTTTTAAGAAGCTCGGTTACGATAGGTACACCTTGCTCATCTTTTTTAAAAATCGGATAACCCGTAACCGGCACAGAACCTATAGTGATTACTTTTTTAACTACGCTTGGGCACAATGCACAAAGCTCAAGAGCTACACCACCCCCGGTAGACCATCCTATAACTGTAAGGTTGCCGATATTAACTTCGTTAATAAATTCATTTAAATCTTCAGCCAAACATTTTAGCGAATCAAAAGAGGCGTTGTAAGAACTCTCTCCAAAACCTCTTAAATCAGGTGCGTAAACAGAAAAATCTTTTTCAAGATCCTCTATAGTTGTTTGCCAATGCACAGAGGAAGACATATTACCATGAATAAGCAGGATATGCTCTTTTGCGGTTCCTCCCTTTCTGTATGCAATTTTCTCATTTCTTGTTGGTAAAGTCACCATATTGGTATCGTATTTTTTCACGTGCTAAATCCTCCAGAGTATATAGCAACTTAACTTTTTCCTGTGATCCTGTGATTTTTTTTAAATCAAAAAAATCAAAAAATCAAAAAAGTTAAGTTGCTTCCTTAATATGCAAATATGTAGCAGTTCCAAAAAATTCATAAGGACAATTAAATACGGAACTGCTATATGGATGGTACGAGTGTAGTGTGGAACGGTTACAGAGAATCCCATTTTGCGGTTACGCCCAGGGGTAGGGTAATATTAGGTAAAGTATGACCGCAAGGCAACCCGTATACGCATGGTACTCCCAAGGATTCCATAATATGCGCTATGTGGTCGATGGGCAATCTGTTGCAATCGGCATCTGTAAAATCTCCCAAGACTATCCCTGCAAGCTCTTTAAATTTACCGCATTGCTCCATTTGTGTTATCATTCTGTCTATTTTGTAGGGGGGTTCGTCTATATCTTCCAAAAAAAGCACAGCACCGACAGTATTAATCTCATATGGTGTGCCGAGAGTGGATACTATAGTCGCCAAATTGCCGCCCGTTAGCCTGCCGCTAAAGCTGCCTTTAACAATGGTTTTAATGGGATACTCACCAAGATTAAAGCAGTAGGTATCATTTTTTTTGCCAAAAATATGATTTTCAAGAGAAGTAAAACTTGCTTCATCTATCTCTTTTATTAGCTCTATTGCAGCCATTGGTCCATGATATGTAACAAGCCCACAGCGTTGGTTAAGAGCAATATGCAATGCGGTAATGTCGCTATACCCAACAAAAACTTTTGGGTTTTTGATCGGCAGCGACCAGTCAATTTTGTTCAAAATGCGGATAGTTCCATAACCTCCCTTTAAACAGATAATGCCTTTTATTTCGTTGTCTGCAAACATGTTATTAAAATCCCAAGCTCTTTGGTGATCGTTGCCTGCCAAATAACCTGTGCTTTGGTTAGCATACTTCCCAATAACCGGAACAAGTTTGAGCTTTTTTATTGCCCTGCAAGCCTGTTCCTCCGCATCTTTCGGTAATGGACCCGCAGGAGCAATAAGACCAACTTTGTCTCCGGGCTTTAGTGGTGATGGTATCGTCATATTGTTTAACTAATATCTTTTGCAGCACTAATTACTGCATCATAGTTGGGATGTTCTGTAAGCTCTTGAACATATTCAACATAAACAACTTTGTTGTTAGGATCCAAAACAAAAACAGACCTTGACAAAAGACCCATTTCTTTTATGTATGTCCCTGTAGCTCTCGCAAAACCTCTTTCAATGTGATCGGAAAGTGTAACAACATTTTCTATTTTGTTTGCGTCACAAAAGCGGTTTTGTGCAAAAGGCAAATCCATAGACACAATGTAAAGAGTAACACCAGGTATCTCTGAAGCACGCTTATTAAATGTGTTTACCTCTGTACTGCATACAGGGGTGTCTAAAGAAGGAACAGACAGAAATATTCGCACACCGCCGGTGTCTGCAAGAGACATTTTTGTGAGGGTGTTTGTAGATACGGTGAAGTTCTTTAATGTGTCATTTACTTGCAATTGTTGACCTTCCAGTGTAATGGGATTACCGTTAAATGTTAAATTCATTTTGCACCTCATTAAGTATATGGCTTTCAAATTTTTTCTATATTTGCCAATTTTTATTTTTTGATTTTTATTCCCTAAAATTCCCCTACATCACAACACGATTTTAACATTTTAAACCTTTCTTTGCAAGCTGTGAGGAAGCTCAAAAAATAAAAGCAATGATTGATGGAGCGTCAGAAAAATGACAACTTTGTTTACTCATGTTTTTAACATGAGCATTACTGCTGCAGTTATAGCTTTTTTTGTAAACAATTTTGTAATTGTTAATGCCATGGTTCCTACAGGGAGCATGGAAACAACAATAATGACAAATGACCGCTTAATGGCTTTTCGGTGGAGTTATCTATTTAATAGCCCATCTCGTTTTGATGTTGTTGTTTTTCACAACCCAAACAGACCCCCCGATCATGACCTTTACATTAAGCGTATAATAGGGATGCCAGGGGAAACGGTATTGGTTGCTAATGGCAGAGTTTATATAGACGGGGAGTTTTTAGAAGAAGATGCTACTTTTATAAAAGAGGATTTTTTTGGCAACCACGGTCCGTTTTTGGTGGGGGAAAACGAATTTTTTGTAATGGGGGATCACCGCAACGGTTCTTCCGACTCTCGTTTTTGGGAAAACCCCTTTGTACCCGAGGATCTTATTGTTGATCGCGCTGTATTTAAATATTTTAGAGGGTTTGAAATGTTACGGTAAACATAACATAAGTATGCGGTTGCGTTGTTATGCCGGTAATTGATACGCTGCAACAAAAAAGTTGGCTCACTCGATACGCCAACTTTTTCTTGCAGCCTTAACTTTTGGATGCTGATTTTAAGACAAAACAATTGAAAATGGTATATAGCACTTGTATAATTACAATTTAAAATACGAAACCAAAACCCCTAATTGTTCTGCTTGCGAGTTAAGTTCATGTGCAGTGGCGGCACTTTCCTGCGACAGTGCTTGGTTGTTAAAAACTACAGCTGATATTTTGTCAAGCTCCGATTTTATTTGGTTAACAGCTTGTGTTTGCTTGTTCGAGGAATCGGCAATATTTTTTATTATTTGTAGCACGTTATTTGCACTAACAACTATACCGTCCAATGCCTCTGATGTGGACTGTGCGATGCCGCTACCCATATCAACCCTGGTTAGCGAATCTTCTATAAGTTCTGTAGTTTCTGTTGCGGCTTGCTGGCTTCTTGTTGCCAAATTGCGAACCTCTTCTGCTACAACCGCAAAACCCTTGCCGTGTTCGCCTGCTCGTGCCGCCTCTACAGAGGCATTTAGCGAAAGCAGGTTTGTTTGAAACGCTATATCTTGAATAACCTTTGTTATTCGTGATATATTAGTGCTAGACTCCTTTATAGAAAGCATAGCTTCTAGCATTTGTTTCATAGAAACATTGCCGCCCTGTGCATTTTCTACCGATTCATTAGAAATAACAGTAGCTTCAGAGGCGTTTTGGGAGTTTTCCAACGTCTGCTCATTTATTTTTCCAACGGTAATATTAAGTGCAGAAACGGAATCTCTTTGGTCGGTTGCACCATTTGCTATGCTAGTGGCACTTGCAGACACTATGGTAGCACCGTCCAACATTTGTTTGGATGCCGCTACAATCTCTGATAGGGTTTTTTGCAGTGTCTGTGCTATATTGTTTATAGATTTTCCTATCTCATTAAATTCACCGGAAAACCGCATATTTGATCTATGTGTCAAATCGCCGTTCGATATTGCTTCTAGGCTTACGCTAATCTCACGCACATAGTTACCCATTTCTGATACTATCATGTTTACGTCTTTTTTGATTTCAGCAAAAATTCCGGAATAATCGCCTTCTATTTTTGTGTCAAAATAACCTTCATTAAAACGTGCCAAAACGTTTTTCATTTCTGTTATTGGGGTGTTTATTGCCGCTATTATTTTGTTCATTTCGTTTATAATTTCTGCCCATTGACCCATATATTTGGTAGAATCGGCATTGTAGTTTACATCGCCGTTTTGTGCTGCTTGTGTTATATGAGCAATAGAATCTGTTACATCTACAATGTTTTGCTTTACCGTTGCCAAAATATCGTTTATAAAAGCCTCTTTTCCGACAAATTTTTGTGTGCATTCTACATCAAAATTACCGTTTGCCAATTGTTGAAAATATTCTAAAATATCTTCTCTTTTGTGGTTAGATGTTGAAACAAGCACGTTAACTCTTTCCAAGATCTCTTTGTAAATGCCGTCATGTTTTGTTGTGTCTGACAAAAAAGTATAGTTGCCAAGCGAATGTTCATTGTAGATATTATCTATATCGCCGTATACATTTGCTATGCTGTCTGCAATCAACGCAAATTCGCTATCCATTGCACCAAAACCAAAGGAGCTGTCACCAAGATTATTTGAAGCTGAAACATCGTCGCCACTAGCCAGCGCCGCAGAAACTTCTCTAAATGCATCTATTTTTTTTCTGATTGTTGACGATATAAGCCTTGATACGAAAAGAAGTATACAAACGCAAAATATAGCTACGATTATTAGAAACATTATCATAAACCCTGAAAGCAACTGCCACGTGGGCTCCGAAACTACCGTTGATGGAAAAACAGAAACCAAGGTCCAACCTGTGCTACCTAAATCAAATGTCATAAGGTAAGAGGATATCCCCAATACATCGCCGAAAATAGTTGTTTCTTGTGTGTCTAATAGATTGGCGTATGGAGTGGCTGATATGTTTATAAGACCGTCCATTGTTGGAGCAATAGATGGGTTGTGATGAGAAACTACATAACCGTGTGCATCTAACAAAAACGCATAGCCATCCCCGGGTATGTTTATGGCATCTAACCTGTCTATGATATATTCCAGTCCTAGGTCAAAACCAACAACTGCACCGATAGATGGAATATAACGTGTAAGAGAAACAATAAGCCCCTCAAGATAACCTTCATCTATGTAAGGGCTTGTAAAAATAGGGTTGCCACCCGCTGAGACCGCCTCCAAAAACCAATCTCGTTCCTGTAATATAAAGTCGTAATCCGGTATCCAAAAATCGCTCGACAAAATAACCCCATCGTGAGTAAAGCCAATATACGTTACTTCTATGAAGTCAAATTCTTCATAAAAAACCACAAGAATATCTTGCTGCACACCACGATCAAAACGTTCCAACGCTGCCGCAAGGCTATTAACAGCAACTTCACTTTCTCTAAACCACGCATCCAGCTCGCTGGCATAAATGCTAACTTCACCATAAGTTCTTACAAGAATGCTATTTTCTACCTCAACCCTTGCAACTGTGTTTATTATAGTGAAATTAACTATCGAAGAAAAGGCAGACAAAGCGACAATAGCAAGCGTAAGTTTATGAGAAAGTTTCATTTTGTTTATAAATTGTAATCTTTTCATATTTTCACTCTCCTTTTGCAAATTTAGAGTATGGATAGAACTATTACATTGAACAAAACACGCAAAACACAAAAACATTCAATACTATTTTACTACAATTCTATCACACTTTTGTTTTTTTGTCCATATCTAAAAATTCATAATCACGGAAATTAAGTTTGTGATAAAGTCGCACATCTTCTAACAGCATATATTTTCAAAAAGGGACTGTATTTGAAATTTTTTCAAAAAAACTTACCAATACAATCGTCTCAAAAAAGAAATTTATTGTGTAATTTTAACTAAAAAACTAAATTTCCGTGAACCGCAAAACTCGCACACTTGACAAAATCCGCAAACAAATATATAATACAGTCTGTGTTACAAAAGTGTAACACTTTAAAAAATTCTGCACTTTGCTGGATTCGAGCAAAGGAAAGGAGAAACAAATGAAAACAGCTTTTTTTATTCCTTTATTTGCAATGCTTTTTGTAGCTTGCACCGTGCAACCGACTTTGCCTGCGGCAGACAATGCCGAACAGTCTGCTACCAATCTCCCCGGCTCGGGAGATGTCGTTTGGTTAGCTCCTAGCGACCCTGTTTCTATGGATCCTCACAGAGTGGGCGATCATCCCAGTTGGAATGCTCAAAGCCAAGTCTTTGAAGGACTCACATGGTTCGATGAAAACCATGTTTTGCAACCGCTCCTTGCATATTCTTTTGAACAAATAGAACCCACCGTGTGGGAGTTTGTTTTACGCCAAGATGTGTATTTTAGTGATGGTGAACCTTTTAATGCCTATGCGGTGTTACGTTCTCTTGATAGGGTGCGATCAGATCATATTGCTTCACCTTCTGCCCCTGTTATGCTCGGTATGGTTTCCGACATCACAATAGAGTCAGACTATATAATCCGCGTTCACACATTTTACCCTTTTGCTCCTCTGCCAACCCATTTTACAACAAGTGCCACTTTTATTGTGTCTCCTGCAGCTATTGCATATGAAGAGGCAGGCGGTACCACTGTATCGGAAAACCCTGTGGGAACGGGACCCTTCGTGCAATACGAGCGTATTCATGGAGATCGTATATATTTTGTCCGCAACCCATACTATTGGAACGGGCCGATCTCTTTTGAACGGCTAATATGGCGTGTAATACCCGATACAAACACTAGGTTAGCTATGTTGGAAACGGGAGAGGCAAACGGTATGCAGGGAAACTCTATGACCCAACCTTTGTATTCAGCAATGGAAAACGTTTCTTACGTTCTAAACATTGCACCAACAATACACTATCTTAGTTTTAATTTGAACACAGAATATTTGGCAGATCCTTTTGTTAGACGAGCAATAAACCACGCAATAAACAGAGAAGCGATACTTATAATAAATGAAGGGGGTGCAGATTTAGCTACAAGCACCGCTCCGCCCTTTATAGACTTTGCTCCCCAAGGGCTTTTGGTGCCTGAAAGAGATTTGGAATACGCCCATTATCTACTTTCTCAATCTCAATGGCCGAATGGTGGTTTTACTATCGGTTTTTGGTACAATATCGGAAATTCTGCACGACAGCTAATCGCTGAACTGCTCCATGCAGATTTAGCGGCACTAAACATAACTGTGGAAATTGAAGCCATGGAATGGGGTGCCTACATGGAATCTATTGGTGCAGGCTTACACGACATGTTTATATTGGGTTGGTCCATAGTTACGCTAGATGCAGATAACGCATTTTTTGGGCTATATCATTCTTCTAACTTTGGAGCAAGCGGAAACAGAGCTTTCTTTAGCAACCCCACTGTAGATGCACTGATAGAGGAAGGTCATAGAACAGGCGATCCCCTTCGTAGACAAGAAATATACAACGAGCTGGGAGAAATATTGGCGTATTATATACCTATAATACCACTGTGGCACCCTCACAACCCTTTCCCATATACCGGTATAGATGGTCTGCATGTGTGTTTGCGGTCTGTTCCATTTTTTCAAAATGTTAGACTGATATAAAAAATCAAAAAAATCAAAAAAATCAAAAAAAAGTGGCTGATTGATTTTTTCAGCAAAAGTCAATCAGCCTTGTTACGTGTTACATAAGGGTCGGAAGCCTATCATTTCCATCCCCGTTTAATTCTTGGATCTATCAAAACGTGGAGCATGTCCAAAAACAATCCCAAAGCTACCACAATCACACTAAAATACAACACAATCCCTTGTATTAAAGGATAATCATTAAAATTGATTGCATTTATCAACAAGGATCCAATGCCCTGGATTGTAAACACATTTTCTATTACGATACTGCCCGTAAAAAGCCCAACAGAGGTGAGTCCTAAAATGGTAAGAATGGGTATAAGAGAGTTTCGCAATATATGTTTACGCATAACTTGGCTTTCTGTCATGCCTTTTGCCAAAGCGACTGTTACATACTCGCTGTTTTTTTGCTCCAAAACAGAAGCCTTAACATATCGGGCAACTATTGCAATAGCTCCAAGGCTTAGGGCAGCAACTGGTAAAGTCAAATCCCTTAATGTGTTTGCGGGATTGCCCCAGTCAATAATAACACGCATACTTCCAAAATTGAGGTGAAAAGCAAAAATCCATATAAGTAAAATGGCAAACCAAAAACTAGGTAAAGCTATAAAAATCTGAGATAAGATAGAAACTATTACCCCTTGTTTTTTGTGTCCGTGATTTGCCAAAAAAATCCCCAATGGTATTCCAAAAACAATTACCGCCGCTAAAGAGGTAAGTGCCAAAGAAAATGTTTGAGGTAAACGACTTGCAATCAACTCTGCAACAGGGGTGCGGAACTGGAAACTTTCTCCCAAATCCCCTCCCACAACACGAACAGCCCAATTCACATAACGCTGTACCACCGGCACATCCATCTCAAAGGCTTCCCTCAAATTTTCTGCTAATAAGGGATTGTCTCCAATACCATCTATGCCAAGCTGTGCTAAAACAGGATCTCCGGGAATAACCTGAAACATAAAAAACACAAATATTGAAATCAAAAAGATGGTTAAGATAGATATAGCGATTTTTTTGAAAATATAAAACATGTTACTCCTCTAAAGCTATTTTAAAAACAACAAAAGTGCTAAATTAAGGAAAGCAAATTAACTTTTCTGAATTTAAAAAAGCTAACGAAAAGTTAATTTGCTATAAAAGTCTAAAAAAATTAATTTGCTGTATATCTTAGTGGGCTAGTCAGCCACTCGTTTTCCGGCAGAGGTCTTTCTGCATACCAATTGTAAAGCGTATCGGCTACGTGATCACGCAAATGCCACCATCTAAAAAATACTGAACCTCTAACAATATCGGATTGATAATTTAGCTGTAGTTGCCTTAATAACTCCCCCGGTGGTCGCCATCCCATATGCCCCTCATATTCGCGCCAAGCGGCATGACCTATATGCAACGCCACATCCGAACCGTAAAGGGCATTTTCCCACCATCGCAACAGTGTATAATAATCTGCAATTTCAAAGCCAATGTGCCAATAAATTTGCGGTATTATATAGTCTACCCAACCTTCGCGTATCCAGTGCAAAGAATCTGCCGCAAGCTCTATATAGTGTTGGTAACCACGGGTTGCGGAACCTCTGGGTTCAATGTTATCGTTTGCCCAAATACCGGTTGGCGAAATGCCAAAGCGTACATTTGGATTAATGTAGTTTATCGTTTGTCGAACCTCATAAATAAGCGTGTTTACGTTGTTTAAACGCCATTCTCGGTGGCTCATACCATATCCATGCATTGCAAAAGATACACTGTCGTTAAAATAACGCCCTGGATAAAAATAGTCGTCAAAATGTATCCCGTCTAAATCATAATTTGTTAGGAGTTCTATTATGCCGTCTATAATTATTTGCCTGCTTTCAGGAAAACCGGGGTCTAAATAAAGTGCATAATTGCTACCTCTTGCAAAAGGCACGACCAAGTGGGGGTTTAGCCTGGCAGGGCTTGTTGGGTACAGCAAGTTAACATCTCTAATGTTAGATGTTGTGTGGGTAACGCGATAAGGGTTTATCCAGGCGTGAAGCTCCATGCCTGCTCCATGCGTGCGGTATAACCAATAGGCTAGTGGATCAAAGCCATCAGCAGGGGCTAACCCCTGCTCCCCTGTCAAATATTTAGACCAAGGGAAGATATTGGAAGGATAAATAGCATCTCCGGCAGGACGTACCTGCAAAATAATGGCATTTAAGCCCATTGCCGCACTGGTGTCCACTATATAGTTAATTTCTCTTCGTATTTCTTCGTTGGAAAGTGCAGGTGTGGTGGGAAAATCCAAATTTATAACTGTCGTTACCCAAACTCCCCTAAAATCCTCATCTGTTGCTCTAAAGCCTTCAAAAATAGCGGGAGCAGATTCTTCATAGATTATAAAGTCTTCTGCTTCTTCTGTCTCTTCCTCTATTTCTTGCGTTTCTTCCGTATTACCATAGTGATAGTCTAAAGCGGCAACTGCTACGTAACCGGAGCTTGAATTTAACACAACAAAAACAGCAATTACTGCTATAACCGCAACTACAGACAAAAGGGTTTTTTTCGACATTATAACTCACCTCGCAAAACGTATAATACTAATATCCACAAAAGCAAAGGGGTAATTTCTAAAACCAACAAAATCCGGGCTTAGAGCTGTCATTATCCCCGGAGCAATCGTCCAAAAAGCAACGGCTTCTTCCGCTAAAACACGTTGCACCTCTTTGTATTTTTCTATGGCAACAGCGTGATCAGCAGAAGCACGAGCCCCTAAAATGAGTCTGTCCAACTCCGGATGGCTATGCCCGCTTATATTCCCGTTTGCAGTAGAAAGATAACGCCCAAGAATACGTGAAGCATCTGCAAAACCAACGATATTAAGCAAATTCACTTCAAAGTTACGCCCTTGAAAAACCTCCGGGAAAAACGTACCCCAGGGCATGGATTCTATTCCCAAATTAATGCCTACATTTGCTAGCTGAGCTTGAACAACAGCGGCAATATCGTGGTACTGCGGGTTGTCAACTATTCTAAAGTTGGCGTTAAATCCGTTCGGAAAACCGGCTTCTGCAAGAAGCTCCAAAGCTCTTTCCGGATTAAAGGGGTACATGTCTCGAAGGTTCGGGTTGTAGTATGTAGTCAAAAAAGGAGACATGTGGGAATGCAGGGCAGCACCTCTGCCGCCCGCTGCAATTTGGTTTATAAGCTCTTGGTCAATGGCGTAATGTATAGCTTGACGCACACGAATATCGCTAAAATAATCATTTAAATGATTAAGGTACAATACCCACACATCGTTGCTCAAACCCTCATAAATTTCCACTCCCATTGCAGCAATTGCAGTGTAGTTTTCGTCGTTTACGGTCAGTATATCAATTTCGCCAGCCTGAAAAGCTAGAGTCATTACAGTTGGGTCGGTAAAAAGACGAAACTCTGCATCTATAATTTCAGGCAAATCTCTGTGCCATTGGTCAAAACGTGTAAAAACGATTCTGTCCCCAGGGACATGTTCAACAAATTTGAAAGGTCCTGCCCCAACAGGATGCACCTGCTGAAGATATTCGGGATAATCTCTAGGAACTATAACACCGTCTGCCAATTGGTGGCGAATAGCCGATATGCCTGTGTTGTTGTCAAAATATGCTGTGAGCTGATGCTCGTTATGTACTTCTATACGACCGGGGGTGAAACCATCTAGTGGGTTGCCGTTAAGCATATTTGTAAAAAGCCCCGCAGCCAAAATCTGTGTAGTATCTATCTCCGGAATAAGACCAGCCAAACGTTTAAAGGAATATTCCACATCCCAGGCATCTATTGTTCGGCCTGTGTGAAAATAAATGTTTTCTCGCAATGTAATATGGGCAATCACAAATGTATCGTCCATTTCGTATATTATTTCTTCTGCAAGGCTTAAAAACAAGCTACCATCCGGATAGTAGCCATAAAGGGCATCGTGCATGTTACGCAAAATTTCTCGGGTAGAGGCACTGTTATCCCCCAAAGGGGCAATAGATGCAAACTCTGATAAATATGTACCAATGAAAGGGCGATTAATTTCATTTTCTTGTTCATTTTGATATGTGCCAACTGCTGACATATTATCTGATACCGCAGCATTACCACAAGCAACCAAAAAAACCCCGAAAAATATGGCTATAAATATATTTTTAGTTTTTTTCATTAACTAACCTCTTAAAAATAGACTTCCTCGAAAATCATAGGGTACAACCCTAATCATCATTTAGACATCGATAATTAGGGGACACCCTTAGATTATATTGCGAATGCCGAGGAAGTCTAATGGGAACACGTTTCTTTAGTTTCCGTCTACTTTTGCCATGTGAGTTATAAAGTCTATAACTTTTAGTGAGTAGCCCCACTCATTGTCATACCAAGCTATTAGTTTAACAAAATTGTCACTTAGAGAAATACCTGCTTTTGCATCAAAAACCGATGTGGCTGGTTCACCTATAAAATCGGAGCTTACTACATCATCTTCTGTGTAGGCAAGGATGCCTTTTAGCTCGCCATCGGCAGCTTTTTTAACAGCTTTTTTTATGTCTTCGTAGCTTGCACCTTTTTCCAGGCGACAGGTAAGGTCCACAACAGAAACATTAAGCGTAGGGATTCTGAAAGCCATACCTGTTAGCTTGCCGTTTAGCTCTGGTATTACTTTACCAACGGCTTTTGCGGCACCGGTGCTGGAAGGGATAATGTTCCCTGCTGCTGCACGGCCACCGCGCCAGTCTTTAGAAGAAGGCCCATCCACTGTTTTTTGGGTGGCTGTTGTTGCATGAACTGTAGTCATCAACCCTTCAACAATACCAAAGTTGTCGTTTATTACCTTTGCAAGAGGAGCCAAACAGTTAGTTGTGCAAGAGGCATTAGATACTACATTCATACCGGTTTCGTATTTGTTGTGATTAACGCCCATAACAAACATTGGAGCATCTGCACTAGGGGCAGAAATAATAACTTTTTTAGCACCGCCTTTAAAGTGGGCACTGGCTGTGTCTATCTTTGTAAAAACTCCCGTGCTTTCCACAATGTAGTCTGCACCGGTGCTTTTCCAGCCAATTTTTTCTGGTTCCCGCTCCGCAAAAACTGCAATTTCCTTGCCGCACACTACCAATTTTCCGTCTTTAACTTCCACATCACCTTTGTAACGGCCGTGGATAGTGTCGTACTTTAGCATATACGCCATGTAGTCTAGGTTAATGAAAGGGTCGTTTATTGCTACAACTTCTACATCTTTCCTTTCCATCGCACCTCTAAGAACAAGGCGACCGATACGTCCAAAGCCATTGATACCGATTTTTGTCATTGTAGTTCCTCCTTAAATGAAATTAAAAGTGTGGCAAACATTTTTTGCCTCATGACTATATCATAACATAATTTTACCCAATTGCACAAGTGTTTTTTACTACAAATTTCTCTACTTGCTATTTTCTTTGTTTATTGCTTCCCATAGACCGTTTAGATACGTAACACCCATTGCTCTGTCGTACAGTCCATAACCGGGCCGGGCAACCTCACCCCACACCATACGTCCATGATCAGGGCGGAAAATCCCTTCAAACTTTATATCGTGCAATGCTTTTACAACTTGGTACATATCCACATTTCCATCGCTAGAAAGGTGGCTAGCTTCGTCAAATTTGCCGGGTTCGTGTATTTTCACATTGCGAATGTGCATAAAATGGATACGATCTCCAAATTTGCGTATCATTTTTGGTAAATCGTTATCTTCACGTGCACCCAAAGAGCCGGTGCAAAACGTTAGCCCATGGTTTGGGCTGTCCACAAGAGATAAGATTTTTTCTAAATGGGCTTCCGTAGAAGTAATGCGCGGCAACCCAAAAATTCCCCATGGGGGGTCATCCGGATGTATCGCCATTTTCACATTATACTCTTCGGCAATTGGTATAATTTGTGATAAAAAGTTGCGAAGATTTTCAAAAAGATCATCCTCTGTTACACCTTTGTATCGAGAAAACAGATTTTTTAGAACCGGTAGTTTTTCCGGCTCCCAACCAGGCAATGAATACCCCTTGGAGCTAGATGTAATTTCGTCAAACATTTGCTCGGGAGTTTTACCTTCTATCAGGTCCTTGTCGTAGGAAAGTACATTTGAACCATCCGGCAAATCTTTTGCCAAATCGCTTCTAGCCCAGTCAAATATCGGCATAAAATTGTAGCATATTGTGTCTATGCCTGCTTTGCTAAGGTTTTTTATGCATTCTTTATAGTTTTCAATTAACTTTTGAGTTGGAGCTCCCTTTAGCTTAATTTCTTCGTGAATATTCACGCTTTCTATCCCAAGCAATTTGAGGCCGGACGCTTCTACCAAACGCTTTCTTTCTTCTATTGCTTCCAAAGGCCAAATATCCCCTACGGGTATTTCTTGCAATGCAGACACAACCCCAACAACATTAGGTATTTGCCTAATCTGAGCAAGGGATACACTGTCGTCCACGGGACCAAACCATCTTAATGTAGCTTTCATAGTTATTGCCATTCCTTTCCAAATAAAAGTTCAAATAAAAGTTCAAAGGTTAAAAATTGTCTAAAGCAACCCTTACGGCTCCTGCTTCGCTTATCATTTCATTAAAATACTGTTCGATTTTTTTTGCAAGCCCCGCTTGTTCTAAGTCCACACCAAAAATCGCCTTACTTTTAAGCAAATCTTTAGTTTTTTTGTCAAAGCCGATTTTTTCGCCCATTTTATATTGGGCAAAAATTGGCACAAGCTCCTGCAACATTGGATCAGGGCTAAGCTCAAAAGGAACTCCTGCATCGTTGATTTTGGTCAAATACCTAAACCATCCTGCAACAAAAAAAGGTATCGCTTTAAGCTCGCTCAAATCCTGTCCCTTTTTTTCCATCGTCTTTAGCACTTCTCCAAATCGCACCGGTATTTTTAAAGATGTATCTGTTGCTATGCGTTGGGGCGTGTCCGGAATAAATGGATTAGGGAACCGCACCGTTAGCACCTCTTTTATAAATTCTTGAGGGTTAATAATGCCGGGATCGGGTACGTGGGGCAAAGCCTCCCTGTAGCCAGCTTCTTCAATCAACTTTACTAAAGCCTTGTCTTTCATTGCTTGGCTAACGGCGGTGTATCCCAACAAACACCCAAAAATTGCTATTATGGTATGAAGAGGGTTAAGGCAAGCTCCCACTTTCATCTTTTCTATATTTTCTACAGCAGACCGATCAGAAAAAATAATCCCGGCTTGTTCCAAAGGTGGCCGTCCGTTAGGGAAAATATCTTCGATTACCAAGTAGCCCGTTTCTTCTGCATTAACGAAAGGGGAAACGACGGTGTTTTTTCCGGTTTTTGTAATAGTGGTGTCTTTAAAACCAACCTTTTGAAGGATATCCGCCACATCGTTGCTGGGACCCGGAGTTATTTTGTCTATCATGCTTATGGGATACGAAACGCTTTTTTGCAAATATTCCAAAAAATCTCGGTTGACATGCCCGGCATTGAGCCAGCTTGTTGCCATTGTGTGGATTGCACCTTTTAACAGATCCCCATTATTGGCACAGTTATCCATGCTTACCAATGCCAAGGGCGTACCGTTTTCATTAAACCGCTTTAGCAGCAAATAAGTTGTTAGCCCAACCGCCGTTTTAGCATTGGTCGGTTCACCTTTCTGGTCTTCCAAAACCCATGGCAATGTTTTGCCGTGGTTGTCTTTTGTTGCATAACCTTTTTCGGTTATAGTAAAACTAACTATTTGCAAAGAGGGGTTAGCAAAAATTTGCTCAAGCCTGTTTTTGTTTTTAGACAAAACCAAACTTTCTACAATGCTTGCCACAATGCTAATCTCTACATCGCCATTGTATTTCAATATAACAGCTGTGGTCAAATTATCGTAAGGGGTAAAGGCTTTTTCGATAATCTCTTCGTCGAAAGTTTCGCAAGCAATGATTCCTTTGTTATATTTGCCGTTGTTTAGCAAATTTTGCAATGATAGTGCAGGAAATGCCCTAAAAATGTTTCCTGCACCAAAATGAAGCCAAGTTGGCTCTTCTTTTGTGATGGCACTTACTTGTTCTATATCGAAGCTAGGTACCTGCAAACCCTGTTCCAACCAGTAGGATTTATTGTTTTCAAGGTTCTCTTTTGATAGGGTTAAAATTTTAATCACCCCTTTCGCAATATGCCTTTTTCCTGTTCGGCTTTCATCTGTGCTTTTACACAAATCTCTGCCGCTTTAAAGGCGTGTTCTTGAGTCATTGCGTTTTCTGTTCTGTTTATGCAATCTAAAACAAACTGCCCAAAGAAAGGATGGCCTACTTTTCCGGATACGTCAAAGTAAAATTCGCCTTTATCGTTTGCCATATACACGTGGCCGCCCCCTTGCTTTTGGGCAATATCAACATATTTACGGAGTTCTATATAACCTTTTGTGCCAAGTATAAACAGCCTGCCATCTCCCCAAACGCTAAGGCCGTCCGGAGTGAACCAGTCCACTCTGAAATAACCCGTTGTTTCGTTGTCGCCTACGAGTGTACAATCCCCAAAATCGTCAAGGCCGGGGTAATTTTTGTTGTTGTAATTTTCTATATTAGCAGCAACTATCGTGGCATCTTTTGCACCGGTATAAAACAAAAACTGCTCTATTTGATGACTACCAATATCGCACAAAATGCCGCCATATTGCTCCCTTTCAAAAAACCAAGCGGGACGCATATTTGCACTAAGGCGGTGCGGCCCCATTCCTATGGTCTGCACAACCTTGCCTATTGCACCATCCGCCACGAGCTGACCGGCATATACAGCCGACTCCACATGCAACCGCTCAGAGTAATATACACCATACTTTTTGCCTGTCTTTTTAACCATTGCCTTTGCTTGGTCTAGCTGTTCCAGTGTTGTAAGAGGGGCTTTGTCCGTAAAATAGTCTTTTCCGGCTTCCATAACCCGCAACCCCAGGGCACATCTTTCGCTTGATATATTGGCGCTGGTTACCAGCTTTACCTCCGGGTCCGACAACACTTCTTCTTCGCTATTAGCTCTTTTTGCTTGGGGGTACATTTTCAAATATCGCTCCAGTTTATCTGCGTCGGGGTCATATATATATTTTAGGGTAGCACCCGCCTCTATAAGGCCGTTGCATTGGCCACCAATATGGCCGTGATCCAAACCGATTGCCGCAAACACAAACTCCCCCTGTTTTACTACGGGGTTCGGTTTGCCTTGAGGAGCATAGTTCATTCCATCTGCTGCATTTACTTTCGCACTCATATATTCCTCCTTAATATAGCAATTCTGCTTAGCACTGTCCTTTTTAAATATTACCAAGCGGAGTTGCTTTCTTAGTTCAGCACTTTTATCATTCCTAATGAAAAATGCTATTTATCTATAAAACCTTGGGAGCAAAACCCTATGGTTTTACTTATTAACATCACTTCCGATAGTTATCACATTTTCTGAAAAGTTTTCTACACTTTTTGTTTTTTGGTAAAACCTTGGCATGGCGGCTACCATCGTGTCTAGGTTGTAGAATGTGTCACTTTTGTTTAGGGGTAGAGTTACCGGTTGCTTTGTTACGGATGCTTTGTAAATAGCCATTATTATCTCTATCGTTTGGCGACCGGCGTTTGCTTCTATAAATAGCGGCTCTTTTTTGGCGATTGCGTTTAAAAAATTACCAATCTGTGCAGCATGTCCTTCTGTTTTTAGAGGCGGAAGCTGATTGTAGCCGGCTTGTATAGCGGCTAGAGCTTGTTCGTCTTTGGTCGGGAATCCATTGGGTAGTGCTTTTGATACCGCCGGGTTCCAAGGTATACTCAGGCGAGCTTTTTCCGTTTGTATAACAACGCTTTGCTCATCTTCGTGAGAGAGTAGTGATACAGTTAGCTGGGCTATCATGTTATCATATTCCAAAATGGCTATACCTATATCTTCACATTCCGAATTATAATGACCTACATTGTTTATGACGGCAGTAACGCTTTTTGGCATACCTACATACCAGTTCAACATGTCTATATGATGAACAGCATGGCTTGCAACACAACCACCACACTCGTTTTCCCAGGTTCCGCGCCACCACAAATCGTAATAGCTCTGTCCTCGCCACCAAAGAGAGTTTATCATAATATGGCGTACAGCACCTGCGTCCCCATTTTCCAATAGCTGCTTTACCCTATAATATGGGGTTCTGTAACGATTTTGGGCAACAGGCGACAGTATGCAGTTGTTTGCTTTTGCAGCATCAATCATTTCATCACATTCTTTTAAAGATGTGGCCATAGGTTTTTCGACCAAAACATGTTTGCCGGCATTTAGTGCATCCAAAGCTACAGGGCTATGAGCTCTGGGCGGTAGGCAAATACTGACTGCATCCACATTACTTAGATTAAGTGCGTCTTTGTAATCTTTTATTGCGACTGTACCTTCAAGTTTTTTTGTGTCTATTATATCTTGTGCTTTTTCCATAAATATATCGCAGATAGCCACTATTCTGCATTTATCTTTGTGTTCCAAAAAAGCGTCTGCATGTGCATTTGCGATAGCTCCGGCCCCAACAATTGCAATACCTAACATAATTATTACTCCTATCTAAAATAGAGTCAACCCCCACGGGTTTGTTACCACTGGAATATTATTGAGGGCAATAGTGTAACCAACTGCGGAATAAACAGCAACACCAAAATAAGCAGTAAAATCACACCAATATAAGGCAACAGCGGTTTTATACTTTTTTCTAAGGGTAAATTACCTATACTGCAAGCAACAAACAAAAAGCTGCCGGCAGGTGGTGTAATCGCTCCAAGTTGCATAACAAGTATCATTACTATACCAAAATGCACCGGGTCAAACCCAAGAGCGTTTCCTATAGTAAATATTGTCATTGCAAACATAGCAATAATAACCGTAGGGTCAAGGAAAAGCCCTATAATAATCAAAGCTCCCATGATAAAAAACACAGCCAAAAGAGGAGTTCCGATAGTGTACAATGCAAAGTTTAGCATCTGGGCTTGAAAATGCATACGCACAAAAACGTTGCCCAAAACACCCGTTGCCGCAATTGCCATCATAACAACAGCAGATGTTATAGCTGATTGTAGCAATATTTTTGGCAACATGTCAACTTTTAATTTTTTTGTTACAAGAAAGCCGTAAAATAGCCCATAAACTATTGCTATAACACCACTCTCTGTTGCACTCACAAAACCGGTTGTAACACCAATAATAATTATCGCAGGCATAAGCAATGCCCCAACAGATTTGTATGCTGTAACCAAAAGGTTTTTTAGGGAAAATGGCGTGGTGGGTATATTGTATTTATACACACGATACATAACACTGTTTGTTATAAGTTGGAAACATGCAAGCAGTATCCCGGGTATGATGCCTGCCATAAACAAAAAAGCTACAGGAACACCGGTATAATAAGCATACAATATCATTGCGATAGATGGAGGAGTAACGGGGGCTATCATTGCAGAAGCTGCTGTAACAGCAACGGCATAACCTTTGTCGTACCCTTCCTTTTCCATGGCGGGGATAAGTATACTACCTGTAGTTGCCGCATCTGCCACCCCGGAGCCTTGTTTGCCGGAAAAAAGCACAGATGTCATAATATTAACATGTCCCATTCCGCCTTTTAAAAAACCAACACAGGCGTTTGCAAATTGCATTAAACGCTCTGTTATGCCGGAGTGTAAAATAATATTACCGGCGATTATAAAGAATGGGATTGCCATAAGTGCCAGGCTGTTAATCGAGCCAAACATACGTATGATTACAACACTCATGGGGATTCCATCTGCTACCAAAAATATAATGCCTGTAACCAGTGTAGCTAAAAAGACAGGGAGACCCAAAAAAATTAAACCAAGTAAAACGACAAAAATCAAACCTATTTCAAACATATTATTTGGCCTCCTTTTCTTTTGCTTTTGCCTCTGCTTCTGCTTGCGCTTTTTTGGAAAACGGGTGGTAGCCAAAGATTAAAACTAATAGGAAATCTACAAAAACAAAGGACATTCCGACAGGGATAGACAAAAAGAACACTGTCATGGGAACAGAGGGTAGGTTTACCATGCTGGCAGGATTGTCCAAAGCTGATTGAAAACCAACCACAACAATCGCTCCAAGGGTTAGAAGGCAAATAACACCAATCAGCTTATCAACAAACCATCCGGATTTCCCTTTAAAAAGTTTCACTTTTAGAAAATTTAAACTAATGTGAGCTCCTTCTCTGGCAGCCAAACTCGCACCCAAAAAAAATACCCAAGAGCTAAGGTTTTGTATAAGCTCGTTGCCCCAAGCGAACGGAACAAAGGCACCGGTTGCTATATAACGCAAAAATATCTGCATGATAACGATACCGATTATAACAACCATTGTACCTATTATCGCAATATCACGCAGCTTACAAAGGAATAGATATATGTTTTTTAATACATGCATATGTGCTACCTCTCATAGGTAAAGTGCTATAAAGCCGTGGGAGCGAAGCCCCCACGGCTTTAGCCCTTAGTTAATTGCACGAATCGCAGATATGAAACTGTCAAAGTTTTCGCCTCTGCTACGGAACTCCGCTTCCATTGGTGCAACTGCGGCTATCCAGTCAGCGAGGTCATCCAACACTATTACTTCCACTCCATCGGCTATCATTTCGTCTAAGGCTTCTGTTTGGGCTACGTCATCTATGTAGGCTTGAAATGTCGCTGCAGCGTGGGCGGCTTGACGCACTATGTCTTGCAAATCGGTCGGTAGGGCGTACCACCAGTCTGCATTAAAAAAGTAGAACACGTTCGCTATGATATGATCTGTTATTGTGAGGTAGCTTGCTACGTCTTGAAAACGCATAGAATGCAACATATCCGGAGATGCTTCCGCTCCATCAATGAGTCCTGTTTGTAATGCAGTGTAGATTTCGTTCCAGTCGGTAGTCGTTCCACCGGCTCCTAAATGTTCAAACATTTGTACATATGTGGCATTTGGCCCACGCATTATTCTTCCTTGTATGTCGGAAAGTTGACGTACCGGAGTTAACGTAAGCATGTGGCGAGAGCCTTGGCTTTGACCAGCCATTGCGATAAAACCAAAAGGTTCCACCCTGGCAGAAACTTCAGACTCCATTCCGTAAAGAACACGTCTAAAGTGGTCGTTGTCGGTGTAAGAAAACGGCAACTCAAAACTTGCAAGCTCGGGAACCAAGGGTCCAAGCCCACTACCGGGCGATGCAACTACCATATCCAATGCACCTACACGCACCATTTCTACTTGCTCGGCTTGGCTACCATGCTCTGCACCAAAGTTTGCAGTGGCAACAATCCTTCCATCGGAGCGTTCATTTACCGTTTCAACAAAATAGCTCAATGCCTGACCCACCGTGCCAATCGCACTTAAATTGGTGGATGCCCTAAGTGCAAAAACCTCGCTGCCATCTCCGGCAACCGCTTCACTTCCACAGGCAACCAAAAACAAAGTTGCCGCCACTAAAAGAAATTTGTACCTTTTCATTTTGACCTCCATAAAAAATTAAGATAAAAACTGATATTGACAATTTTGTCAATATAATAACTTGTGAGTTTATCGTATCATAAAAATATAAAAAATGCAATACTGATTTTAACTAATTTTAGCTTTTTTAAAAGAAATTTAATTTAGAAAAATCCATATGGCACTTTTCTCTTGCTATGTCCGTACCATCTGTTGTATAATGTTTTTAGTGTTTTTATACCTCTAGGCACAAAAAAAATTTTGCCTATACAGCAAAATCTATTTCGCTCAAAATTGCAATTGCTATATTCACACATCGCTTCAGCCATAGAGTCTCACATCGGGAGTTTAATAGTTCGCATTAGAATAGAGTTAATTCCACTCCGAAACCCTTTTATTACACCACTTTGCCATCCACTATTCGCATTTTCCCCCTCACTCTACAACACCTTAATTTTGTAAAAATTTGCCCTGCAAATGCCATTTAATCCGATAAAAATCCAAAATGGAGTCTAGGGCTGACCCCTTGCGGGGTGTGTGTGAGGCAGAGTCCCACGGTTTTATTTTATGACACAACAGAACCCGTTTGTTGTGACCTACAGGGATTTTAACCCCTCCTTTAAAATATCTGTTCGAGTATAATATATATTCTCCGCACCGGGCATCAAATACTCCATTAGCAACTGGGGTTTGAGATTTCTTTCTCCGGTGGCAAGCACTGTTCTCAACTTGTTATTTTCATAAGTCGCCTCAAAAATTAGAGGGCGTATATTCACAGGCTTTTCTCCGCTTTTGCTTTTTTTTATAACTATAACTTCTTCGTTATTTAATAATTCATATATTTGCGGCTCTATATTTTTGTGTACTATAATCTCGTATTCTGCTGCAATTACGATACGGGGGGCAATTCGCTCATTAGGTTCCAGTTGCCTTGCTCCAATTATTTTTATGCCAATAGGAAAATGGGCATTAAGACCATCAATAATATCACTTTGTAAAATCTCCCTGTCGAGCTGAATATCAACAAACTCTCCCGTGCCGGCAATACCAAGACCAAGAGGGAGCGCAAAAGCAACCTCCTGTCGTGGGTGGTAACCTTTGCTATAGGATATGGGCAACTGTGCCAGTTTAAGACAGCGTTGAAACAGTGCAACAGTGTCTAAATGACCAATGAACCGCATATTGCCCAACTTTTCAAATTTTAATCTATACCTTTCCATATACATCACAATCCTTGACACCACAAAAAGCACAATTTTCACGACAATTTTTAGTTACAATACCCTTTTTGCTTTTTTCCAACTCTTTTATCAAAAAATCCTTTGTTACCCCAATATCAATATGATCCCAGGGTAATATCTCGTTTGTTAACCGAGTGCGATGAGCATAAAACCCCGGGTCTATACCAACTTCAGCAAAAGCCTTTTGCCAAATTTCATAATCAAAATAGTCTGTCCAACCGTCAAACTTTGCACCGAGCTTCTGTGCAGCTATTATTGCTGCTCCCACCCGTCTATCTCCGCGAGATATTACCCCCTCTATTACAGCCATTTTCGCATCGTGATATTTGTGGTTGATTTTCTTTTTTGCAACATTTTGTTTCAAATACTCTTGTTTATCCATTAATTGCTGATGTGTGTTTTGGGCTTCCCATTGAAAAGGAGTAAAGGCTTTTGGCACAAAACAAGAGGAGCTGACCACGATCAGTGCCTTGGGTTTTATAGCTAAAACATCCTTCGCTAATTTAGCGATTGCCGATATATCCTCTTGCTCCTCTGATGGTAAACCAATCATAAAATATAGTTTTAGCTTGCTATGACCATTTTCAAAGGCGAGCCGTGCACCATTAAAAATTTCTTCCTCTGTAATATCTTTGTTTATAATATCTCGAAGCCGTTGGCTACCTGCTTCCGGTGCAAAAGTTATACTGCTGCGACGTATATTTTGGGTATTCGATATTATTTCCGCTGTTATATTATCTATACGCAAAGATGGCAAAGACAAGTTGGTCGTTGGAAAGTTTTTGAGCAAGTTTTCTATAAGATAAGGTAGCGGAATGTAATCTCCGGTGCTTAAAGACGAAAGGGAAATTTCTTCATGTCCGGTGTTTGTGAGGATTTGCTCTCCTTGGGCAAGCAAATTGTCGGGAGATTTTTCTCTAACAGGGCGATGGGTGTAACCGGCTTGGCAAAAGCGGCAGCCGCGTATGCAGCCGCGAAAAAGCTCCAGTGTTGCTCGATAATGAGCGGTCTCTATAAGGGGAACCATTTGGGTTTTTGGCACAAACATGTTATCTATATCACGCACTATTACCTTACTTATTTTGTTTTTTGCATTGGCATTATTTTTCGCAAACCCTGCCAAAGTGCCGTCAATATTATAAGTAACGTCATAAAAACGAGGAACATATATACCATCTATGTGCAAAATTTTTTCTAAAAATTGGTTCTTTGTACCTTGGTTTCTCTTGTTTTCTTCATACACATCTAACAGAGAATCCAAAACTGCCTCTCCATCCCCAATATAAAAAATATCTATAATATCTGCCAAAGGCTCCGGGTTATAGACACAAGGCCCACCGGCTATTAGTATCGGGTCGTTTTCTTTGCGTTCCTTTGAAAGAGGAGCAATGCCGGCCAAATCCAACATATTTATTATGTTTGTATAACACATTTCATATTGCAAAGTAAAGCCGATAAAATGGAAATCAGCCCCCGGAGTCTTTGTTTCAAGAGAAAACAGGGGTATACCCTGCTGCCGCATACAATCTTCCATATCTAACCATGGAGCAAAAGCTCGCTCACAATATGTTTGCTCTCTCCTGTTCAAAAAATAATACAAAATATTAAGACCAATATTGCTCATTCCCACTTCATAAACATCGGGATAACAAAACAAAAAACGGGTTTTTACCGTGTTCAAATCTTTTATAACGGTGTTAAGCTCTCCTCCCAAATAGCGGGACGGCTTTTCAACACTTAGCAATAATTCATCGGAAAGACTTATTGTCATTTACAACTTCCTTTACTTGTTATATGTCAGCTGCCAAGTTACACCAAACTTGTCTTGAACCCAGGCGTACATTGTTGCGAAAAACTGGGGTCCGAGTTCCATAAGCACCACACCCTCTTTAGATAATTTTTCGTAAACAGTGCGTAGGGTATCTTCGTTATCGAACGCCATAGCCAACGATATAAAACAAGATGTAGCAAAGGTTTGCGGCTTGTGAAAACCAGGGTCTGTATCCGAAAACATTACATCTGTATCACAAATAGTCATTTTACCGTACAGCACTTTGTCTTTCATATTTTCGGACACAGACATTCCGGAATCACTGTAGCGCATTATTTCTTTGTTTGAGCCACCAAAGACTTGTACATAAAAATCCATAGCCTCTGCTGCCTGCCCTTGAAATGTTATGAATGGTTGTAGCATTTTTTCTCCTTGTATTTTATATTTTATAGTTTATATTTTGGTTATCCAACCATGCGGATCCGGTTTTACTCCCTTTTGTATATCCGTTAACTCTTCAAAGAGTCTTTTAGAAATCGGTCCTACCTCGTTATTGTTAAACTCCATATCTGTATCCCCGTATGTTATTTGTCCTATTGGCGTAACAACAGTGGCAGTTCCGGAACTAAATACTTCTTCTACCTTACCCGCTTTGTATGCATCTACCAACTCCTGGATAGAAATTCGTCTTTCTTCTATTGGTATTCCCCAATCTTTTAGCAAAGCCAGTAAAGATCTTCTAGTAATGCCGTCCAAAATTGTGTCGCTAATGGCAGGAGTAACAACTGTGCCATCTATCACAAAAAATATATTAGAGGTGCTTACCTCTTCTATATACTTGCGTTCTATGGCATCCAACCACAGCACTTGGTTATAGCCTTTTTTGTTTGCGTCAAACATTGCACGCATTGCCCCGGCATAGTTACCGCCGCACTTTGCAATACCGGTGCCTCCGGGAGAAGCCCGCACATACTCTTCCTCTACCAAAATACGGGTAGTAGTGAAACTGCCGGTCAAAAGACCAACGGGGCTAGTCAACACACAGAACATAAAGTTTTCCGGATATGTTAAATTAACTGTAATCTCTGTAGCAATCATAAAAGGACGTATATAAAGGGACATACCAGGTAGATTGGGAACCCAATCTTTATCGATTTTCACTAAAGTCTTAACCGCTTCCAAAAATAGCTCTTCGTCTATTTCCGGCATATGCATACGATAAGCACTTACATTAAAGCGTTTTGCGTTATCGTAAGCTCTAAACAACAAAACCTCATCGTCAGGAGATTTAAACGCCTTCATTCCTTCAAAAATAGTTTGGCTGTAGTGTAGCACCACTGTGGCAGGATCTAAGATAAGAGGGGCATGAGGTACAATGCGGGGATTATACCATTTGTCTTGGTGGTTGTAGTCCACCAAAAACATGTGGTCGGTAAAAATCTTGCCAAAAGGCATAGGATCTTTGCCAAAAACCGGCTTCGTTTTTGGGTTTTTAGTTAACTCCATTTTAATTTCCATAACAAACTCTCCTTTTTTTCAGAATTTTTCTGTAAATTCGCCCGGTCTGTTCAAAATCTTGCTTATTTCAAACAGACTCTAAGGGGCGATTTTAAAACAGTTTAATCATTGCGTCTTCCGGCAAATATCAAAATAAACCTTAGCAAATGTGCCATTGCTATTGCTGCTGCTGCAACATATGTTAGTGCAGCGGCTCTTAACACAGCTTTTGCGGGCTTTATTTCGCTTTCGTCCAAAAAGTTGTATTCCTCAAGCATACTTATAGCCCGTTTAGATGCGTCAAACTCTACAGGAAGGGTAATAAGCTGAAACGCCACAGCAGCAGAAAACAGGACAATGCCCGCAAGCATCATTTGCTCTGCAAAAGGGCTACCCGCAAACGCAGCAAGCATAATCCCTATCATAAAGAGCCATATTCCGGCGTTTGAACCAATGCTTGCCACAGGCAAAATGGCACTGCGCAAGCTAAGAGGGGCATAGCGTGTGTCGTGCTGTACTGCATGGCCTGCTTCGTGGGCGGCTATGCTAAGAGCCGCAACAGATGTAGAGCCATAAATACCTTGGGAAAGGCGGATAGTTTTTGAACGGGGGTCGTAATGGTCTGTCAACTCTCCCTGCACCTGCTCTACCTTAACGTCTTTAATGCCATTTTGGCTCAAAAGCTCCTCTGCCACTTGTGCTCCCGTCATACCCCTCCTACTAAGCAACTTGCTGTACTTTACATAATTGCCTTTCACTTGACTTTGTGCCCACATCGCCAAAAACATTGGGGGCAAAATCATGATAATAAATAATGGATCAAAAAACATATCGTTACCTCCTATGATATAGCAGTTCCGTTTTAAATTAGCCCTTTAAATTCACACTAAAACTGCTGAATTTAGGAAGCTATTCCACTTAATTTTATTTTAAAAAGGGCTAGA
>WRKF01000181.1 GCA_009778165.1 Defluviitaleaceae bacterium
TGGGTTCTATTTGTATGCTCTTTTTTGTTTGATTTTTACCTAAAAAAATTTTAATTTTTTTTTTTTTTTAAAAGGGTTGACATTTCATAGTTGGTCTTGAAAAAATGTTTGATATAAGGGAATCCAGTGCAAGTAACGGGCAAAACCTGCTCCCGGGCTGTTTACTTTACGAATAGCTCGGGAGCATTTTTTATATTAATCAACACGCTCCTATACCAACTCTTGCCCTCGAGAAAATGCCTTTTGATTAATTTCCACAAAAGCCGGTTTTACGTTGTTAGCTATTATTGCATGCCAGTCTATATCGTGAAGATCCATGATTTTTGTGGCAGCTCCTACAAGTAATATGTTAAGGGCACGAGCGTTCCCCAGTGCAAGGGCTTCCCCTTGGGCATCTAATATTGTAGTGTCGGCTTTAGATTCAAGCTCGGTAGGTATTTTGTCAGAATACCCGGCGTTGCCGAGCAGAACAGGAACCGGCTTTATCGCCAAGCTGTTAACAACAGCTCTGGCACCGGGCCGCAAATATCCCAACCAGCGCAAAGCCTCCATTTGTTCAAATGCAATAAGAACGTCTGCACCGCCTCGTTCAATAACAGGAGAATGAACCTTACTTCCATAACGTACATGAGAAGAAACGGCACCCCCCCGCTGGCTCATACCGTGTATCTCGCTCATTTTCACATCGTGACCCGCTTCCATTAGCCCCAATGTAAGTATTTTGGCTGCCAATATCGTCCCTTGACCGCCTACTCCTACTAATAATATGCTTTTCGTCATGTTAGCTACCCCCTTCTTTAGATATAGCGGCTATTTTTGGTGGGCAAATTTGTGCGCAAACACTACAACCCACACACGACAAGGAATCAATAACCATTTTCCCCGTAACTTCGTCCATAGATGTGGATGGGCAACCGGCTCGTATGCAAGCACGACAGGATATACACGCATCCGGGTCAACTTTATACTTTGTTTTAAATAAATCTTCCCCAAACTCGTTGTAGTCCTCTTGGCTCATTGGTTTTAGAACACACGGCCAACGTGTTATTATTACAGATGGCTCGGTTCTTTCGTAGGCCTCGTTTAGTGCTTTCCGTACAGCTTTTAAATCGTTAGGGTCTATCGTTGTTACGTGTTTTGCTCCCAAGGCTTTGCAAGTAGTTTCTATGTCTATTTCGTGGGCAGCGTTGCGGCGTATATCACGACCGGTCCCGGGATGTTCTTGGTGTCCTGTCATGCCTGTGGAGCGGTTGTCCAGTATTACACATATCGTGTCGCTATTGTTATACAAAACTTCTATAAGGCCGTTTATACCCATGTGAAAAAATGTAGAATCCCCCATTACACCCACCACTCGTGTAGATTTTCCGGCTGCCGCAAGGGCTTTTCTGGTACCGTGTCCCGAGCTAAAGGCAGCACCCATGCACACGATATAGTCTATACCGTTAAACGGCTCGGCAAAACCTAGGCTATAACAGCCTATATCGCCAGCCACTACAGTATCTTTCTTTTTGGCAAGCTCATAAAAGAAGCCACGGTGAGGGCACCCCGAGCAAAGAACGGGAGGCCTTGGAACAACTAACGCTTCGTCGTAAGATATTGTAGGTAATTGTGATGTGCCAAGGTTGTCGGCAAGAGCTTTGCGTAACACATCGGCAGTCATTTCACCGTAAGGGGGAACAATCGGTTTGCCAATAGCCTTGTAACCCAAACGCTCCACCCAGTTTTGGATATATGGATCATTTTCTTCTATAATATAAATTGTGTCTACCTGTTCAGCAAATTTTGCGAGGAGTCCGTTGGGCAAAGGGTTAGTGTAACCCAGTTTCAAATATGTGGCATCGTCGCCAAACACCTCTCTAGCGTAATTGTAACACATACCCGAAGCTATTACGCCAATCCGCCCTCCGGGTTCGATACGATTGTGAGGGGTGCTTTCGGTGTACAATGCAAGTTTTGCCATACGCTCCTCTACAACCAAACGGCGACGTGCGGCAATAGCCGGCACAGCCACATATTTTTGTATATTTTTTTTGTATTCTTTTATTGGCACATTTTGACGTTCATTAGGAGTTATTATGCTTTTAGAATGACATATCCTGGTTGTAACACGCATTAGTACAGGAGTGTCGTACTCTTCGCTCAAATCATAAGCAGTTTTTAGCATGTCTATACATTCTTGACTATCTGACGGCTCAAACATTGGTAGCTTTGCAGAAATGGCATACCATCGGTTGTCCTGTTCGTTTTGGGAAGAGTGCATACCTGGCTCGTCTGCCGATATTAGCACAAGCCCACCACCTACCCCCGTGTAGGAAAAAGTAAAAAGCGGATCTGCAGCCACATTTACACCAACGTGTTTCATCGCCGCAAGGCTTCTTGCCCCACCTATAGATGCACCGGCAGCTGCTTCCAACGCTACCTTTTCGTTAGGAGCCCATTCAGATACTATTTCATTATATTTTGCTACATTTTCTAAAATTTCTGTGCTAGGTGTACCCGGGTAGGCGGAGGCAAAAGTAACACCGGCTTCATATGCACCACGGGCTATAGCTTCATCTCCCGTCAAAAGTAATTTTTTCATTTTTATAACCATTCCTTTCGCTGTAGCAGTTTAACTTGAAATCGACAAGCAATTTTTAAGCTAAATGCCGAGTTGGGTGTGTTGATTATAGCAGTTCCGTTTTAAATTAGCCCTTTAAATTCACACCAAAACTGCTGAATTTAGGAAGCTATTCCACTTAATTTCATTTTAAAAAGGGCTAGAATTAAGTGGAATAGCTATAGTGTAAAAAAATGCTCCTGCTATATTTGGTCATATAGCCGCAAGAGCTAATAAAAAAGATAAATATTTTTCTTCCGCAGTGGCTCCGCGAGATGTAAGTATTATCGGAACTTTTGCTCCAATCACACAACCTGCCATTTTGGCGTTACCAAGATACTGCAATGCCTTGGCGAGTATGTTGCCCGAAGAAATATCGGGTGCAAGGAAAATATCGGTCTCGCCTGCAATCTTCGATTCAAACCCTTTTATTTTAGCAGACACCTTGCTTATGGCTAAATCAAAAGAGATAGGTCCCTCTACGGTACAACCCAAAATCTCCCCGGTCTCAGATTCCTTGCCAAGCAGGAATGCATCTTGTGTTCCCGGTACTTTTTCGCTTGCCTTTTCCACGGCGGCCAATGCAGCCACATTTGGGCTTTCGTACCCCAGTTTATGCAAAAAACCTATAGCATTCAATAAAATGCCTTTTTTTTGGGAATAGTCCGGAGCGGGGTTAATGCCGCCATCTGTTATGTACATAAGGCGGTCATAGGCAGGGCTTTCCAAAGCGGCTATATGAGACATTAAAGTACCATGGCGTATCCCTGTTTCTTTGTTTAGGACGGCTTTTAACAATGTGGCAGTCTGCAACTTGCCTTTCATTAGAAGGTTTGCCTCACCTTTTTTTACTAATGCAACGGCATCTGCCGCGGCTTCCTCTTCACTTTGGGCTTCAATAATATCCACCCCACTCAAATCTAACCCTACATCTTGGGAAAGACGTGTTATTTCCTTGCCATCCCCAACAAGCATATACTGCATATCGAACTGTTCACGCAAATCTCTCAAAGCCTCTAAAGAGTGTTTGTCCTGTGCGGAGGCAACGGCAACCCTTGCGTCTTTTTTACTTTGAACCATTTTTTGCAAATCATCAAATTTTGCGTACATTACTGAACTCCTGTTTGAAATTATAACAGTTACATTTTTTGGTTTCACGAAACAAAATCGTAAAACCTTGCGAAAACTTTTCGTAACCGCTAGTGAAATAGTAAAAGTGACATAACCATTACACCTTTTTTTGTTAAATATATTTTGAACTATTTTGCGAGATTTGTCAAGAACTGGAAAAGGAGTTTTGGGGATCGCCTATAACAAAAGGCTACGAGAGGGCAAAACGCCACCCTGGCAGCCTTTTGAGAATTTGCTATGGATTTGTTATGGTATTTGTTATGGAATAAGTACTCTTATTATAAAGTCGTGGGCTTCCCGTTGTATATTCGGTATATTTGTGTGGTTAAAAGTTAGGGGAGCAGAAGTCATTGCAAAACTTCTGAAATGTATCATTGTTGGGTGAGTTACGGTGTTGTTCCCCAAAGCCAGGCGTAACCAAGCCAAATCGTCGTGGGTGTGGGTAACGGTATTTGAAGACAAATTAACAGCGTATACCCCTCTAAGGGACGCAATGGCAGCATCTCGTATGGCTTCCGCAATCGGCATGGTGTTTGCAACTTGACTGTCATAAACTACAACAACAAAATCCTCTCCCCTGTTAAACATGTTTAATATTGTGCTTGCAGAGCTGTTTATAAAATTGTTGTGGTGTAGGTCAACAAAGTTTTGGTTAGGGGAGGTATCCGGTTGGGTTGCTCCTGCAAAAAACAGGCTGTTGTTTAAAAATTCCCCTAGGAGATTAGTTGCAGTAAACAAATTACCGGGTCTGTCAGATACAGTTGTATTGTTTTGATTGTCCGGGCTATATACCAAAAACACCATCGGCATACGGTGTGACAGGTTTGGGGTAAGCCCCGGGGCAAAGTCGAGATGGATACGGTAATGTGGGTTAATGTCCACATCTACAGCAAAAATCCTATGCTGTGCATCTCTTGCGGCAGCTTTTAAAACCGGCACATAAAAGTAAGAATTTTCGTTTTGGCTGTCGTACAGCACAAAAATAAATTCATCGTTTCTGCTGTACATCTGCAAAATATCGGCAGAGCTAACATTTGTAAACCAGTTTGTGTTACGAAAATCGCCGGGGTTAAATCCGGTTTCAGATAATATCCTAAAGTTGTTAATTGCATTGTCTAAATTGAAACTATGATGTACCAGTGTCGGCATGGTAGTCATTTCTACATGGTTACGATTGTGTATGAAAAGTACAGCTGGCTCTTGAAAAGCAGCTTCTCGCACAAAGTTCCATATCCAGTTATTTTCGCTCTCTATATTTGTTGGAGCGGCTCTATCCAAACCAAACACACGGTGTCCCACACGTTGGGCAGCGTCTTGTATGTCCGGCACAACGAGGCGGCTTTGGTGTTGGTCGCTATTGTACACTACCAAAATTAGAGGGTGTTCGTTGCTGTCGTTGTGTCGAGCCTGTGCTTGGCGAGAAGATATTATGCTAAAGTGGCTTGTGTTGGAAAAATCTCCATAGTTTGGAGGCAAGTTAGTGTCTTGCACTTCTTCCTCTTCATCTTCCTGTTCTTGTTCCCTTGCTTCCGGCAAAGGAGTTAGAGTTGTAATGGTTGCAGTGCTTGTAACAGGATTCCAATCCACAACCGCCCCCAGGCTTTCGGCAACTGCACGCAAAGGTATATATGTTAGGTCGTTGTGCAACATTGCAGGACTATCCATAACAGCGTTGTTTTGCGTTATAAGTTGCGTCTGCCCCCAAGCAGTTATAACAAACTCGCCATGCTGAACTATATCACTGCCAATATGCAAAATAGAGTACATGTTGTCTCTAAACATAGTAATACGCTGAAAATCGCCGTACCAGCCAACTTCTGCTCCGAGCGCATACCCAAACTCTCTAAAAGGTACCATTAGCCTGTCATTAACATTTAACAAGGGGGCTACGGTATAAAAAGGTAGGCCATTTAGCTCAACCCTTTGATTAGCCTGAAACACATCTTGCCCAAAGGCAGTTGTGTACCCTGCTAAAAATAAAAATAGAGCTAGTGCAAAAAATGATTTTTTCATAAGTAACACTCCTTTCGCTCATAGGGAAAATTCCCGCTTAATCCAATTTTTTTCTGTAGCGTGAAATAGAAAGTAAAAGCCCCACGCCGGCTAATGTTATAACTAAAGACGTACCGCCATAACTAATGAAGGGAAGTTGAATGCCGGTATTTGGCATAGCACCTGTCGCAACACCAATGTTTATCATAGCTTGCCCCACAATTGCTATGGCGATTCCCGTTGCTACAAGCGATCCAAACAAATCCCCCGCATTTATCGCTATTTTTGTTGCACGCCACAAAAACACAGCAAACAAGAAAAGTACAAGCCCCCCACCCAAAAGACCCAACTCTTCTACTATTATAGAAAATATCATGTCGTTGTGAGCTTCCGGCAAAAAACCTCCAAGTTTTTGTCGGCTTTGCCCAAGCCCCAGTCCAAAAAAACCCCCGGAACCAATGGCATAGAGTGACTGTACAGTTTGAAAACCTACATCCGTTATATGTTCCGGTGCAAAGGGATTTCGCCAAGCAGCAATCCTTTCCATCCTAAAATCTTCCGCAAAATAAATGAGAGCCACAAATATGGCGGAAACTAAAGCGCCAAGCCCCACAAAGGGCAATGTGAAAGGACTTGCCACAAACAGAACACCAAGGCCAACAAGAGCGAGCATTACAACAGCACTAAGGTTTGATGTGTTTATAATTAAAATAGGCACTGCAATGAAAAAGAAAATAATCATATGCCCCCAAAAAGTTTTTAACATTCCCCTGCGTTTAGATAGGGTATAGCTAATCATGAGAATCAAGGCAAGGGTTGCTATTTCTGAGGGCTGGAAAGTAAAATTGGTATTTGGTACACCTAACCACCGCACTGCTCCCGGAGGGCCAATACCAAATAACACAGTCAAAATCAAAAGTGATATTGAAGCTAGATAAAACAGCCTAACAAACCGCTTTATGTAACGATAGTTTAAATTGGCGACAACAACCATAACAAAAAAACCCAAACCGGCAGCAAAAGCCTGCACAGCTAGATAATTAAAGCGATTTTGACCAACTCGAATAGCGGAATAATAACTTGCACTAAAAACCATAATAATGCCAATAAGCACTAAAATCAACACGGACAAAAACAAGGTATAATCTATGGAAACCACGTGTATTTTTTTAACTTGTCCGGCAGCGGCTTTGGCAGGATTGGTTATTGTTCTTCCCGACCGTGCTATCACTCCTCTGTCGTACCTATTAGCACCTTGCATATGTATCACCTTTTGTTTTTTACTAGTCTTTTAAAAACTCTACCCCTGTGTTCATAATCTTTAAACATATCAAAACTGGCACACGCCGGGGACAGCAATATGTTATCTCCCGGTTCTGCGGATTTTTCAGCTAAATCTAATGCTTCCTCTAGGGTGTTTGCTTCCAATGCGTCTATGCGTCCTTGGCAAACCTGCATTATTTTATCTTTATCTTGACCTATTGCTACCACTAGCTTTGCTTTGGTAGCGGCAGCTGTAGCCCAAGGGATATAATCGGCTTTTTTTGCCAAGCCTCCGGCGATTAAAATAATAGGGGCTTGCAACGCTTCTATACTTGTTACTGAAGCCTGGGGGTTTGTAGCTTTTGAGTCGTTGTAATAGTTTATGTTGTTAATTGTTTCTATATATTCTAAACGGTGCTGAGGTTGCTCAAATGTGTCAACTGCATTTTGTATTACATCTTCTGTAATACCGGCTAATATTCCAATACCAATAGCCGCCATTGCGTTTTCTATGTTGTGGCTGCCCAGCAGTTTAAAATTTTCTATATTGATGGTCGTTGTTTCACCATTTATCTCTGCTATTATGTTGTTGTTCCAAAAATAAATATCTTGCTTGGATTTTGTACTAAAAAATATCACTTTACTTTTGGCACGATTAGCCATATTTTTTGTGTAGTCATTGTCGTAGTTTAGTATAACATAATTTTCTTTTTTTTGCTCCCTAAAAATATTTTCCTTAATTGAGCCGTAATTATCCATTGTTACATGTCTATCTAAATGGTCTTCGGATAAGTTTAGGACAACTGCCACTTGCGGACAAAATGTATGGACAGTTTCCAGTTGAAAACTACTAACTTCAGCCACGCATGGCATGAATTTTTGTGAAATTTGTTTTGTTATTGGTTGCCCAATGTTACCGGCTGTTACAACAGGCCCATTTTGCCCTATTATATGAGACGCCAACATGGTAGTTGTTGTTTTTCCATTGGTGCCGGTTATGGCATAAAAAGGACCGTTATATAACTGTGTACCTAGCTCAAACTCCCCTATCACATAAATCCCCGCTTGTTTTGCCGCCTGCACAAAGGGGGTGTTATATGGTATACCAGGGCTTAATATTATCGCATCAAAATCTTGTATTATTTTATCAGGGTTTTCCCCCATATGTAATTTAATGTTTGTTTGAGAAATCTCCTTCGATACAGGCTTTTCTTTTATATCTTGCAAAGTAACATTTGCCCCCAGCTTATCCAAAAAGAGTGCAGCAGCTATGCCACTGCGGGCCATTCCACAAACAAGTACATTTTTACCTCTGTATTCCACTTTATGTTCCATTAAAAAGACTCCTTCTCTACAACAAGCTAACTTTTCGTTGTCCCTCTTTGCTTAATTCAGCACTTTGCGATTTTTAAAATTGGGACAACTGCTAAGAAAAGTGTTATATTAAGCGGCAAAGCCAAACATCGCCAAAAAACCAAACAACACCATTATTATAGTAAAAATACAAAACATTGCAACCACTTTCGCTTCCGGTATACCCATCAACTCAAAATGGTGATGCAATGGCGCCATTTTAAACAACCTTTTCCCCTTAGTTAACTTAAAATAACCTACTTGCAATACTACACTCAAAACTTCAAACACATACACAAGGCCTACTATTGCCAAAAAAAGTTGCATTTCCAACACCACCGCAATAGCTCCAACAAACCCCCCAAGAGCCAAAGAACCGGTGTCTCCCATAAAAACTTTTGCAGGATGGGAGTTAAACAAAAGAAACCCCAACAAGCTACCTGCAACCGCCCCAATGATAGGCAAAAGCTCGTTATTACCAAGGATATAAGCCCCCAGTAAAAAAAACACAGCCACAATCGCCGTAACACTGGACGCTAAACCATCTAACCCATCTGTAAAATTTACCCCGTTTACCGTACCTAAGAGTATAAAAAGAGTAGCGGGTACAAAAAACCAACCCATATTTATACTATGTCCATTCATGAAAGGTACCAAAAAATAGTTGTAACCGTCGCTGACAGTGCTTAGCAAAAACAGAAACAGCCCACCAACAAAAATTTGGAGCATAAACTTTGTTGCAGCCCTCAACCCCAAAGAACGTTTTTTTATAACTTTCACATAATCATCTAAAAATCCGATAACCCCAAAGGCTATAGTAACAGCAACAACTAAAACTCCTGTAGTATTACCTTGCAAAAAAAATGCCACACCAGCTAAAAAGCTGACGATAATTATAATCCCCCCCATAGTTGGGGTGCCGGTCTTTTGCAAATGGCTTTTTGGACCGTCATCTCTAACGTTTTGGCCAAACTTTATTTTTTTTAGTATTGGTATAAGCAAAGGGCAAAGTATCACATTCGCAAAAAAAGCAATCAATGCCGCAAAAATTGCAGTTTCTAATGAAAAATCCATATTTCTCCTACATACTAACAAATTAACTTTTCGTTGCCCCTTTTAAATCGGAAAAGTAAATTTGCTCTCCTTCAATTTCAATATCAGCACTTTTATCGCTTTTAAAATGGCCAACCATCGGTAAAAAGTGCCATAACATCATCTTCTCCATACTTTTGCTGTAGACAGTAATTATAACAGAAATATTTATATTTGGCAAAACACACTAAAATTAGGATGTATAGCAAATCAACTTTTTGTTGTCCCTTTTAAGTAGGAGAAAAAGTTGATGCACCCCGCTCGGAACCCGGACATTTTTTACTTGTTTCGTTACCAGGCATACTGTATAATGGGATTATCTTTCTAATCAAGATTTTTTCTGTTTTTTCTTTTTTCTAATATGAAGTACCACATAGAGTCACACATCGGGTGTGACATAGAGAGTGACATAGAGAGTTTCAAAGTTCGCATTAGAATAACATTTCCGAAAGCAATTTTTAACGATTTTCAGCCATTTCTAAAAGCCCAACTACGATTTTTCGGTTAATTTAATTACGAAAATCGGTTGTGTCATATTGCTTATGACACAACCGATTTTTAAGTTGCTATTTAACTTTTTCCCATTTGCTGTTGTTTGCAGATATTTTAATAGCTTCACATACTTTTTCTATACCATAACCTACGCCAAAATGAGTGCTTGGTTGCTTGTTTTCAACAATGGCAGTTATGAAATCGAAAATTTCTATCGCTTTTAGCTCACCATAACCAATGTTCATGCCGGGTATGTTCCAAGTAGCGGGTCCGTAGTAGTGTGCAGGGCCTGTATGTACGGTTTTAAAACCGCGAAAATGTTCGGGGTCATCTGCAAAACATACTTGCAACTCGTTTAGCCTTTCGTAATTAAATAAAATACTGCCTTTTGTACCGTGTATTTCTACTGCCAGGTAATTATTGCGTCCCCAAGCGTTTCTTGTGGCTTCTAAGCTGCCTATTGCTCCATTTTTAAACTTAACCAAGCAGGACACTTCATCTTCCACATCCACAGGGGCTTTTTTTGCATCTGCATTTAACTTGACAGTACCCAACAAATCCACACCGCCCTCTTGTATTGGGCGTTGAGGTATATATGTTTTTAGCATAGACACAACCTCGTCTATATCTCCTGCCATATATTGTGCTATATCTATTATGTGTGAGCCAATATCGCCCAAAGTACCTGCCCCTGCAATATCCTTTTGGAAACGCCAAGACAAAGGAGAATTGGGGTCTGCCGACCAGCTTTGCAAATACACACAACGTATGTTTAATATATTGCCCAGCTTGCCCTCGTCCACAAATCTTTTCGCTAAAACCACAGCAGGCACACGACGGTATTGATAGGCACTCATCGTTATAACATTTGGCACTTTTTCGGCTGCATCTGCCATATCTTTTGCAGCTTTTAGAGTAGATGCAAGGGGCTTTTCGCAAAGCACATGCTTGCCGGCTTTTATGGCTGCTATAGATATTTCTGCGTGTGTATCATTTGGAGTGCAAACGCTCACCACATCTATATCGGGGTCGTTTACTATATCACGCCAGTCTGTTACAGATTTTTCAAAACCGAAGCGATCCTTTGCCTCCGCCGCTATTTGCGGATCTATATCGCAGACTGTTTTCATTACCGGAACTGCGTGTGCTGGCCAAAAAAGTTTTGGCATATTGGAATAACCAACAACATGGGCTTTTCCCATAAAGCCCGCACCTATTATACCTACGTTAAGTTTTTTCATTTGATGCCCTCCTATCCTATAGCGGGTCTATATTAATAAACCTTTTAAAAAATCAAAGGAAGTTTTGCATGCTTCCTCCGGATCTCCCGGGTATCCGTCAATTTCTGCAAGCCAGTCCCCCTCGTATCCTTTGCTTAAAAAGAATTGTACAATTCCTCTAATATTCGCTTGCCCTTTACCCAAAGGCACAAACGCACCATTGTCTATATCTTTGAGATGAATATAGGGTATGCGGTCGTAGTATTTTTCTAAAATTTGCATAATGTTGCAACCACCGGCAATAAGGTGTGCAATATCCGGGCAAAACAATGTATTGCTAAGGCTAAACAATTTGTCTATTTGCTGTGGAGTTTCTGCAAGAGAGCCAAGATGAGGATGGTAAGAAGGTGTAAGGCCATATTCTTTTACAACTTCGCTCACAGCATCTATTCCGCTTGCAAGCAGTTTATAGTCGTCTTCTTGTATACCCTTTGCTCTAATGGAACCTCCTCCTAAAACCAAGTGCTTTGCACCAAATTCTTTAGCCAAGGTAGCTACTTTATGCACCTTCGCAATTTCGTCCGGTAACGCATCCGGGTAGATAAAGTGGCAACCCACATACACTCCGAGCAGAGAGATATTATGCTTTTTCATTAAACCCAAAAAATCCTTGGGATTTTTAGCAAAATTACATATATTCCCCTCAAACATTTCAAAATATTTGAAACCAACATCCGAAACTTTTTTAAGCAAAACCGTTTCGTTTTCTAGAGTTAAGTAACCCACGTCTTTCATAGAGGTTACACCGCCACCTGTCCCTACAAGCGGCCCAAAAGCATTTGTCATGTATCCTACTGTAGCCATTTTTACTCCTTTCTTGTTATACAACAACAAAATAAAAAAGTTGCGTAAATTTTTCTGTTACGACTTCATGATTTTAAATTATTTACGCAAAAATGTCAAGTCTAATTCAATTTATTCTTGTTTTGATGAATAATTCTAAAAAAGTCTTGACATTTATTTCGATATCGTGTTATAATTTGTGTGTAGAAGTTAAATTTAAGAAAATTTGCGTAAAAATATAAAAAAATGAAAGGAGGTAAAAAATGAAATTAGGTTTTGTAACTTCTATATTGGGTCAATATACACTGGAACAAGTTATAACCACAGCTGCTGAAATAGGCTACGAATGTTTAGAGGTGGCATGTTGGCCGCACGGTAAAGTAGAAAGAAGGTATGCCGGCGTTTCTCATATAGATTTAGAAAATCCGGCGAAAATTTCTGTTTCATCCGATTTATATAGGCTTTTAGAAAAAAAGAACATTTCCATTTCTGCTTTGGCATATTACCCAAACACCATTACAGAGGATTTGGAGCAGAGGCATTTGCATACAGCACACCTAAACAAATTAATAGATACAGCCCAAAAACTGGGTGTAAACATGGTAACAACATTTGTAGGCAGAGTTCAACACAAAACTGTAGAGGAAAATTTGGAAATTTTTAAAGAAGTGTGGTCGCCAATTATTGAACATGCAGAGGCCAAAAATGTGAAAATTGCAGTAGAAAACTGTCCAATGCTGTTTGGAGCTGACCAATGGCCGGGGGGGCAAAATTTGATGACAACCCCTGCGATTTGGCGAAAAATATTTAATATTATACCCAGCAAAAATTTCGGTATAAACTATGATCCTTCCCACTTTGTGTGGCAGGGAATCGATTATGTAAAGCCGTTATACGAGTTTAAAGACCGTATTTTTCACGTACATTTTAAAGACATAAAACTTTACAAAGATAAGCTGAACGACCACGGTATAATGGCATATCCACTGGAGTTTATGTCACCCAAAATTCCGGGGTTAGGTGATGTGGACTGGGGAAAATACGTAAGTGCCTTAACAGACATAGGTTACAGCGGGTATGCTTGTGTAGAAATAGAAGACAAAGCGTTTGAAACAGACGAAAAAAGTGTATTGGACGCTTTAAAACTTAGCTATCGTTATATGAGGAACTTCGTTATTTAGTGTTATTTAGTATTATTTAGCAAGGAGATAAGCTATGAAACCAAAAAAATTTTTAACAGTTGCAACATTTGTATTTTTGCTGTCGTTTGTGGTGGCTTGTGGAAACGATGCCCAGCAAGCAACATCCGGCACTCAAGGACATACTGAACTGCCAACCATAGTGGTAGAGGCAGGCCCTGTGCTTGCTCGAGGCCCTCATGGAGAAGAGGCGTATAACGCCTTTGATCTCTACTTAACAGACGCAGAAATACAGCAAATTAGGGCAGGGGGATATACCGCCGTTATAGCTTTCCATTACTCCGGCGATGACTGGAGCCGAGCCCAGCTAGAGGGTATGAGCGGTAAGTTTGACTATCTGGGAATAGAGCTGCTGGCAGTAACAAATGCAGGGTTTAGTGCAGAGCAGCAAGTATCGGATGTGGAAACTCTGTTGGCATTAACCCCCGACATTTTAATTTCTATCCCCGTTGACCCCGTAGCAACAGCCAACGTGTTTATGAGAGCGGCACAAGAAGGGGTGCATATTGTTTTTATGGACAATGTGCCATCGGGCATGGTGGCAGGCGTAGACTATATTTCTGTTGTTAGTGCCGACAATTATGGCAACGGCGTAGTTGCGGCAGAGATTATGGGACAGGCATTATCGGGGCAAGGAAGTATAGGTATTGTATACCATGCCGCCGACTTTTTCGTTACAAACCAGCGTGTAGAAGCATTTGAAAATACTATAAGAGAGCGTTTTCCCGGCATAGAAATTGTAGACAGGGCGGGTTTTACCGACCCCAATATGGTAAGCGGTGTGGCAGATGCAATGCTTATACGCCAACCCAATATAGACGGCATTTTTGGTAACTGGGACATACCCGCAGAAGCCATTGCGGCATCTGCAATAGCGGCAGGCCGTTCGGATCTGGTTGTAACTACAATAGATTTGGGGGACAATGCCGCAAGGATAATAGCCGAGCGCGGCCCAATAGTTGGGTTGGGTGCACAACTGCCCTACGACCAGGGGGTAGCACAGGTAATATTGGCGGCATATGCCTTGGTAGGGCGTACAGCTCCCGCATTTGCCGCAGTGCCGGCTCAACCCGTCATATTTGACAACCTACTGCAAGCATATGAAATAGTGTATCACATACCGGCTCCAACCTGGCTTGCAGAGCTACACGAACAAAACAGGTAATTTGAGGGTAAATTGGGCGCTACCCCACCCCGCAAGGGGCGATGGCCCCTTGACCCTCAAAATTGTGAAACACTTAAATTCACTACAATTTTGGGGGTCGAGGGGGCTAGTCCCGGGATGCATGGGCGAGCAGCAACCGTAGGTTGCGACCAGCCCCCTCGCGGGGTGTGGGGCAGCGCCCCACGGTTTTACAACAAACAAGGAGGACAAATTGAAAAATTATAATATTGGCTTAATAGGGGCGGGGTTTATGGCAAAGGCTCATTCTTTAGCATATGCCACCATGCCTATGTTTTTTTGGCCGGCTCCCGGCATACCGATTCGCAAGTCAATCTGTGATGTGAGCATAGACATAGCCAAAGATGCGGCACAAAAAATGGGGTACGAAAAATTTACCGACAGCTGGAAAGATATTGTATCAGACCCTGATATTGATATAGTAGACATTTGCACGCCAAACAATATACACGCAGAAATCGCTATAGCGGCAGCAAAAAACGGCAAGCATGTTTTTTGCGAAAAACCTATAGCTATGACAGCCCAAGAAGCAAAAGATATGTTGGATGCAGTGCAAAAAGCCGGCGTAAAACATATGCTTGCATTTAACTACCGCCGCACCCCCGCCGTTGCCTTGGCAAAGGATATAATAACAAAGGGGGAGATTGGCGAGATACAGAGCTTTCGCGGAATGTATTTTCAGGACTGGTCTGCAAGCCCCGAATCTACACTTTCCTGGCGTTTCCAAAAGGAAATTTGCGGCACGGGGGCCCTTGGAGATATAGGTACGCACGTTATAGATATGGCTCAATATCTGGTTGGGGATATAGATATGGTGAGCGGTTTTCTTAAAACATACATAAAGGAAAGGCCACTGCAAGAAGCGGGGCAAGATAAGCTAGGTGCATTGCAAGGCGGCAACAAAACGGGGGCGGTTACGGTAGATGATGAAACGGCGTTTTCCATGCGGTTCAAGAACGGTGCATTGGGGCATATAGAAGCTAGCCGAAACGCCTGGGGTCGCAACAATTACATCGCATTTGAAATACACGGTTCTGCCGGTTCGATTTTTTTTAATTATGAAAGACGTGACGAACTGCAATTATGTTACGCAACAGACCCCCAAGACCGCCGCGGGTTCAAAACAATATACACCGGTCCTAACCACGCCTACGGTGAGCTATGGCCAATAGCGGCACTTGGCATTGGATACAGTGAAACAAAAATAGCCGAATGTTACGACCTAATAAAAGCCATCGCACAAGATGAGGAAGCCACCCCAAATTTTAACGAGGGATACAAAATTGCTCTTGTGTGTGATGCGGTCGTAAAGTCTGATAAGCAAAACGGGGCTTGGATTTTTACGGGGGTTTAGCATGAAACCTATATTGGAGATGAAGGGTATAGACAAATCTTTTAACGGTATACCGGTGTTGCAAAAAATTGATTTTAGCTTAGGGGAAGGGCAGGTTGTGGCTTTGGTGGGAGGCAACGGTGCGGGCAAATCTACTCTAATGAAAATACTGACGGGAGTATACGCAAGGGATAGCGGTCGTATTCTTTTAAACGGCAAATCGGTAAACTTTTCATCTTATGCAGATGCAAACCGCTATGGGCTTCGCATGATATTTCAAGAGCTAAGCCTTGTACCAACGCTCGCAGTATACGAAAACATTTTCCTAAACAACGAAATCAGAAAAGGCTTCACACTTGATAAAAATAAAATGATAGCCCAAACAAATGAATTGTTGGAATCGTTGGGTATGAGATTTTCGCCAAACGTCATTACTGCGGGGCTAGATGTAGGGTATCAGCAAATGACAGAAATAGCTAAGGCATTATCTGCCAAGGCAAAAATCTTGGTGCTGGATGAACCCACCGCTTCTCTTTCCGACAGCGAGGTAAAAGTTTTATTTGAAACCATCAGAAATTTAAAGACGCAAGGTGTGAGCATGGTATATATTTCTCACAGAATGAATGAAATCTTGGAAATATCGGACCAAGTAACAATTTTGAAAGATGGCAAGGTAGTAGCTGACGAAAGTGCCAAAAACCTAACGGTGGCAGATATGGTAAGTCATATGTTGGGAGGCAGTGCCGAAAAAAGATTTGCCTGGACTCCTCGAAAAAACCCGCCAACAACAGAAGATATGTTAGTTGTGCAAGAACTAAAAATAAACGGACTCGACACACCAATTTCCTTTAATGTGAAAAAGGGGGAGGTTGTAGGCATAGCCGGGTTAATGGGCAGTGGTCGTACAGAGATTTTGGAAACTCTTTTTGGTATAAGACAATATACGGCGGGGAAAATTGCTGTAGATGGCGAAGAGGTAAAAATAAAAAATGTGTCTGACGCAGTAAATGCAGGGATTGCTCTCGTTCCGGAGGACAGACGAACCCAAGGGTTGGTGCTTACGCATACGGTCAAACACAATGCCATTTTGCCGGTGCTTAATCGCATAAAATCCTGGGTAATGATAGACGAAAAAAGGGCAGACGCAATCGTAAACGAAAAGGTTAGCGAGCTAAATGTAAAAACCGACAGTATCCATAAAACAATCTCTTTGCTTAGCGGTGGCAACCAACAAAAAGTTGTTTTAGGCAAGTGGCTTTCATCTGAACCAAAAATTTTGCTGCTAGACGAACCCACAGCAGGGATAGATATTGGGGCAAAAGGGGAAATAACCGATATTATACGCAATTTTGCCGATACCGGCAATTCTGTAATAATGGTTTCTTCCGAGTTGGTAGAAATGATGGCAGTATGCGACAGAATCATAATATTATGCGACGGAAAAATAACAGGGGAATATACAAGGGAAAACATTGCAGACATTACAGAGGAGGTGTTGCAAAATGCAATTCAAGGTTAACAGTTTTACCGATTTCAAAAAAAGGCTATTTTCACATAACATCATTGTTTATATTGCACTGGTTATAATTTTTGCATTTTTCGCCCTTACTTTAGGCAGCACATTTGTATCTGTAAACAATATCTTGAATATAACGCGCCAAACAGCTATGATCTCTATTATGGCTGTAGCTATGACATTTGTTATAAGTGCGGGATTAATAGATCTCTCCATCGGCTCTACTGCTGCCATGTCAGCTATGATGGTATCCGTTATTCTCCGAGAAACAAACAGTATAGCTCTCGCTCTTGCCGGGGGCATTGCGGTAGGTGTGGTTGTGGGACTTGCAAATGGCCTGCTTATTACAAAAGCAAAAATACCGGCGTTTTTGACAACCCTGGGCATGATGGGTATAGTGCGGGGTTTTGCTATGTGGATAACAAACACAGCCGCTGTTCCGATATTAAATCCAAACTTTAACTTTATTTTTGGAACGGGAAACATAGCGGGAATCCCTGTTTTGCTGTACTGGACAGTCGTGTTTGGGGCGGTGGGGTATTTTATGTTAAACAAAATCCCGTTTGGAAAGCATGTGCTAGCCACGGGCGGCAACGAAACCGCCGCCAGGTTTTCCGGTGTTAATACCGACAGGATAAAAATAGCTGTTATGGTGCTAAGCGGGGCATTTGCCGCTTTTGCAGGGATATTGTATGCAGGGCGTATGCAGGCGGGGCGTTTTACCTTTGGCGAGGGGGATGAACTGTCTGTAATAGCGGCAGTTATTATAGGCGGAACGAGCATGGCAGGAGGCACTGGGGCTATTATTGGTGCTATAACCGGCTCGTTTTTGATGGGGATTATAAACAATGGGCTAATACTGGCTGGGTTTACCGTTTCACAACAAATGATAATACGCGGAGCAATAATTATATTGGCTGTAGCAATAGGCAGCAGATATAGTCATTTTAAAAGCAATAAAAGCGCTGAATCAAGGAAAGCAAATTAAGAACACGCCCTAAAACAAAATCAAAGAAATCGGCATAATAACAGCGATAGCAATAATTGTTGAGACAATCACAATGAATCCTCCGTATTTTAAAATTTGTTTACCGGCTATCCATTCTCTATTGCTCCATAGCATGGCAGCAGATAGTGATGCAGATGGCAAAATAATAGAATAATGCATTAATAGTATGAGCGTAGCTGTTGCGGCGGGCAAGTTTACCCCTGCGTCTATCCCAAAGGCGACATGTACCGGCATAATCGCAATACCCAACACCATTGCACTAGCAAAAGATGTGGCAAAGATTCCAAACAACAGCATAATCACAAAAAAAGCCGCAGGGGTATGCCCGCCCAATATTGGCTCAAGGGTACTTAGCATTAAAGCCACAAAACCCGTGGCATCGTCTGTTAAAGCTCCGGATATAGCCAAAGCAGTAGCCACCATAACATAAACATCCCAGTTCACCGACTTTGCAGCAACAGCCCTAAAATCCAAAATCGGCTTACCTTCTATCTTTAGAACACACAAAACCCCCGTAATCATTATTGCTATACCGGTAGCACCGAGGGTATTAAGCGCCTCTACCAAAACAAAGTTGTAAGGCAAAAAGCTGGGTGTCAGCACAAGAAAAACAAAGCTCAACATGCCATAAAAATTGGCTTTTTGCAGTTTATTCATTGGCGGGAGGGGTTCTTTGTTAAACATATCTACACTAACATTTGCTATTTTGCTCAAATCGGCAGGGTTTAGCACAACCTTCATAAACAGACAATAAATGACGAAAACAACAACGGAATTTATGAAACCCAAAAGCATATATTGCGGTATAGGCACAATCATCCCCGAAGCCCCCTGAAAAACGCTAAGAATTGCAAGGGTTGAGCCGGTAAAGGGCAAAGAAGCCTGACCGGATATAGCCCCCAAAAACGTACCCACAACCATAAGAGATGTGAATTTTTCGCCTTTTTTATAACCCAATTCTTTTAAAACACCATAAAGCACTTTCCACATCAGTATTAATGCGGGGGTTACATTTACCGCAATCGCCAAAACATAAGTGGCAAAAATAAAAACAAAGCTGAACACTATCGGTCTATTGTTAGAAATTTTTCTAGTTAAAAACCATCGAGTGATGTATGGCGTAGCGCCCACATGTTCCGGAGAGCCAAAAAGGATCATTGTGAAAAGCAGAAGCACTGCCACTCCGCCCCCAAAGGACATTGTCATTATTTGCCCAAAACTTGCAAACCCGGTTAACCCAAAAGCAACCAACGCAATTAAGCTGGGCCACAAAAGCCCAACAAAACACCAAAGCCATATAACACCAACAAACACTCCCATAACCAACATACCCACCTGTGTCAAAGGCTCTATGGGTGCAAAAATGCGTCCAAAAAAGAACATAAAAAACAACCCTATACCAACATGTAGGTAAAATAATGCACTAGGTCTAAGAGGAAACATTCGTTTGTTTCGGTTAATTCGGTTAAAATCTTTTTCTATCGTAAATTTCTTTTTACTATTCATAATGCTATTTTAGCACACTTCAAAGTTGATGTAAACTGTAGCCATTTAACTTAAAAGTGAAACATTTTCAAGCTAAAATGAATATATCTCGAAAAAAACTTGAACTTTTTCAAAAAAAATGCTATACTATTGTAGTAAGGTTGCAATGCAACTCTTAGCAGATTTCAAACAGGCTCTAAGAGGAAATAGGAGGCTTAATATGTCCCAGATAGTTAATGAATATGGCACAATTAAAATAGACCGCGAGGTAGTAGCACGTGTCGCCGGTCTTGCTGCCATGGACTGTTACGGTGTTGTTGGTATGGGAGCAAAAAGTGTAAAAGATGGGCTGGTACACCTTTTAAAAAGAGAGAGTTTTACAAAAGGGATTCACGTGTCTATGGTTAGTAACACTACCGTAATAGATATTCATATAATAGTAGAATATGGTACAAATATCGTTGCCATAGCAGAAACACTAATTAAAAATGTAAGCTACAAAGTAAAGGAGTTTGTTGGCTTAGATGTGGACCAAGTTGTAATTTATGTGGTAGGTATTAGGTTGTAGAAAAATGTTGATTTGCTCAACATTGTTATAGTATACCCTATATCAAATATATTTTTGCACAAACGTCTTGAGTTAAAAGTTACAGGGGATAGCAAACAAAATGAAAACAATAAACGGTAATATTTTAAGAAAGGCTATTATTTTTGGTATAAATGAACTGGACAAAAATAAAGGAGAAATAAACTCTTTAAATGTTTTTCCTGTACCGGATGGAGATACAGGAACAAATATGACAATGACTGCCTACAGTGCAGGCAAAGAAGTTGAAAAACTGTCTACAACAAATATATCTACAGTTGCAAAAGCCGCTTCTTCCGGATCTTTGCGGGGGGCTCGCGGCAATAGTGGAGTTATATTATCCCAACTCTTTCGCGGGTTTGCAAAAGGTGTAGAGGGAAAAGAAGAGATAGATGCAAAAGGTTTTTCGGTAGGTTTTGTAAAAGCGATGGAAGCGGCGTATAAAGCTGTAATGAAGCCAAAAGAAGGAACAATCCTGACGATAGCAAAAGCCCTTGCCGAATCCGCTACAGAAATTTCTAAGCGTGAAGAAAATATAGAAATAATGCTTAAAGAAATGATAGTTCATGGGCACAAAGTTCTTGTAAAAACCCAGTTCATGCTACCGGAGTTGCGAGAAGCAAAGGTAATAGATGCCGGCGGAAGAGGCTTGTTGTATGTGTTGGAGGGAGCTTTGAATGCAAACTATTCCCATGATGTGGCATTAAATAGCTTAACTGCGGCAAAAGACCCGCAGCCTACAGGGGTTTTGGCGGCTACAGGCGCAGATATAAAATTCGCGTATTGCACTGAAATGTTTATAGATCTTGCCACAAAAAGCAAAAAAAACTTTGAAGAAATAGAAGACGAAATGCTAAAATACCTAGATAGTATGGGTGATAGTGTTGTTTTGGTCGGAGATGAAAACATAGTAAAGATTCATATTCACACAAATAATCCCGGTGCTGTTTTAGAAAACAGCCTAAAATACGGTGATTTATCCAACATAAAAATAGACAATATGCGTCTTCAGCACGAAGAAATTGTTAGTTTTGCTACAGATATACAAACGAAACCCACAATTGCAAGTGATACGGATGTAGTTGCAAAGAAAATCGCTATTTTAGCTGTTGCTTCCGGTGCCGGGTTTAAAGACATATTTTTGAAATTGAATGCAGATACGGTTATAGAAGGCGGGCAAACGATGAACCCCTCTACAGACTGCTTTTTGCAAGCAATAGACAAAATGCAGGCTGCCGATATTCTGATTTTGCCAAACAACAGCAATATAATACTTGCAGCCCAACAGGCACAAAAAATGACGAAAAAAAGCGTTCATGTGCTAAACACAAAAACCCTGCCGGAAGGTATAGCTGCCATGTACAACTACAACATAGATGCAGATATTTTTGATAATTTGGCATCAATGGAGGAAGGTGTAAAAAACACATTTACAGGGCAAGTAACATATGCGGTAAAAGACAGTGCATATAAAGACATTACGATAAAAAAGGGCGACATAATATGTATGCTAAACAATGAGATTGTAGATACCAAAACAAATGTGCAAGAAGCGGCAACAGCCCTAATAACTACAATGGCAGAAACAAAAAAACCCGAGTTCATCAACATATACTACGGTGAAGAAGCCGACGAAAAAGGGGCAAACCTGCTAAAGGAACACATAGAAACTAATTATCCGAGTATTGAAGTGGAAGCGTACAACGGTGGTCAGTCACATTACTATTATGTGATTTCGGCTGAATAGTGGAGGAGATAGCCAAAATGAAAAACAAAAAAAAGCTCATAATTATTGTAGCTGCTGTGTTGGTTGTAGGTGTTGGTATATTTGTGTTGGCAAGCCCAAATATTGGGCAGGGGGAACCGACGGGGCCAAACGTAGCCGTTGCCCCTGTTAGCCGTAGCACATTGGAAAGCAACGTAACAGCCCAAGGCGAGGTGCTTATGTTAGGCACGGGCAACGTTGCATTTATAAACAACACATTGGAAGTGTCTGAAATACTTGTTTCTGAAAACGATGTGGTAGAAGAAGGACAACCCCTTATTACTTTTAACACGCAAATGCTGGAACGTACTCGCCAGCGAGATGCATTGTTGCATCAATTGCACGACACACAGCTCATGTTGCAAAGCCAACGGGTTCAAGTGGAAAGTATGCGCCTAGGGCCCACCAACATAGAAATAGAAAACGCAAACTTTAATATATCCAGGGCCCGGCAAGGTATACTAGACGCTTATTTTGCACAGGAACAAATAGAAACATCCGTTACCTTGCAAGAAATAAGTATCGGGCTAATACAAACCAATTTGCTCGATGCCGCCAATACATTTTTAAATACTCAAACATTGTTTAATATAGGTGCGGCAACCCAAGTGCAACTAGACAACGCCACAAGGGCAGTAGAAAATTTGGAAGTGGAACTGCGTAGTGCTCAAGAAAACTTGATAACACTGGGCAACCAACGTATTCAGGCAACCCAAAACATAACGGCTGCATATGACAACTTGCGTTTGGCAGAGATACAGCTAGAGGATTTGCAAAACCGTGTAACAAGCCCCCAAAACCAAAACGCCATAGCTCAACAAGAAATAGCGATACAGCGCACACAACTGGCAATACAAGACATAAACCGCAACATAGACAATTTGGACGATGTAGAAGAAGTGCTGTTCAGCCCTGTGGCAGGTACAGTTACGGCAATAAACGTTGTGGCAGGTGGGATGGCTGCACAGGGTTCACCTCTTGTGCAAATATCCGATGTAGACGACTATGTTGTGAGAGCTTTTATTAATCAACTACACGCCGGTCAGCTTAGCATCGGTCAAAACGTAACAATAGAAGGATCTATACTGGGCAACCAAGTGTTGCAAGGGCGAATATACAGCATTTCCACCATTGCCACAACACAGGCTATTGCAGGCATTATGGAGCGGGTTATCCCGATAGAAATAACCGTAGACAGCCAAGACACAGACCTACTCATCCCCGGGGTTACGCTAGATATTACCGTAACAACAGATGTGCGTGAAAATGTAATAGCAATCCCCCTTCTTTCTACTTTGATAGACCCTGCCGGTAGCAGCTTTGTGTTTGTTGTGGCCGGTGATAACACAATAGAGCAACGTTTTGTAGATGTTATCACATACGCCGAAATGTACATAGAAGTAACAGGCTTGGAAGAAGGCGAGTTAATAGTATTGCAGCCCCTGCCCACAATGGAAAGCGGCATGTTAATAACTCCTATAGGGGGTTAGCATAATGAAATCTGTTATTGAGGTAAAAAACCTTCGCAAAATATACAAAAACGGACATTTAGAATTAGAGGCCCTAACAGACGTTAATTTTTCTGTGGAAGAAAATGAATTTTTGACCATAATGGGCAAAAGTGGTTCGGGAAAATCTACATTAATGAATATATTGGGCTGTTTAGACACCGTATCTTATGGAGAGTACATACTGGACGGGGAAAATGTAGCAGGGCTTTCCCAAAACCGCTTGGCAGGCATACGCAACAAAAAACTGGGGTTTGTTTTTCAGTCTTTTAATCTGCTGCCTAGGCTAACGGCTCAGCAAAATGTGGAGTTGCCTATGGTATACGGTGGGGTTAGCCGTAGCAAGCGGCGAGAGGCAGCCAAAATCGCCCTTAGCCGTGTTGGGCTTAGCGATAGGGGGCATCATCGCCCAAACGAGCTGAGCGGTGGGCAACGCCAACGTGTTGCTATAGCACGGGCTCTTGTGAACAACCCCGCAATCCTGTTGGCAGACGAGCCAACAGGCAACCTAGACAGCCGCTCCACAGAGGACGTAATAGCCATATTTCAACAGCTGAACAGGGAAGGCTCCACAATCATAATTGTTACCCACGAACCGGAGGTAGCAGAGCATACAAGTCGTATAATAACGTTTAAAGACGGAATGATAATCTCCAACAAAAATGTAGAAAATCGAAAAATAGCAGTAGCAAGACCACCAGAAGAAATAGAATAAGGAAGGGGTAACTTATTTCAGTTTAAATAACTATAGCAGAAATAGGTTTTGCTAGTTCATTTATATGACCACATCAGAATTTGTAAGAAAAATCAAAAAACACGGATGTGAATTTTATAAGCATGATAAAAAGCACGATGTATACATTAACCCTTCAAATGGCAAAAAAACAAGAATTCCAAGACATGCAAAGAAGGAATTAGGTGCAGGTATAACAAGCTCAATGTTGGAGGATTTAGGATTGAAATAACCTAATTTCCTCTAATAATAATCAGTTGGGAGGTTAATATGAGATATGTTTTTCCGGCAGTTTTTCGCAAACAAACAGACGTTGCAGGTTATCATATCTTTTTCCCTGATATACAGGGCGCAGGTACTGTTGGCGAAGATTTGTATGATGGTATAGACATGGCACAAGATTGGCTGTGTGGCAGGCTTTTTGAAATGGAAGAGAATGGCGAAATTGTCCCTAGACCTAGCGATACAAATGAGATAAAGTATGAAAAAGACGATATTGTAACACTTATAGCAACTGATACAGATAATTACAGGCATTTTTTATAGATATTAGTTATAGTTGTTTAGCTTAAAAATCGTTTAACGATTTTAAAGGGGGTATGACCATGGCATTGTTTGAAAGCATAACATCTGCAATAAAAAGCATATATTCGTACAAAATGCGTTCGGTTCTTACTATGCTTGGAATAATAATAGGCATTAGCTCTGTAATAATGATAACAAGTATCGGAGATGGGGTGTACCAGGCTATCTATTCTGAGTTGGAGGCTTTTAACACCACATCTATACAAGCTATGCCCCGCAACATGTTTGGACCGCCCATTTTGGAATTGGACGATATGCACGCCGCAAAAGCATTGCCAAATGTGATAAACGTTACAGGCATGTTAGAACTGGGCGGACAGCAGCTGGCGTTGCGCACCCCTGGAGAGTTTCGTCGGGGCAGCGGGTGGGGGCTAGACCACAACTACGGCACACTGGAAAATGTAAACATGCTGTACGGCCGTTTTATAACTCAACAAGATGTAGATGCAGAGGCGTTTGTTGCAGTCATCTCCCCGGAGGTGAGTTTGGATGTGTTTGGGTTTGTGGACAGCGTTGGTCATACATTGCAGGTAACGGGCCCGCGTGGCCGTTACAGGCTAACCGTTGTGGGCATATTAGACATTTCTCCGGTAGAGATGGCTCCGCAAACCCCTCTTAACCTGAGCATGTTTATTGTGCCTCTTACTACTGCCGGTGCATTGCGTAACGTTCCCGGTCGTATAGACAACTTTTCCTTATCAGTAGAAAACCCCTTCCTTAGCTTAGCTACAGCAGACCAAGTGGCCCGCTTGCTCAACATCCGCCACGGCACAGACGACGCTTTTTTGGTTATGAGTGCCACAGAAATAATGGACGGTATAGACGTTATTTTTAACGGAGTAACGGGTTTTATTGCCTTTGTGGCGGGTATATCCCTCTTTGTTGGTGGGGTAGGGGTAATGAATATAATGATGGTAACGGTGACAGAACGCACAAGGGAGATTGGTATACGCAAATCCCTCGGGGCTACCGGCATGCTGATACGCTTGCAGTTTGTGTTCGAGGCAATTTTTATTACATTTATCGGGGGCGTTATTGGCATTGTGTTTGGGCTGTTGGGGGCAGCTGCTTTAACCACCGCCGCCACGCACTTTTCCGGAATGTCTATTTACGCCTACGTGGATATAACTGCCATAATAATTGCCGTGGTGGTAAGTGTTTTGGTCGGGTTAGTTTTTGGGGTGTACCCTGCGGCAAAAGCTGCCAATTTAGACCCCGTAGATTCGTTGCGGTATGAATAGGAGAAAAAATATCAAACTGGGATTTTAACACTAAAAAATGGGGTCAAGGGGTTAGCCCCTTGCGGGGTGTGGGGCAGAGCCCCACGGTTTTATGACGCTACCTAAAACAAGGAGTAACAAATGCAATTATTAGAAAGTTTTAGCTCGGCAATAAAAAGTATATTTTCTTACAAAATGCGCTCCCTGCTTACTATGCTTGGCATAATAATAGGAATTAGCTCTGTAATAACTATAACAAGCCTGGGGGACGGTGTGTACAACGCTATGCACGAGGCTTTTGCCGATTTTAATATGAACAGTATACAAGTGTTCCCAAGAGGAATACATATAACAGAAGATGGCGGGTTTGGAATAGAACAATTGCTGCACATAGACGACGTTGCTGCAATAAACTCTGTACACAATGTGGTTGACACCAGTGCAATTGTAGAGTTATCTAACCATAGGATAACCCTACGGAACGGCGAAACTCGTTTGGGTATGGCGATAGGAACAGACCCAAACTGGTCATCTTTTGAATCGTTTACAATGCTACATGGTCGGTTTATACAAGAGCAGGATATGATTGCTAATTCTTTTGTGGCAGTGCTTGCCCCATGGGTTAGCGTAGATATTTTTGGCTTTGTAAACAGTGTTGGCAGGACATTTGACGTAACAGGAGATCACGGCAGGTTTACACTAACAGTTATTGGCATAGTAGATGTGGAAAGGGACGTTATGGCCGCCGGTGGTGTCATTAACACAGACATGTTTGCCATGCCCGTAACAACAGCCGGTTTAATACGAAACACTCCGGGGATTGTAGATGCGTTTCAGATAACTTTAGATGACCCGGCTTTAACAACGGCTACATCTGATCAAATAGTGCGCCTGCTTAACCATATTCACGATAGAGAAGATGCCTTTGGTGCTATGGGCATGACAGAAGCTCTGGACATGCTAGATGCCGTAATGCTTGGAGTTACTGCATTTATCGCCTTTGTTGCCGGCATATCTCTTTTTGTGGGCGGAGTAGGGGTAATGAATATAATGATGGTAACTGTAACAGAACGCACAAGAGAGATTGGTATACGCAAATCCCTCGGTGCTACCGGGCTTATAATACGTTTGCAGTTTGTGCTGGAGGCTGTTATATTAACGCTAATGGGCGGTATTATCGGCATTGCTTTTGGCTTGGCATCGTCTTTTGCCTTAACCGCAGTAATTAACATGGCTGTACCTGAAATGGAGATAATATCTACCGTAAACCCCGGGGTTATTGCTATTGCCATTGCTGTGTCTATGATGGTTGGGATTGTGTTTGGGGTGTACCCGGCGGCAAAAGCAGCCAATTTGGACCCTGTAGATTCGCTGCGATATGAGTAAAAAAGGGGGGTATTATATGGCATCTGAAATTGAGTTGGTTGTATTGCAAAAAGAAAAGCTGTTTGATCTGCTAGAGATAGAAGCTGCAAAAACAGAAGAGGAAAGACTGAAAATACTGCAAAGACAGATAATGAAAGCCGAAACAGCAATGAAAAAAGAAGATGTGGCACTGGTAAGGGAAAATATAGAAGCGATGAAAAAGGCATAAGAGAGGGTTTTAATAATGTATTCTGCAATGTATTCTGCTACAACGAAACTAAATAAAAGAGAAAATACTACTCTTGAAACACATCAGGAACTGCTTGCTTTTAAAAAGCCGTATAAACACAAGACCTTACGACAAAGAGTAGAGGAGTTTTATGGTGTTGATTTTGAAACAGTTATAAAAGAAAATCTCTACGATTTTGAAGAAATTCCATATAGCGGTCCTGTGGGGCAAGAAGTGTAATTAACCATGGAAAAGAACAACATTTCCTTGGTCGAAATCGGGCTAACTATTAACCTAAATGATGGGGTCAAGGGGCTTGCCCCTTGTGGGGGTTTGGGGGCAACGCCCCCAAGGTTTTTAATGGATTTAAAACATTAGCAAAAGGAGGGCGTTATGCCAATACTAGAAACTATATCGTCTGCTGTGGCGAGCATTCTTGCAAATAAAATGCGGGCGGCGTTCACTATGTTTGGGATAGTTGTGGGGATTGCTTCTGTTATGCTTATAACGAGCGTGGGCGACGGGTTCAGAAACACCATTAACGCCCAGTTCGAGGACATGGGGCTAGATGAAATACAACTGTTCCACACCGGTGCGGCACGCCCGATAGAATGGCACGAGCGAATGGTAATGGACGATGCAGAGTTTTTGCGTAACCACCAAAACTTGACTGCCGTTACTACACTTGCCAGCACAACTTTCAACAATGCTGTAGATATACTAACAAGCAACGACCCGCGTGCAGTACAGCTAATGGGCGTTGACCAATACAGGCAGTTTTTTAGCGGTCCCACAATAATATACGGTCGCCCAATAATGGCACCGGATGTAGCCACTGGATCAAACGTTATTATTATAGACGAGCATTTTAGCATGGCGGCGTTTGGTAGATCAAACAGCGTAGGGCAAACCCTAAACATTCGCACACCAAACGCAGGAACGCAAGCATTTACCGTAATAGGCATATTTGAAGGTAGCGATGCCTTTGCCCTAATGGAAATGTTCCAAATGCCGTTTGAAACAGAGGTGCCAATAACAACGGTGCAACGGTTGCAGGGGATAGGCGAGGTTGTAGGACAGATTAGGGTACAGGTAGGGTACGAGTACCGCCCCGCTATCCATGGGATAGGTGATAATCTTATCCGTATTATGGAAATAAGAAAAAATGCCGACGATATTTTTAACGCATTTAGCATGGCAAGCGTTTTAAATGAGGTGGATACAATAATAACGATATTTACCGTGTTTTTAACTATAGTGGCAAGTATTAGCCTAATGGTTGGCGGTATTGGCGTTATGAACATTATGCTTGTTAGCGTTACAGAACGCACAAGAGAGATAGGTATTCGCAAATCTCTCGGTGCTACAAACTTTAACATAGTATTTCAGTTTTTGCTAGAGGCATCTATTTTAACTGCAATAGGAGGAGCTTTTGGGATTGTTATTGGTTACGCAGGGGGGATAGGTGTTGGTTATCTCACATATTTGATTTTGGATTTAAGTTTAGTGCCAACGGTAGACATAGTAACTATTGCTGTAATAGTTGCAATATCTGCGTCTATTGGTTTGCTGTTTGGCGTTTATCCCGCTCGCAAAGCATCTAAACTGGACCCGGTGGAGAGCTTACGATTTGAATAGATGCGGGGAAAACTTTATATCTCTATTTCCAAATTTCCGAATAATAATTTGACAAATGCTTGTTAGCTGTGTTATTATTGTTTCAATTGTTATTGCTTTATGATGTAATATGAGGACTTGCGGAAATGTAAGGAGGTATTTTATGTTTGGGAAAAACCGTAATACAAAGCTATCAACAAAATTGGCTCTCAGCATTTTGTTAACTTTTACTGCCGGGTTAATTGTTGCTGTTTTTGTTGTAAATGCTTTTGTGCAGGGGATAATTTACGATAACATTATGGAAAAAAACCAAATACAAATGGCAGTTTATGCAAGCGAGTTAGATGCTTGGTTTTTAGCTAGACAGCAGATAGTTGACAACATTGGTACTGTAATTGAACATCTTGGCATGGATTACATAATGGATTTGACCGCTCATTTCCAAGAATATTATGATGACATGGCATTGGTTTTTGTTGGTGGCAGTACGGGAAACTGGGTAATGTCTGGAACGCTAGGTTATGGATGGCAAGGACCGCCGGGTTTTTATGTAGAAGAAAGACCTTGGTATGTTCCCGCTGTTGTTGCTGATGGTGCTGTTGTGTTCTCTGAACCATACGTTTCTGCTGGCTATCCATATGGTTTGGTTATAACTGCCTCCAGGCTTTTGCCTAACCTTGGCGGTGCTGTTTTGGGTGTGGACATTTTGCTTGACGAAATTGTAAGCATGGTAGATATATATGCTGACGTAGCAGATGGGTATGTATTTTTAATGACTTCCTATGGTTATGTTGTGCATCATCCCAGCCTTGATATTGCACCGGGTCCGGATGGTCTTTCGCATGTAACTGACTTTGCTGTTTATGATCCTTTGTATGAGATTATGCAACTCCCCGACACCATTACAAACTTTACTACAGCAGATGGTATTCCATCTTATCTAATGACACTTGAGTTACCGCATACAGACTGGTATCTTGTTGTTGCACTGCCAACTTATGTTGCGATGGGACCGGTTTCTCAAGCGATGTATGCCATATTTATCAGCTTTGCCATCGTTTTGCTTGCTCTTGGCATATTTGTTGCGTTTTTTGTCTCTTATAGTGTAAAAGGGACGGTCGAAGCAAAAATAAATTATTTCAGAACCTATTCCCGAAGGAAATCTGTTGCATTATCTAGAGGAGATCTTACACTTACCGAAGAAGAACAGGACATAAGCACTGACAAATCGTTTGGGTTTGGCGTAATAGACGGCGAATTTGAGCAAGTTGTTGATAATCTCATAAAGGTGTGTTACGACGTAAACAAATTTTATACCGAAACCCTTAAAGGCAATTATCGATATTCAATCGATATTGGGAGTTATACCGGAATATACATGGGGATCGTCGCCAATGTAAACATTTTGTCTGACTCTCTTATAAAAAGCAGAAGTGATATTATAGACTTTTTTAGAAAAGTGGCAGATGGGGACTTTAACGCTAACTGTGATACTACCTTTGTGGGAGAAGAAGCCTATATTAACGATGTTTTGAACACAGTAAAACAAAATATTGGAGACGTTGCTGCTGCCATTCGCGGTTTGGTTAATCAGGCTTCTGAAGGAGATTTGACAGTTAGAGCAGATGCAAGCAAATTTAATGGAGACTGGCAAAGTTTAGTAGAAGAGCTAAATGAACTTATGGAATCTATCTCGGTTCCTTTGTCAGAAATTGAAAACAATGTTGAAATAATGGCACAAGGAGATTTTGCCCGTTTAGAGGGCGAGTACCTTGGCGTGTTTGGAGACCTTCAAAGAGCCTGTAATTTGGTTAACGATATTGCCGAATCTTATGTTGATGAAATAGCAGAGGTTCTCCATGCTATGTCTAACGGAGATTTGACCGTAAAACTTCGTCAAAAATATGTTGGCTCTTATGCACCAATAGAAGTGGCAATAAATGTGATCTTGGACAACTTAAATTCTACCCTGTCAGACGTTCAGGGAGCAGTTAATCACGTAGCTCTTGGGGCAGAGCAAGTGTCAGAAAACGCCATGAGCTTTGCGATGGGTGCCACAAAACAAACCGGTACCCTAGAGGGCCTCAAAAACTCTATTAACCTTATCCATGAAAAAGCTGTGAAAGCTAGCAGTAATGCCATATCAGCAGAAGAAAATGCTACACAAACAGAGAAGCATGTAATTGACGGAAATAAAGCTATAAGCTCTATGACAGATACGATGAGTAAGATCAGAGAATCCAGCGAAGATATTGCGAGGATTATTGATATTATAACAAATATTTCTTTCCAAACTAACCTGCTTGCCTTAAACGCTTCTGTAGAGGCTGCTCGTGCAGGAGAGCATGGGAGAGGGTTTTCTGTTGTGGCAGACGAAGTACGCAGTTTGGCAGGTCGTAGCCAACAATCAGCTTCAGAAACATCGGGCATAATAGAAGAAAACGAAAGGACAGTAACGGAGATTATACAGACTACAGACAACGTTGTAAATTCCTTTGGAATCATATCAAACAATATATCCAATATTACTGATTTAATAAAGGATATATCTGAAATCTCTGCTGAACAGTTGGAATCTATTGTAGATATTAATGCTGCTATTTTGGAAATAAACGACGTTGCTATCGGCGCCGCAGCAACATCAGAAGAGTCAGCGGCAGTTTCTCAAGAGCTAAACTCTCAATCTGAAACTCTTAGAGAAAAAGTTTCTTTCTTTAAACTTAGAGATAAATAATTGGGATAAAACTGTGGGGTACTTGCCCTGAGACGCATGGGCGACCAGCCCCACACCCCCTTGGGGGGCTTTGCCCCCAAACCCTCAGCAGGGGACTCGTCCCCTGCACCCCTTTATTTTATGAATTTTGGGGACTTGGCAAGGCACTAACCGGTATAAGATATCCTGTTTTTTCCTTTCTTTTTGCTTGCTCTCATCATCTCATCGGCTCGGCTAATAGCGGTAAAGATGGTATCTGTAGCTCTAATAATGGTGCAACCCAAAGATGCCGTAACCGATAACTTAACCCCATTGTTAGAATCAATAATAGAATTTTCTATAAGCATTCGCAATTTTTCGGCAACAATACTAGTTTCAAAATCTTGCTTTACCTCAAAAACACCAATAAACTCCTCGCCGCCCCAGCGACCAAACATATCAGTATTCCTTACTGTTTTAACAACAGATTCAGCTACATTTTTAAGAACCAAATCTCCCAATTCGTGTCCAAACTCCTTATTAAAACTCCCAAAATTATCTATGTCTAAAAATATAATACCAAAAATTCTGTCGAAACGTTTAGTTTCACCTAATTTAAATTCAATAAAGGATTCCAAACTCTTCCTATTGGGGAGTCCCGTTAGCGCATCTGTAGAGGCATTGTTTTTCAAACCTTCAATTAAGGCATTATCGTAAATTAGTGGAGAACTTTGAGAAAAAATCTCTACCGCACCAATAATTTGTCCATCTCTTTCGATAGGGAATATATTGACTTTTATAGGCACCCTAGCTCCGTCTTTGTTTCGCAAAAAAACGTTTGCTGTTCTCTTACAGCCATCGATTATTGTGGCATACAAAGGGCAACCGACTTTGCAAAGCTGCGTTCCGTTTTCATCGATATGGTTCAAATTTGTGTTTTCACATGCAACACCAAGAACTTCATCTTTGCTATAACCCGAAATTTTTTCCGCTGCCTTGTTCCAAAAAATAATACGCTTCTCTGTGTCCACAAAATATACACCACTATCAATAATATCAATAATTTCAGAGTAGAGCCTTTCTTTGTCCATATAAACCTCCGTTTAAGAATTTGCTTTCCTTAATTTAGCACTTTTATTGTTTTAAAAATGGGCAACCACAGGCAAAAGTGCCATAGTTATAACAATGACATTTTACTTTATTATTGCCTTTTAGTCAATGGGGTTTTTTGAGGTTCAAATTTAACTTTTGATTCGATGCCAACCATATGTTATAATGGATATACAAAAAATGCACTAAAGAATGTGCTTAAAATGGAGGAAAGCGATGAAACCCCGAATATATCTAACTTTTGACGGTCAATGTAGCGAAGCAATTGAATTATACAAACGTGCCTTTAAAACAGACACATTGGAGCTTATGCTTTTTGATCAAATGCCGGCAATACCCGGATACACTCTACCTGAAAAATATAAAACTAGAGTTATGCAAGCTACACTAAAATTCGGTAATGATTTTATACGCATGAGCGATTGCGGTTACGCACCAGGCTTTAAACTAAATGAGCAGGAAACCGAGCGTATATCTGTTTCTGTTGAAATGGGGGTAGATGAAACAAAACACGCCTTTGCTATTCTTTCCGAGGAGGGTCGTGTGGGGATTCCTTTAGCCGGAACATTTTACAGCCCCTGTGCCGGCGTTGTGTTTGACAAGTTTGGTGTAATGTGGAATTTTTCGGCAGTATAGTCGATTAAACCGTGTCATAAAACCGTGGGGCGCTTGCCTCACACCCCGCAAGGGGCTAGCCCCTTGACCATTTTTTTGTGGGTTTTTATCAGACAAAGTTCAACCTACTTATAACACAATCTAATCAATCTAATCTTTGTTTTGTGCATTTCGTTCAAATCCACCTGTTTTTTCGTTGAAAATCCGTCAATATTGACTATATACAGTTTTTGCCTATAATGTTATACTATATTTGTTTTTTGTTGTGAATTTTTATGGAAATTTCTTTAAACTCTTATAGCCATCTGAGAGTGAAGGGGTTTTATAAAAAGTTAATGCGGTTTACTTTATAATGAGTAACTACCGATAAAAGTATTATATTTGTATTGAAAGAGGTGATGAAAATATTAAGCGGCCTGTTAACCAAAGACCGAATACAAAAATTAACGACAGTGGCATGTTGGCGTACTGGCATACGTGTTGCAGCACAGCCTTTGGTAGATGATGATTCTATAACGGAAGATTATATAGTCGAAATGATTGCTGCGGTAGACAAGTTTGGACCATATATTGTTCTTATAGACAATTTTGCACTACCTCATGCACAAGGCACAGGAAGTGTTAAACGCATGGCAATGTCGCTGTTAGTAACAGAAGAAAAGATAGATATGAGGGGGGTTCCTGTTACTATGTTTATGGTTTTGGCTCCCACAGACAAAGAGAGCCATGTTCAGGCACTAAAAGAACTATCGGATATATTGGAGGAGGAGAAAAACTTGGCGATTGTTGCTACAGGAGATAGCGATAAAATTTTAGACCTAATAAAAGGAAAGGAGTAAGCAACAATGAAGATATTAGCTGTTTGTGGTTTTGGTGTTGGTTCATCTATGATACTAAAAATGAGCTTGGAAACTGTGTTCAAAAATCAAGGGGTAGCTGTAGAAGTGGACAACACAGACGTTACCACCGCAAAGTCCGTGAACTGCGACGCAATTTTTACGAGTGCAGAACTAAAGGATGAAATACAGAGTTCCGTTTCCGTTCCGGTGTATGCGGTTAAGAAATACATGGATAAAACGGAGATAAATACTCTTGTAACTCAATTTTTATCTGAAAGGAGAAAATAGTTATGGATTTTATTACAGACAACATTTTGCGTAACCCACCAATATTGCTTGGTCTTATTGCCGCTATTGGTCTTATTTTACAGAAAAAAGGCTTTGCTGATATTGTAAAAGGAACTCTTTTAACTGCTTTTGGTATGGTTATATTACAGATTGGTGTAGGGATGCTCGTTACATCTATTTTGCCTATAAATATAGCGTTCCAAGAGGTTTTGACAGGCGTAACACCGGAAGGGCTAAATGACGCTACATTTACCGCAGATTTTGGCGGTGATATTGGTTTAGCTATGTTTATTGGGCTTGGGCTACACCTCCTAATTGCACGTTTTACCCCCTTCAAAGTTATATTTTTGACCGGCCACATGTTGTGGTGGTTCCCCTTCATATTTGTAGCTGCCGGTGTAGAGGGCGGGCTTAGAGGTATGCCTCTCGTTATGTTTGGTGCGGTTACATCTGCATTGTACTGGTCCATCATGCCTTGGTTGCTGCGTAAATATGTTTTTGCTGTTATCGGCGACGAATCTTTTACCCTGGGTCACCCGACGGGTATACTCGCTCTTGTGTCCGGGTTTGTGGCAAGCAAAGTTGGAGACAAAAGTAAATCGACAGAAGATATTAATATCCCCAAGGGGTTGTCCTTTTTTAGGGAAATATCCATAACGGGAGGGCTGGTTGTTTTTCTTGTTTTTGTTATAACCGGTCTTTTTGTATTGCCAGGGGTTGTGGCAGGCAATCTTGTAATGGACTCTATTGCTCAAGGTTTGGAGTTTGGTGCAGGGCTTATTATATTGCTTCAAGGTGTTCGTATGCTTATATCTCAAATAGTGCCGGCGTTTAAAGGGATTTCCGAAAAAGTTGTACCAAACGCCCTACCTGCATTCGACTGTCCTATTATTTTTAACTACAAGCCAAACGCTGTGCTTATCGGCTTTGTTGTGGCTATGGTAGTTTCTACTATCCTAATTATTATTACAAATACAATGGGGCTGTTTGGCGTAATGCTTATCCCACTTGTTATAACATCCTTCTTTGAATGTGGTTCTGCCGCGGTTATTGGTGAAGGCCAAGGTGGGCTGCGAGGCGCCATCGTAGGAACGGTTGTTGCGGCAGTTGTAATGGTTGCTCTTGTGGGAATATCCGCTATTATTTACGCAACAACAATTCAAAACTGGATGCTTATTTTTGGAGGCAACGACCTGTCTTTGTTTGGTATAATAGGGCGGGGGATAGCCGGTATATTTGGAGGTTAGTAAATGACCTTTAAATATATAGCCGAAATAAAAAAGCAGCTAGAGCGGCTAGAAAAAGAAGGGCAAGAAGCTATGGCACAGGCGGTAGATGTAATAACTACCGCCATTGTGGCAAAGCAGTCTATATTTGGCTTTGGAGCGAGCCATGCGGGCATACTAATAGAAGAAATGTATTACCGAGCCGGAGGGTTGGTGGTGTTTAACCCAATTTTTGGGCGGGAGCTAATGTTAGACACTGTACCCGTTAGCCACACAAGCAAAATGGAACGCCTTGTTGGTTATGGTGATGCTTTGCTAAAAAATACGCCAATCAAAAAAGGCGATGTGCTGATAGCACACTCCGTTTCCGGTCGTAACCCTGTTACAATAGAGATTGCTCAAGGGGCAAGAGATGTTGGTGCAACAGTTATTGCCGTCACAAATGTGCAATATTCTGAAAGTGTAACTAGCCGCCACCCAAACGGTAAGCGTTTGTTTGAACTGGCTGACATTGTTTTGGACAACTATGGGCATATCGGAGATGCCTGCGTTGATTTGCCCGGGCTTTCGCAAAAAGTTGCTCCGTCGTCTACTGTAATTGGTGCAACTATACTGAATGCAGTAGTGGCACAAGTAGCAGAAGAGTTGATTAAAAAAGGGTTGAGTACCCCCCCGATATTTTACAGCGCTAACCTAGATGGAGGCGACCAGCTAAACCGCAAAATATACAACGAATTCAAAGAGGGGATACATTACAAATTTGTGTAAGATTTGTTGTTAGACTTAGCTTAAAATTCGTTATAAAATAGGCTTCCACGGCATCTGAAATGTGATTGTAATCACATGATTTCTGTGGAAGTCTAGTAATTTCTAAAACAATTCGATTGTATTTAAAATACCAAAAAAAGAGGATTACCGCATGAAAGTGGTTTTAGTTGCTGTAAATGCAAAGTATATTCATAGCTGCTTGGCAGTTCACAGCCTTTACACTTACCTAAACAAAGAAAATGAAAATATAGATGATGCAAAAAATATAGTAGTCAAAGAATTTACAATCAACAATTCAGAAGATATAATAATCTCCGAGTTGTTTGCGTTAAAGCCGCACGTTTTGGCTTTTTCTTGTTATATTTGGAACATTAACATGGTACTATCCATTACTCGTAGCTTAAAGATTATTATGCCGGAAGTTAAAATTATTGCAGGGGGTCCGGAGGTGTCTTATGATTGGGAAGGCTTGGCGGAGCATGGCATTGATTTTATTGTTAAAGGGGAGGGAGAAAAGGCGTTTAGAACTTTGATTGCTTTGTTGCAAAATGGGGAAGAATGTGAGCCGGTTTGGGATGGGCAGCAAATCCCCCTTGAATCTATACCTTTTCCCTATCAAGATGGGTTTGCCGAGTTTGAGAACAGAATCATTTATTATGAATCTTCCAGGGGGTGCTTTAATAATTGCAGTTTCTGCTTGTCCGGAGCCGGTTCTAAAGGTTTGCGTTTTTTGCCAATTGAACGAACAAAAGCAGATTTGCTGGCATTTATTCTAGCAAAGGTTGCCCAGGTAAAGTTTGTTGATAGGACTTTTAACTGCGACAAAGAGCGCGCTAAAAATATTTGGGCTTATTTAATACAAAAAGATAACGGTGTTACTAATTTTCATTTTGAAATATCAGCAGATTTGTTAGATGATGAAGCAGTTGAGTTGTTGGGGCAGGCACGGAAAGGCTTATTTCAATTTGAGATAGGAGTGCAATCTACTAATCCCAAAACATTAGCCGCTGTTGGTCGTGCTACTGATACAAGGAAATTGTTTGAAAACGTTCGCAAATTAAAGCTATTGGGCAATATTTGTTGCTATTTAGACTTAATCGCAGGGTTACCTTATGAAGATTATGAATCTTTTATTACGTCCTTTAACGATGTAATAGCTTGTAACCCGGACAAACTGCACCTAGGATTTTTAAAACTGCTAAAGGGTAGCGCTTTGCGAAAAAATGCCAATCAGTTTGGAATCAAATTCAAAAATGTATCTCCCTATGAGATTTTAACGAATAATTTTATGGGGTTCGATGTTTTGGATAAACTTAAAAATGTAGAGCATGTGGTTGGGGTGTTTTATAACACGGGTGGTTTTGGTGGGTACGTAAAATTTATGATGGGGCAGTTTAAGACACCCTATGATTTTTTTGAGGCTTTGTCTACTTATTGGAAAATAAATAACTGTCATTTAATTTCTCACAAAAAAATGGCTCTTTACACCATTTTGTATGATTTTTTTAGATATAGCCAAAATAGCCGGGATAGCGAAAGCAGCAAATTAATATGTGAGTTACTTAGATTTGATATGTTAACGAAAGAAAATATTAGGACTTTTCCTGATTGGATTTCTGAATATTATTCATATGACGCAAAAAAAGTTACGAGGACAAGCGCCATACACACATTTGAATATGACATAGTTACCTGGCTAAAACAAACGGGAGAAAATAGCTCTATTGAAATTAAAAGGGTTAATGTGGAAGTGGAGTTCTATTATGAAGTTAGCCCAATTCGTTGGCAACTGCTGGAAGTCATTTAGTGATGGTGGTCAAAAACATGAAGGACTTGATGGAGAAATGTTGGATAAAATATATCGTAAAAGGATAGACATGTTCCTATTAGTGATGCAATTTATGTTGTTAATGTGAATGGACATTCTTGAAAACTCGAACAAAATAGCTTATAATGATTGTAGAGGGGTTAAAAATTCCACTATCAAAATTTGCGAGGGCATTATGGATAAAGACAATAATCAACAAGATATAGGTAAAGAGAATGGCAAGTAAGACAAAATATATTGGCATGACGCTTTTTTCGCCGCCCTCCAATTAGAGCTACATGATTATAAAGACGTTCTAACCTTTGAAGAGGAACACCAATTAAGCAAAGAAGCCCTCAAAATGGACGTTCTTATAATCAAAAAGACGGCAGATGTTAAGATAGACAAAAACATAGGACGGATATTTAAAAATAATAATATTTTTGAATACAAATCCGAAAAAGACAATCTTTCTATTTGGGATTATAATAAAGTTATAGGCTATGCAATGATATACTCCGCTTTTGAGGAAATTCCCACGGAAGATATAACCATCAGCTTTGTAGTTACCCCAAAACCCATGAAGTTATTTGACAACCTTATAAATGGCAGAGGATTTGAGGTTGAAGAAGTTAATAACGGCATATATTACATTAAAGGCGATACTTTTAAGATACAGATAATTGAAAGCAAGAGATTGACCGCGGAAGAAAATGTATTTTTGAAAAATTTGCGGAGTAACCTAACAAAAATGGATATGCAAGAAGTGTTTGAGGCTTACAGGAAATACGGATTATTGGAAAAAGTAAATGTTTATCTTGATAGAGTGTTGGGTGCAAACCAATCAACTTTGGAGGAGGTTTTAGCGATGACTAATGTTGCTGTGAGGA
>WRKF01000182.1 GCA_009778165.1 Defluviitaleaceae bacterium
CTATCTTCATAATGGATGTCCCGTTAGTGCTTATAACCTTGCTATCAGTTCCTTTACAAGATTATATCGCAATTCCTTTCCAAGGCACAAAACGTCATGAAAGACATTCTTCAAACTTATTTATCACCTTGTTACCACAATAATAACATGTTTTGATATTTTTAGCAAGAGAATTTCCGAAAAATGGCAAAAAATGTTGACGCACTCCACTCGAACACTCGGACATTTTTCACTTGTTTCGTTATCGAGCATATTTTATAATGGGGTTATCTTTCTAAACTATAGGATTTTTTTGTTTTTCTTGATTTTTTTCTAATATAAAGCATCACATAGAGTCACACATCGGGTGTGACATAGGGTGTGACATAGAGAGTTTCATAGTTCGCATTAGAATAATATTTTTATAAGCAATTTCTATCAATTCCTAAAAGCCCAACCAAGATTTTTCGCCATTTTTGCATTTCATGCGATTTAGACACGCTCGAATTACTTTGGTCAGATATTTGAAAATCTTTTGAAAATCTATTGAAGCTAAATTTCCGTGGACTTAAATTCGCGGAATGGACATGACTGAATTAATGTGGTATAATGTGGCATGATGAAGGTAATAGTAGTTTCGTATTAATTGTCCTTATATTTTTTAAAACTGCCAAATTCATGACGGAATTGCTATAGTTTTCAAAAGCTCGTCAAGATTGACTTCGAGGGTAAAACCGGTTATTGCCGGGTGCTTAAATTACATTGCATCTTCACTTGTTGGAGTTGCTTTAGAAAGGAGGAAACAAAAATGCAAACGCTATTTACTGTTGCATTTGGAGTAGGGTTGGGTTACACTGTCATATCGCTCGTTTTGGGCAACCTGTTGGATATGGGCGATTTTGACAACAGTGCATTTAGCCCCTTGCGCCCCGCTCCCATTTCAGCATTTCTTGTTGTGTTTGGCGGTGTAGGAATGCTTTTTTACGAATCCCTGGGCTTTACTATGGTTCTTATCATATCCGCCTTCCTTGGGGTTGTTATTTCTTATCTTGTAATACGCTTTGTGCTAATGCCGCTACATAGAGCACAAAACACCAGCACAGTAGATAGGCAAAGCCTTGTAGGACACCATGCAGTGGTTCAGGTAAAAATACCGCAAAATGGTTTCGGTAAAATATCTCTTAATGTAAATGGCAGTAATGTTTCATCCCCTGCCAAAAGTGAAGACAGCAACGAAATATCAACAGGCACAACAGTAGAGATTGTGTCAATAGAACGCAACATATATTTTGTGAAAACCGCTCAGTAACGCCAATCAGTAATATGGTAAAGTAAATCATAATCAGGAAACAACCATGAAATAATCATGAAATAATTAGGAAATGATAGGAGGAATAAAATGCCATTAGACGACATTATAATCATCGGTCTTATTTTGGGAGCAATATTTTTAATAATTATCAGTGTGCTGCTCCTGTGGAGAAAAGTACCCCAGGACAAAGCACTAATCGTAACGGGTCTGCGTAAGCGTATTATTTCCGGTGGTGGTGGTGTTGTTATCCCCATGCTGGAGCGAACCGACCTTATATCTTTAGAAAATATGAAAATATACGTAGGTACCCAAGGGGCTCTCACCGAGCAAGGTGTGGGCATTGTTGTAAACGGTGTTGCAATAATAAAAGTGAAAAGCGACAAGGAATCTATCCTGTATGCTGTTGAACAATTTAACACGGGCAGTTACAACAAAACAATAAAGGTAATAGAAGACACATCCAAATCTGTTTTGGACGGTAAGTTGCGTGAAATTATATCCAAACTTACAGTAGAAGAAATTTATAAAGACCGTGAAAAGTTTTCATCTCAAGTGCAAGAGGTGGCAGCGTTAGACCTCGCCGATATGGGGTTAGAGGTAAAGGCTCTTACCATTATAGATATTTCTGACACAAACGGCTATTTGGATGCTTTGGGTAAAAAGCGTATTTCGGAAGTGTTGAGAGATGCACAAATAGCAGAAGCAAATGCATCCATGGAGACAAAAATTAAAACAAGCGAAGCAAACCGCCTTGGGCAAGAAGCATTTTTGGCATCTGAAACAAAAATTGCTGAGGCAAGCAAGGAAAAAGAACTGCGCATACAGTCCTATCGTAAAGAACAGGAGAGCGCAAAAGCTATCGCCGACCTTGCATATGAGATAGAAAAAAACAAGGTAAACAAAGAAGTTACTGAAACGCAAATGCAAGTTGAGCTTATACGTAAGCAACGCGAAACAGAGTTGGCACAACAAGAAGCCATTCGTATGGAAAAAGAGCTGGACGCAACAATAATTAAACAAGCGGAAGCAGACAAGTATAAAGAGATCCAAGGGGCTCAAGCTCGTGCAGAAGCTCTAAAGTTGGACGGCCAAGCTCGTGCGGAAGCCCGGAAAATGGAAAGCAGCGCAGAAGCCCACGGTATAAGAGAAAAGGGTTCGGCGGAAGCCCACCAGATAAGGGAAAGAGGTACAGCGGAAGCTGATATTATGAGAGAGTTGGGGCTAGCTGAAGCCGAAGCCATGCACAAAAAAGCCCAAGCATTTAAACAGTACGGAGATGCGGCTATAACTCAACTAATAGTGGAGCGTTTGCCGGAAATAGCAAGTGCAATATCTGAACCTCTATCCAAAACAGAAAAAATTGTTATTGTAGACAACGGCTCTAACGGGCAAGGTGGCGGAGCGTCAAAAATAAGCAGCTACGTTACAGATATTATGGCGACTCTACCCCAAACCGTAGAAGCCCTAACCGGGATAAATGTGTTGGATGTTTTGAAAAATGTTGAGACAGGGCAGCCACTCAATAAAGAACAAGAATAAAAAATCTGCAAAAGGGGTTAATTTATTATGAAAGTTCTAACGATAAATGCAACACCAAAAACCGACGGTTTGTGCTATTCCTTTGTAACGGCAGCAAAGGAAGCGACGGACAAGTTGGGTATAGAAAATGAAATCTTGCGGCTATCAGATATAGGCATTGAGAAATGCGTAATGTGCGACGATGGCTGGGGTATTTGTTTTAGACATCATACGTGCAAATTTGGCGACAAGGACGGGTTTAATCCTTTGCAAGAAAAAGTTAAAGAAGCCGACGCATATATTTATATAACGCCGGTATACTGGGGCGAGGTAAGTGAAGAGCTTAAAGCATTTTTGGACAAGCTAAGGCGTTGCCAAGCCACAAAGCAATGGAATTCAGACAAATCCGAGGTATCATTTTTAAAGGGTAAACCAAGCATTATGGTTGCATCTGCCGGTGGTGGTGGCGGTGGCATTGTTACCACATTTGCAGATATAGAACGTGCTATAACCCAAATGGGTGGCGACGAATGGCCACGCGAAACAAGCGGCATTTTTGACTATATTGCTGTAAACCGTTGGAACCAAGAATACAAAAGAGAGGCTTTAAAATCCGCTATTGTTGAAATGGTTAAGTTTCACAAAAAACCAAAAGTTGTATCTGTAGTTGCTCAAGCAGATTATAAATTGTTGCTTACATTTGACAATGAAGAAAAGAGAATTTTTGACATGAAGCCTTATTTGGAAAAAAAGCCGTACGATGAGCTAAAAGACGTATCGAAGTTTGAAAATGTAAAAATAACCGGTGTTCATATAGAATGGCGATCCAGGGTAGACATGCATTCAGACAAGCTGTATTCTGACAGCTTGCCGATTTAAACAACTTAGACTTTTCAGAAATCATATATAGTCGATTAACTTAATTTCCATTAATTTTTTCCGAAATCAAGTTAATCGACCAACCTTAATTCAGCAGTTTAACTTAAAAAGCCGCTTGCGGGTTTTTGAGTTAAACTGCTATAGCAAATTAACTTTTCGTTGCCCCTTTTAAATCAGAAAAGTTAATTTGCTTTCCTTAAATTTCAGCACTTTCATCCTTTTTTAATTCAAAGTCAAAAAAACTTCCCCAAAGACTATTTTTGTGTTAAAATATTCTATATGAGATATATTCGTAACAACAATTAATTTTTTTATCTTTTTTTACCTTAATTGGAGGGTTTTATGAAAAAATATTCGGCAAAAGAAATAAGAAACGTTGTAGTCCTAGGTCATACCGGTAGCGGCAAAACTACCTTAATAGAATCGTCTTTGTTTTTGGCAGGCCATACAAAGCGGTTCGGAAAAGTAGACGAGGGTAATACCACAAGCGACTACGATCCGGAAGAGGCTCGTCGCCAAATCTCCATCTCTGCTAGTGTTTTGCCGGTAGAATGGAAAGACACAAAAATAAATTTTATAGACACACCGGGCTTTTTCGACTTCGACGGAGAGGTGCGTCAGGCACTGGCCGTTGCTGATATGGCAGTTTTGGTTATAAATGCAAAAAGCGGTATAGAAGTCGGAACAGAGCGAGCTTGGGAGTATATCCAAAAAAACGACCTTCCCCGTATTATTTTCGTTAGCGGCATGGACGATGAACACGTTGACTACGAGAGTATGCTTGAGAATCTGAAAGAAAATTTCGGTAAATCTATTGCACCGCTCCAAGAGCCAATAATAGAAGAGGGGGGTAAGTTTGTTGGGTATGTAAATATTATAAAAAAACAAGGCCGTAAATATGTAGACGGTCGCACCCAGGACTGCCCAATTCCCGAAAATTTGGTAGAAAGCGTGGCGATGTTGCGCAAAATGTTGGAAGAGTCTGTTGCAGAAACCGACGATGCACTAATGGAAAAGTTTTTTGACGACCAAGATTTTACTGAAGAAGAGTTGCAAGTGGCCAAAAATATAGGAACTGCAAATGGTACCGTTACACCTGTCCTTGTGGGAGCCGGCATTCATTCTATTGGTGTGCGGGTGCTTTTGAATGCAATAATAGAGTACGTGCCGCCAACGGCAGAGCTATGCCCGACCGTTAAAACTACTACAGACCAAATTGACTGCACCGCAGAAGGTTCACTTTGTGCTTTTGTTTTCAAAACAATTTCTGACCCATATGTTGGCAGGCTTTCCCTGTTCAGGGTTTATTCCGGTGTTTTCAAAAAAGACACCCCCCTTTATAACTCCAACACTCAAACAAACGAAAAAATTTCCCAGTTATATATAATGCGGGGAAAAGAGCAAATATCTGTAGACGAAATATCTGCGGGAGATATTGGTGCAATCGCAAAACTTTCTGCCACATCCACAGGGGACACACTTGCCACAAAGGAGAAACCCTATGTTTTGCCCGGCATAGATTTCCCTAAGCCTCTATACGCAATGGGGCTTGTACCTAAGGGTAAAGGGGACGAGGACAAAATATCGGGAGCAATATCAAAGTTTTTGGACGAGGACAAAACCCTAAGCTACAATCTTAACCGGGAAACGAAACAAACTGTAATAGCCGGTCTTGGCGACAGCCATTTAGATGTACTGATAAACAAGCTACGCTCAAAATATAAGTTGGAGGTGGAGCTAACGCCGCTTGTTGTGCCTTTTAAAGAAACGATAAAGGGTAAGGCGGTAGGGATACGAGGGCGGCACAAAAAGCAGTCCGGCGGGGCAGGGCAGTTTGGCGACGTGGTTATGGATTTTGAACCTAGCGGCGACCTTACCCAACCATATGTGTTTGAAGAAAAGATATTTGGGGGCGCTGTTCCCAGAAACTTTTTCCCTGCGGTAGAAAAGGGGATTCAGGAATCTGTTTTGGCGGGCCCGTTGGGGGGGTATCCTGTTGTGGGGTTAAAAGCTACACTACAAGATGGATCATATCACGCTGTAGACAGCAACGAGCTTTCCTTTAAACTGGCTGCAATAATTGCTTTCAAAGATGGTTTTATGAAAGCTAACCCCGTTTTGTTGGAGCCAATATATAAAATTGAAATTCTTGTGCCGGATCAGTACACCGGGGATATAATGGGCGATATGAACCGCCGCCGTGGTCGTATACTGGGTATGCACAAAGAAGACACAAAGCAGGTGATTAGCGTGCTTGCACCACTAACCGAAATGGTAAACTACACAATAGACTTGCGTTCTATGACCCAGGGCAGAGGTAGCTTTACAATGGAGTTTGAGCAGTACGAAGAAGCACCAAGAAATTAGAGATATAGCGAATCGACTTTTTTCTGTCGGTTTTTAATTTAAAACCGACAGAAAAAGTTAAGTTTTGCTATAGTATCCATGGATTAAAAAGACGTTTGTTATATATTTGGAAAAATGCTATATAATCTTTGATTAAGGAGGGCTACCATTATGATTTCAAAATCTCCGCTCACAAAAGAACGACGAAGAAAGACACTTGCGTATCGTTCCCGAATCTTATATATAGTTGTCCCCATAATATCACTTGGGCTTTTGGCGGCAATCAATGCTATAATATACAGAAACCTTGTGGCGTATAGCGTGCGGAATATGGCTCTCCAATATTCCGTAGAGGCGGCAGCTAACTTTCAAACCGGTATAAACCCTCATTTTACACTAATGCAGCAAATAGCCAGCTCTGCAACCATAGGACGCTGGTTGGCAAACGAATATGACCAAGACTTAAAAAGAAATGCCTTTTATGAGATTGTGGGGCATGCCCGTTTTTCCCCGGAAACTCGCCTAATGTTTACTGTGTATGATTCTAGGCGAGGGTACGATTTTTATGTTGATCTTGATTTCAACGAATTTATGTACTGGGGTATTTTGGAAGGCGGCGAGGTTAGCCAATGGTTTTACGACACAAGAGACCATGAAATCCCATTTATACTCAACATACAGCGCGACCGCTATGTAGATTATGACTATGATTATGATCTGCTTGTGTGGGCTAACCACCGTATAATGTATCAAGACCAGTTTGTAGGGGTTGTTACAGTGGGGTTCGATTTTGAAACAATCTTTGATGCTGTTTTTGGTGTATACGACTATACAATGATGAGAGGGTATATAATCGATAGGTACGGATTAGTACGCTCCGACAGCGCACAGCTCTTGCAAGTAACAGAAGCAGGGCTACCGATATTACCTATCATACCCGAATCTGTCTACAACCCTGCTTTGTACGAACATATACAAACACATTTGAACCGATTACAAAACGGTCTGTTTTTGCCCGGCACATACAGTTACGGCGTTGTGGATTTAACAGCCGGCAGCTTTAGCAATGCTAGCATTTCTCCCATTATTGGAACGGATTGGAGCTTAGTTATACTTAGTAACCCCGTTGGTACTCTTGCAGATTTTGCTTATGTGGTGCTGCTTATAGCTGTTATTATTGTTTTGGCGATAATGATTACTGTGTATGGCTATTGGATTCACCGTTTTATAATAACCCCGCTACATAATTTGACTGGTAGCATATTTGTTGAAACTAATGCTAACAGCAATCCGGATTACACGATAAAAGTTTATGGCTTGGACAGACAAGATGAAATAGGTGATGTGGCAAGAGCAATAGACACAATGAAAAATAATTTAAAAGAATCTATGGAAAACGCCAGTCTGTTAGAGTTAGCCGAAGAAAAAAATAAGGCAAAGAGCGATTTTTTGGCAAAAATGAGTCACGAAATACGCACACCTATCACAGCGGTTCTTGGTATATCAGAGATAGAACTGGGTTCTTCCGAACTGCCCCCTTACCTGGAAAAATCGTTTTCTCGAATACACGACTCTGCACAAATGTTGTTGGGTATCGTGAACGGTATTTTGGATTTATCTAAAATAGAGGCGGGCAAAATGGAGATTATGAACGATAGGTATCACATATCCAGCCTGATAAGCGATACATCGCACATTAGTGCAGTTTATATAGGTGATAAAAAAATAGACTTTGCTATATCGGTAGATGAAAACCTACCTCAAGCCTTTTTTGGAGATGCATTGCGTATTGCTCAAATAGTTAACAATCTGCTTTCAAACTCCTTTAAATATACAAGGAGCGGTTCGGTAAAACTTTCTTATGAATACAAGGCAATCGAAGGCGATATGGGCAATATTGTTATAACGGTTGCCGACACCGGTATGGGTATGTCGGATGAACAGCTACAGCATTTAAACGAGGAATATACCCGGTTTCATGAACAGGAAATGCGCAATGTGGAAGGAACGGGGCTTGGGATGCCTATTGTATACAACCTAACCAACATGATGGATGCCGTTATAAAAGTAACTTCTGAACTGGGCAAAGGCACAAGTGTTGAAGTATCTATACCACAGAAAGTATCAAACTCTACGCCAATCGGCCCGAAACTCGCTCATATATTGCAAAGGTTTGAAACACTAAGGGCAGACAAACGATCCAATGTTGAACCGGAACCCATGCCTTATGGTAGTGTTCTTGTTGTGGATGATGTGGATGCAAATATTTTTGTGGCAAAAGGGTTACTAAAATTTTATGATATTCACGTAGACACCGCAAATAGTGGTGAGGCTGCAATAGAAAAAATTAAATCGCACGAAAAATATGATATTGTTTTTTTAGATCATATGCTACCCGGGCTAAACGGTACCGAAACAATGAAAGAGATACGCAAGCTAGGTTATACGGGTGCAATAGTATCTTTTACTGCCAATGCCTTAATAGATCAAGCCCAGAAGTCTATAGAAGATGGTTTTGATGATTTTGTGTCTAAGCCAATTTTGCTAAAAGAGCTAAACAAAGTTTTAGTGGAGCATGTAAAAAACAAGTATCCCGCTGATGTGATAGAGGCTGCTAAAAAAGCCAAAAAATACGAAAAAAGAGAACGCAAAACCATAGAAAACCATATGGAGAGCAGTGAAATAAAAGAAGCCCTGATGCGAGAGTTTGTTAAAACTCAAAAAGATACTTTCTCTGAAATAAGTACAGCTATAGATAATGGAGATACAAAAGCTGCCCTTCTTTTGGCTCACAGTCTAAAAGGGATTTCTTATCTTATAAACGAAGATACTTTGGCAGAGGTGGCTGCAAAAGTGGAAAATAGTCTGTTGAAAAGCAGTTCAGTAGATCCGGCTCATATGCAATCACTGGAGCAGCATTTGAACTCGGTTCTGAACAATATAAAACTGCCGGAAACAAAAGGGGCTGTAAATGAAGTTGAAAAAGAAAAGGTGTTGGCTATTTTCGATAAACTGGAGCCTTTGCTTGCGAGCAACAACTCCGAATGTTTGTTCCTTGTAGAAGAGCTAAGTACAATACCGGAAACGGCTGTAATGATCAAAAAAATAGAAAGTTTTGATTTTTCGACAGCACTGGAAGATTTGAAAATATTGCGAGATGTTTTGATTGGAACATAGAGATATTTTGGGATATAGCAGTAAAAAGCCTGTATACTCTATCGGTACACAGGCTTTTTACTATGAAAATTTGTGCATGATTGATAGAATTGCCCTGCTTTTATTAGCTTGTCTTCGCAAAAAGCCTGACCAATAAGCTGAAAGCCAATGGGCAACCCCTGTTTGTCAAAACCGCAGGGTAGTGCAACAGCAGGCAACCCTGCCAAATTTACAGAAACGGTATAAATATCTGCGTTGTGCATTTTTATTGGATCTTTTATATTTTCGCCTATTTTATATGCTGTTGTTGGGCTAACGGGAGAAAATATCATGTCAAACTTTTCAAAAAATCCGTCGTATGTGGATTTTATAAGACTCCGTGCTTGAAGAGCTTTTTTGTAGTAGGTATCATAACGAGAAGAGGACAACACAAAAGAACCCAACATAATGCGACGCTTTACCTCTAACCCAAACCCTTGGCTACGGGACATACGATAAATATCGGAAAGGCTTTCGCCATCTTCGCTGCGGTAACCATATTTTATCCCATCATAACGAGAAAGGTTGGAGGACGCTTCAGCACAGGCAATTATGTAATAGACGCTTATCATATGCTCGGTTAAAGGCATCTCAAATTCTATTATGGTTGCCCCGGCTTCTTTTAGAGTATTTGCCGCAGATAACACAGCAGCTTTTACATCATCATCACAACCTGCGAAAAAATTTGTCGGCAAGCCAATAGTTGTGCCTTTCATATTTTTTGGTGTTGCTGATATATCAAAAGCAAAGGGTTTTTTTATGATACACGTACTGTCTTTTGGATCGGGACCGGAAATAACAGAAAGCATAGCGGCACAGTCATCTATATTTGTAGCCATCGGACCGATTTGATCAAGAGAAGAAGCAAAAGCCACAAGCCCATAGCGGGAAACACTACCATACGTTGGTTTTATACCCGTTGCATTACAAAAAGCACAAGGCTTGCGAATGCTTCCCCCTGTGTCGGTTCCCAGTGCTATTAGCACCTCGCCGCCAGCAACTGCCGCTCCGCTTCCACCGGAAGACCCTCCTGTAACACGAGCTGTGTCCCACGGGTTTGTTGTTGTGCCAAAAAAACTAGTTTCGTTTGACCCACCCATACCAAACTCATCCATATTTAGTTTGGCTATAACAATCATGCCCGCTTGCTCTATTTTGGACACAACGGTGGCATCAAAAACCGGGCGGTAGTCTGCAAGCATTTTGGAACCACATGTTGTAGCAATCCCCTTTGTTGAAATATTGTCTTTTACTCCAACAGGCAAACCCGTCAAAGGGGACGGCAAATCCCCCTCTTTTGCTTCATTTATTTGTTTTTGAACAACTTCTGCCCTTGCTAGAGCCTGCTTGCCGGGTATTTCTATAAAAGCGTTAAATGCGTTTTTTTCGATTTTATCCAAATGTGCCTTCACTACTTCCACAACGCTTATCTCTTTTTTTTGGACAGCTCTTGCAAGTTGCAAACCGGTTAAATCAAACATAATTTGTTAATATTCCTCTAATTCCATGCTCTAGGCACTACAAACATTTCATTGTTTTTATTGTTTTTATTGTTTTTAGTCTTTGCATTTTTTAATATCAAACTGCGTTCAAAACTTTGCACTACAACATCGTCTTCGCGAAAGCTGTTTACATGGCTAAAAGGTTGGCTTATCTCCGAAACCCCTTGGGTATCCAACGCAGAAAGCCCACTCATATTTTTTATTATACTTTGCAAATCTGTTATCAAGTGGGCTTTTTCCGCTTCTGTTAATGAAATATAGGATAGGGTTTCCAGATAACTTATAAGTTTATCGTCTATTTCCATTGTTAAATCAAACTCACTATTGGTACATACTCTATCCCGAACTCATCGGCTACCGGTTTGCACGTGGCTTTGCCGAGATATGTGTTTATGCCGGGCAAAATGTGGTGATCGCGTTTTGCTGCTTCTTCCAACCCCAAATTGGCTATAGCAAGACCGCGGCTTATTGTAGTGTTTGTTAAGGCGATGGTAGATGTGCGAGGTGTGGAACCGGGCATATTGGCAACACAATAGTGAACAACACCGTCTTCTACAAAAATCGGGTTATCGTGATATGTTGCTCGGGTTGTTTCAAAGCAACCTCCCTGATCTACAGCCACATCTACAATTACGCTACCGGGAAGCATCGTTTGAAGGTCGAATTTTGTTACGAGTTTTGGAGCGGCTGCACCATGTATAAGAACTGCACCAATTACTACGTCGGCGTTTATTATCTCTTTTTTTATGTTGTAGGGGGTGCTGGTAAGTGTTTGGATAGTCGCACCAAAAATATCGTCTATGTAACGTAGACGATCTATGTTTGTGTCCAGTATAGTTACGTCTGCACCTAGTCCAATCGCCATTTTTGCTGCATTAAGACCTACCACACCGCCTCCAATAATAACAACTTTTGCTTTTTTTGTGCCAGGCACACCACTAAGCAGTACACCTCTGCCACCAAAACGGCGCTGCAAATACTTTGCTCCTTCTAATATGCTGAGGCGACCGGCAACTTCGCTCATTGGAGCCAAAAGCGGCAACCCGCCTTTGTCGTCTGTTATTGTTTCATAAGCTACGCCTTTTACCTCCCTTTGCAACATAGCCTCTGTAAGAGGTCTGTCTGCTGCCAAGTGTAGGTATGTGTAAATAATTTGCCCTTTGCGCATTTTTGGATATTCTTCTTCAAGAGGTTCTTTTACTTTAACGATCATGTCGGCTTTTTGCCAAATTTCGGAGGCATCGGGTATTATTTTAGCACCGGATCCTACGTATTCTCCGTCGCTGAAAGATGAACCGTCTCCGGCTCCGGCTTGAATTAAAACAGTGTGTCCATTGTGTACATAGTCCATAACATTTGACGGAGTTAATCCAACTCTGTATTCGTGCTTTTTAATTTCTTTTGTGCAACCAATTATCATTTTTTTCTCTCCTTATCAATCGAGGAAGTCTGTATTTTATAATTTTTATTGTTTTTATTAGTTTTTGGGGATTTACCCCGTTTGTGACTAATTGTGGTGCATTGCTATTTCAGTGCTGTTTGCAAATTTTGTGTATTTTTCTATCCAAGTTAGATACACTGTACCGGTGGGGCCGTTGCGTTGTTTTGCAATTATTAACTCTGCTTTGCCGGGGTGTTCTGTTTCTTTGTTATAATATTCATCTCTATACAAAAACATTACCACATCTGCGTCCTGTTCTATTGCACCGGATTCTCGCAAATCGCTGAGCATGGGGTGCTTGTCTGCCCTTGCTTCTACAGCACGGCTAAGTTGGCTAATAGCAACAATGGGTACAGAAAGCTCCCTAGCAAGAGCTTTTAATGAGCGGGAAATTTCGGAAATCTCCTGTTGGCGGTTTTCGACTCCCGCACTGCCGGACATAAGCTGAAGATAGTCTATTACGACTAACCCAAGCCCTTTGTCTAGTTTGAGTTTTCGGCATTTTGCCCTAATCTCCATTGCAGAGATAGCCGGTGTGTCGTTTATATAGATAGGGGCAGCAGAAAGACCGGACACAGAGTGTACGATTTTTGCCCAGTCATCGTCTTGCAGGTCTCCTACACGCAGTTTTTGGGAGTCTATCATGGCTTCAGATGATATCATACGGTTAACAAGCTGTTCTTTACTCATTTCCAAGCTAAAAATTGCGATTGGTATCTTTCGTTTAATAGCGGCAAATTGGGCAATATTTAGAGCAAAGGCTGTTTTACCCATAGATGGTCTTGCGGCAACCAAAATAAAATCTTGGGGCTGTAACCCTGCTGTTTTTTTGTCTAAATCTGTGAAACTTGTTTCTACGCCAGTTATAGCTCCCTTTGTTTTGTGCAAATCTTCCAAATTTTTTACAGATGTCATGAGAATATCTCTAACATGGAAAAAATCGTTGGTGTTTCGTCGAGATGCTATACTAAAAATTTCTTTTTCTGCATAGTCCAGTATACTTTCCACAGAATTTGTTTCTTCGTAGCTTTTTGTAGTTACATTGCCCGCAACTTTTATTAAAAGACGAAGCATGGAATTTTTTCGTACAATTTCAAGATAGCTTGCCAAGTTTGCAGAGGTGGAAACGGCAGTTGCCAACGATACAAGATAATCCTTGCCCCCTATAACTTCTGTCATTTTTTTTTCGTCTAACAAAGATTTCAGTGTTATAATATCTACAGGGGTGTTTGCAACAAAAAGCTCCACCATGCTTTCATATATAATTTTGTGGGCGTTCACATAAAAATCTTCTTGCGTTATGGTTTCTGCCGCTTCCATTATTGCATCTGAACCAAAAAACATACTGCCCAAGACTGCCTGCTCCGCCTCTATGTTATGTGGCAAGGGTTTTGCTTGCAAATCCATCATTCGCCCCCCGGCACAACATTGATAGCCAATTTTGCAACCACCTTTGGATGCAGTTTAATATCTGCACTAAACTCACCAATGGATTTTATGTCACGAGCCAGCACTATTTTTTTTCTGTCTACCGGCAGATCGTGGTTTTGCTCCAAGCTCAGAGCTATTTCTTTGTTCGTTACCGCACCAAATAGCTTGCCACTTTCTCCGGCTTTCGCTTTTATTGTTACGGTTATACTTTGTATTTTGTCGGAAAGCTCTTGTGCTTGTTGAAAAAGTTGTTGCTGCTCAGCTTTTTCCTTTTCTTGTTTTGTGTTAAGGCGGCTCAAATTTTGAGCGGTAGCTTCTATTGCCAAGTTTTTCGGAAAAAGAAAGTTTTTTGCATAGCCGTCAGAGGCATTTATTGTTTGGTCTTTTTTTCCTACGCCTTTTACATCTTTTAGTAGGATAACTTTCATGATATTTTCACCTCCCGGGAATGCTTAAACATTAAATCTAAAATTTATTACATCTCCATCTTTTACTGTGTAATCTTTACCTTCCAGGCGCACTATTCCTTGTTTTTTTGCCTCGTTATAATTTCTGGCTTTTTTTAACGCTTCATAGTCTACGGTTTCCGCACGGATAAAACCGCGTTCAATATCGCTGTGTATTTTTCCTGCGGCTTCTTTAGCACTTGTCCCTTCTTTTATCGTCCAAGCTCTCACCTCTTTTTCCCCTGCTGTAAGAAAAGAGATAAGCCCGAGAATACGGTAGCTTTCAGATATTAGCCTGCTAAGCCCGCTTTGTGTTATACCTAAATCTTCCAAAAACAACCCTCTTTCATCTGCCGGCAAATTTGCTATCTCTTCTTCTATTTGGGCGCAAATGTCTAAAACGAGGGAGTTTTCTTCTTTTGCGATGGTCGTTATTTCCTGCACACAAGAGCTATTGTTTGCGGTATTTTCCAAAGATATATTTGCCACATATATAACAGGCTTTAAAGTTAGCAGATTAAAACCTTGTATCATGTTGCTCTCTTCTTTTGGAAGTTGATCTGTTATGGATTTCAGCAATTTACCTTCTTCCAAAACAGATTTTAGCTTATTTAGCAAATCCAATTCTTTAACGAGTGCCTTGTTTGCTTTTACTTCTTTTGTGGTTTTTATAATACGCCTTTCCACAATGTCCAAGTCAGAAAAAACAAGCTCGATATTAATTGCTTCTATATCGGCAACACAGCTGTTTTCTTCGGCAAAGCAACGCACAATGTGTATTAGTGCATCTACCTCCCGAATGGAAGATAAAAGACTCTTGGTGTTAGCTCCTGCAATATCCACAAATTCGATTGTGGCAGGCACTAATTTTTTTGAACTGTACAATTGTTCCAAAAAAGCTAAACGACTGTCCGGCACAGTAACAATGCCTAGGTTTGGGTCTTTAGAAGGCTGTTTGCCAACTCCTTTTTGGGTAAGGGCGTTAAAAAAGGTGGTTTTGCCGGCACCGGCAAGACCGATAATGCCTAACTTCATTATGTCTACCGCCTACCAAGTTTTGTCAAAAAATATCCTATTACAAGGCCATCTATAAATGCGCCAATTACAAACAAAAAGGCAAACACGTAAAGATGTTTCCTTTGTTTGATAAAGGTTTGGCTAGTTTCTTGTTGCCTTTTTGCAACTCTGTGGTGTTTTTTGCGTTTCATACTATAATCCTCCTACACTGTTTTTCACATAATTTTCACATGATATTAATATTTGGTAAAAACGATTATACACCAAAATTAAAGGATATGCAAATTTTCTGTTATTTTTATCATGCTTATAGTATACCATATATACTTATCTCTTGTCTGATAAAACTAAATTTCCGTGGATAAACCAAAAATATTCTTGCAAATTCATAAATTGTATGTTAAAATGAACGCTGTATAGCGAACGCACTTTGAAACCACGAGTGCAGAGGGAAGCCGAACGCCAGAGGGCGTGAGGCGTTCTGACCGATAGCAGTCTTGGGTTGAAAATACGTTTGCTATAGATTTAGAAACTATTCAAGAGACTATTCACAATCTTGCTTTTCCGGGTTTTGTGTTGGTTTTTTTATTTAATTTATATGCTTTATCTAATAAAATACAATAAAAATATAATGAAAATTTATTTGTTTTTGGGAGGGCACATGTGGTTAACGTTCTTAATAACTAGAAGGATCTTGATATTTGGGTTGCAGATAATCGGCATAACCGTTGTTTTGTTTGCTTTAGCGGAGTTTTATCCCGGTTTACATATTGGTGGCACAGTAAACCCGTGGTATGTTCGTTATTTTTGGTGGGCTTCTAACATACTTCGCGGCAATTTTGGCACTGTGCAGGGCATACCTGTTACAACGTTAGTAGCGGAAAGATTGGGAAACACGCTGTTTTTATCAACGCTAACAATTACGATAGTATATTCCTTTGCGATACCATTGGGATACATTGCCGGCCGTTACAAAGGCAAACCACCAGAACGTGTCATTTCTATTGTGAATTTTATTCAGTTAACCATACCAGCTTATATTTTTGCATTAGTTTTGCAATGGGTTTTTGCAATACATTTAGGCGTTTTGCCATTAAGAGGTTCTGTAAGTGTGCTCGTTGTTGGCGGCGATTTTATAGAGGTGCTTATTAGCCGTTTTCAACACGCGATTTTACCTGCGTTTTCAATGGCAATGCTCGCCGGGAGCGGTATATTGCAGTTTTTAGCAAATGAAATAAACGACCAAAAAAGTTTTGACTATCCGTTAACAGCAATGTCAAAGGGAGTCCCTGCAACTAACGTTTATAAAAAACATATTTTTCGTAACTCCATTTTGCCCTTGTGTACAGATTTAGGCACGACAATCGCAGGGATTTTTAGCGGTTCCATCATAATAGAGCAAATGTTTACATTTAACGGTTTAGGCAATTTTTTTGTGAGTGCGGCAATGAGCGGCAATTGGACCATTGTTACGTTTATGGTGATGTTTTACTCTACTGTCACGCTGTTCGGTTTTTTGGTTTCCGATATATTATTAACTATTTTTGACCCGCGCATTCAGGTTAGATAGATTGAATTTCAGTAACAAGCGATTGCAAAGCACAAAGCGGGTTTTGTTCAACGACCTTCAAAAAACCAACTGACTTTTCCTACAAAAGATTCATGATAAACCGATTGTTTTTTGTGGAAAATTCCAAACAAAATCCGGGCATTGACAAAATGAGCAATACAAGTTATAATATAGATATTCAAAAATAGATATTTAAATTCAAAATCGCCATGTGTGAGTGTCGGGTTTTTGGAGGTTACCTTGATTATAGTGGGGATGTGCCTTCAAATTTTTGTAGGAGGACACCGACGATGAAATGGGAAACAGTAATGGGGTTAGAGGTCCATGCGGAGCTTTCTACCCGCTCCAAAATTTTTTGCGGATGCTCCACCCTGTTTGGAGCAGAACCAAATACACGGGTTTGCCCTGTTTGTAGCGGAATGCCGGGTACACTGCCAATCCTAAACAAAACTGTTGTGGAATACGCCATGCGACTGGGGCTTGCACTGGACTGCACAATAGCACCTCGCTCAAAATTTGATCGTAAAAACTATTTTTATCCCGATCTGCCAAAAGCGTACCAAATATCCCAACTATATTCTCCTATCTGCACAATGGGCAAGATAGAAATACATCCGGAAGGTGAAGAGAGCAAAATTATAACCATAAAAGAAATTCACATGGAAGAGGATGCAGGTAAACTCATACACGAAGGCGATAGCACTTTTATCGACTATAACCGCAGTGGAATACCTCTGTTGGAGATAGTAACAGCTCCGGACTTTAGAACAGCGGCTCAAGTTGTAGCGTATTTGGAAAAACTGCGAGAAATTTTGCTGTACCTTAATATTTGCGATTGCAAAATGCAAGAGGGTTCACTAAGGGTAGATATTAACATTTCTGTTCGCTCTGTTGGTAAACCACTTGGAACTCGCACAGAAATAAAAAACCTTAATTCTTTTAAAGCTGTTGTTCGTGCTATAGGTAGCGAGCAAAAACGTCAAATTGGGCTACTGGAAAACAATAAACAAGTAGCACAAGAAACTCGACGTTGGGACGATGCCGGCAACACTTCTTTTGCCATGCGTTCAAAGGAAAACACCCAAGAATATCGCTATTTTCCCGATCCTGATTTGCCACCCGTTAGCATTAGCAAGGCTTGGTTAAAAGAAATAGAGCAAACTCTGCCGGAACTTGCCCATCAAAAGAGATTTCGTTTTGAGAAAGATTTTGGTATCTCTCCAAAAGATGCAAAAACAATAACAAGCCATGTAAATATCTGTAATCTTTTTGAAACATTGGCAAAGGAAAGCAAACAAACAACAGAATCCGCCAACCTTGTAATCGGAGATATAATGCGCCTTTTGAAAGCAACAAACACCCTGCCCGAAAATCTTAAAATAGATCCCGACAAGTTGGTTTTTTTGATAAAGTTGGTTGTGGATAAAAAAATAAACAGATCCGCCTACAGAGAAGCTGTGGAAGAAGTTTTTAAAACCGATTGTAATCCACAGTTATACATAGAAAAAAACAGCTTATCCATGATAGGAGATGATAGTACAATAAAAGCCGTTGTAACAGAAGTTACTACAACCAATCCAAAAATAGTGCAAGATTATAAAAACGGCAAAGAAAAAGCCCTGGATTCGTTAATTGGCCAGTGTATGAAAAAAATGAAAGGTTGCGGCAATCCTGAAATCATAAGAGAAAACTTAATGCAAGCCATTTTTGAGGAAACAAAAAGTTAATTTGCATAACTATATACATTTCCCGATTAATTTGTTATAATGTTTATATTGAAAACCTTTAATCGTTTTTAATTGTTTTCAGTAATTTTCAATAGATTTCAATATAGGCAGCTATAACCAACATCCAAAAACCCGTCGAATTCCGGTATTCAGATTTTGGTATCAATCGGATACAAGGCGAGAGGTTTTTGGAGTATCTGTAATTATTGTGAATTTTTAAGTTAAATTACTACCAAAGAAGGAGTTATTTATGCTGAACATAACAGAACTAAGCAAGGCATCGCCTATAAAAACTCTTCAAGAGGGTTATATAGTAATAAAAGAAAAAGAGCGAGAGCCCTACAATATGTATGTACTGCTAAAAGGTGAGGTAGGGGTATACAAAGATCACGGCACAAAAGAAGAAATTTTGCTCGACATACTTAAACCGGGGGCTTTTTTCGGTGAAATGTCGCTGTTTTTGCACGAGGCGCGTACTGCCACAGTGATAGTGCTAAGAGAATCTCAACTGTTGGAGATAAGTCAGCAAAATGCCTATGAAATGATAGAACAGCATCCCGTTGTTTCTTATGATCTTATAAAAGCCTTGTGTGAAAGGGTCAAAAACCTAAATGACGAGCTAAAAAGAGAAAGAGCCGACATGTACAAAGGTTTTTTGAACGAAAACGAACAAGCCCGCTATTTGCAGGAAGGCGAGGAGTGGGGTATAATAAAGGGCAGACAAGAAGGTGAACTCTTTGGCGTTATAAAGGGGAAAGTCGAATTGTTATACAGAGATTTCAGTATGCCCCCGGAACAAATAGCCAAAAGATTACTAATAACAAAAGACAGGGTCACAAAAATAATAGATAACTTAAATTTTTGACAAAAAACTCCCGGACATTTGAAAAACACAAATATCCGGGTTTTTTAAGTGAAAAAATCAAGTTTTAACTTCTATTCCAAATTTTATCTTAACTTCTATGCGTAGTTTTTACTTGTGTTAAATATCTGATCAAATCGTGTCAACATCACAAAATTGCCTTTTATTTTTAAACTTCCTGTCATAAACGCTTTTTGGGCACTTACCTTTCCCGTTATTACCCTAATCCAGTCGTTTTCATTGCTAATAACTGTTAATGTGGGGTTGTTTGTGTTACCGTCATAGTAAGAGCAATCCATACCATTCACTAAAATATAGCCGTCAAAACCGCTTGCACCGCTAATATTAAGCTGTATTGAACAGTTCAAATCTCCTGCCAACTGCGGTTGGTAATGGTGTATCAGACTCGCCGTTATTTGGCGAGGGGTTTTTTGGCTTGGCATCGCTGTAGCTGTATTTTCCGTCGGTCTTGCCATTGAGGTGGCTCGGTACTGTGTGGGTATCTCTTGCACAGGTTCGGGAGCAGCATTATATTTTTTTGAAAAAAAGCTGGTAATCTCTTGTATATCTTCGTCTTGGCGCTTGTTGAAATTGTCTATAACCGAGCTATTATAAGGGGTTGAGTTTTGTGTCATTGGGTTTGGGGGTGGGGGAACGCTATATCTTGCAACGGGGTCGGGAGCAAAAGTAGGCTGATGTTGTGGTTGAGCCAATTGGGGCCCCACAGCCCGCTGCCCTCCCATAAATGAACCTTGGTACACATTTGTGGAGGTATGTTGGGGTTGCTGCATGGAAGCACCGGACCCGGCGGCGGCTTGTTGCGGCATTTGGTACTGTTCCTGATACTGCTCAGGGTACGAATCGGCTACATATGTTGGTGGTACATATGGTTGGGGATGCGGGGGCTGAGTCGGCAATACCATGGGATACTCTGCATGGCTGTCTTTCCCAACTTTTGGAGTATAAAACTTGCGCTTTTGGCGTACCATTCGGTAAAAATCCTCTATCTGTTTTTCTACCAATTCTTTATTGTTTTGTGTTCCGAAAAATTTCTCGTCCAAAAAAATCCGCACACTATCGTAACCCCCAAGGCTAGTTACAGTTTTGGAAAGGCTGTTTATTGTACTCGTTTCTCCGGCAGTGCTTAGCACAATAAGCATACAGTTTTTGTGTTTTAACACGTCCGGTTCTACCTCTAAATGTTCCAAAAAAGTTTGCAACACAGAAGATACCCCACAAATTCCGGCTGTTGTGGCGATTATCAAGCCACTTGCATTTTTTATCTCATTTATAAATTCGGCAGCAACTTGGCTTTTTATACCATCGTAATAAGGTACAGTAGTAGGCGGCCCAAGATTAAGCTCCTTTACAGGCATACCCAATTCGGCCAATGTGTTGTTTACCAAATTAGTGATTTTCAAAAGACCTTTATCGTAATTTTTAACACTGCCAAACAAGGAAACTATTTCCATGGCTCCTCCTAAGTGATTATATACAAAAGAAAGTTAGCTATAACAGATAGTGGTTCACGCATATATGCAAGCATCACCTCAACTCCAAAGGGGATTGGGCTAGGCGCAGGATATATGTTATCAAAATATAGCCCCCCCAATAACAAACTGCGGTACATGTGAAAGCCGTTTGTTACAACAATAATGCTTTGCATATCAAGGCTTTCGGCAATGCTGTGTACCATATTGAAATTTTGATAAGTATTGTTAGAGCTTATCTCTGTTAACACACTGGTGGGGGGGACACCCGCCTCTAAAACATGGTTAGCCATTACATAACTAACAGCTACACTGCTGTTTGGGCCAACGCCGCCGGTTAATATAATATATGGGGCATAACCCTTAGCATAAAGCTCCACCGCAGTTTTCAGGCGTGCAGTAAGCCACGGGCTGGGGTTGCCTTTGTCATCTATTGCGTGTCCCAGTACTACAATTGCATCGGCGTTTTTTGGGGCAAAATAGCTGCTGTTGCTAACGACAAACCCCAACAGCACACTCCACAAAACAAACAAACAGAGTGCAACCAACATCAGAGATATTGTTAGTTTTTTGATTTTTTTGTTGTTTTTGTAAATTTCTTTGAGTTTTTCAGTCATTGTAATATATTAACATAGATTATAAAGATTGTAAAATAGATTTTACAAACACCAAACTTCTTGCGAATCCGCACAAAAATAATTTCACAAGAAGTCTATATAACACTTTCCTTGACGGTTGTCTCAACTTCAAAAATCACAAAGCGCTAAATTAAGGAAAGCAAATTAACTTTTGCGGTTTAAAAGGGACAACGAAAAGTTAATTTGCTAATATTATCCTCCCGAAAGAAAAACAGCTACATCCTCGGAGTTTAAGTAATGCTCTGTGCGGTTTCGGCCGTTTCTTTTGGCACGATACAGAGCTTGATCCGCCTGCTCAATATAATGGAAAACATTAAACGAATCAGTCGGAAAGTTTGTATACACGCCAATAGACACAGTGATTTTCACTTTTTCGTCAGAACCTCTACGGTTAAAATTTCCCAGTTTTTTTCTGATTCTTTCCGCGATTTTTACCGCATCCAAAGCAGAAATTTCGGGGAGCAGTGCTATAAACTCCTCTCCTCCCCAGCGAGCCACAAAGTCTGTACTACGTTTTAAACTGCTTTTAATCCCGGTAGCTACTTGTTTTATTACTGTATCACCATACAAATGCCCATAGGTATCGTTAACATTTTTGAAGTGATCAATATCTATCATTAAAATGCTGATAGTATGCCCGGCTACAATAGCACGTTGCCATTCCATGTTAAGAACAACCTCGGCTTTTCTGCGGTTAGGTATTTGGGTAAGACCGTCTATCATTGACAGTTTTTCTATTGTCTTCATTTGGTTAAATATCGTAATTTGGTTTGCAACACGTAACCTAACAATACCCGGGCTAAATGGCTTGGTTATATAATCACTGGCTCCCAAAAGAAGCCCCTTTTCTTCAGATTCATGGTCGTTTAAACCCGATATGAATATTACGGGTATATGGCGAGTGTCGTCTTCGTTTTTTAGGGCAGATAACACTTCAAACCCATCCATATCCGGCATCACAATATCCAACAAAATAATGTCCGGCAATTGTTTAAGAGCTATTTTTATCCCTTCCGAACCGGATTTTACGGCAAAAACAGTATATTCCTCTGCCAATATTCTATGCAAAAGCATTATATTGGTCGTATTGTCGTCAATTACCAGTATGGAATTTTTTTGAGTTTCATTCATTATACCGGTCCTCCCTAGCCTTCTTGAGAAGGATATTGCACATATTCAACTTGGCTAATTTGGTTGGCAAAATTGTTAAAAACGGGGGTTGCAGATGTTTGTAACAAACCTATCCATGTGGAGCCGGGGTTTAGTGTAAGGGGGTTGCCGCTAATATCTGCAAAAAATGTCGGTTGGTTGGCGGATCCTCTCTCCCACACAATTGGTATATATGCACCATTCGTAACTAAATACCCTGTACCTGTACCCAACAAATTGACGTTTATTCGCCCTTCACTATCGCCGGGTATTGGGTTTTTTGGAACTTGCTGTATTATAATATTTGCTACAGCCACTTGTGTGCCGGTATATTCATCTACATGAGGGTCGTTTCGTTGGTAGCGGTAAAACAACCCACTTTCAGCGTCAAACTCAAATATAGATTGCTGAAGGCCGGAAAAAGGCATAACAACTTGGGTAACGGGATTACCTAAAAGAGCCGTTTGTTGGTCAAAAAAGTTGAACATAAAAACGGTGTTTTGGTGAAGCCGAAACCCCCTGCCATACATAAATTCGTGCATGCTGAGCAAATTGGTATAGGAGCTGTGCTCTCTCATGCGAGGCACACTAAAGCGTTGGGCATCTCTCCAAAAATAACGACCTTCCAGCGACATACCGTCGGCATTTTGTATGCCCAGGGTGCTGATTGCCGTGTATCCCGTGGGGCTACCGCCGTGATGTGCCAGCACAGCATCGTGATTTAGTGCCAAAATTGCAAAATAGTCCCTTGTGCTACGTATAGGGCCTATTTTGTCTGCGGTGGCATCGGTAAAAACAGCCAAAAGTCTGGTAATACCACCCTCAGCCAACACCTCGTATATTATATCGGCTTGAGATATGCCACTATGAGGTAACGCTTGAGGAGCGTTGTTGATAACAAATGCAACGGGGCGGCGGCTTGCCAGTTCTTCATATACCCACATCCCCGTAAAGGGGTTGATTGCCATACCTTCAAAGAGGTCAATGGGATCGTCCTCCGGTTGCTCTGCCACTTCTTGCACCTCCGGGGGGGCGGGAGCAGGTTCAGGCTCATAAATTTCTACCAATTGGGCCTGCTCTCCACCACCACAGGCAACAGCAATCACAAGAATCAGTGTATACGCTGTCGCCATAAAAATTTTTTTAACAAATGAGTGTGATTTCATGTTCACTATCTAAACCTTTCATTCTAAACCTTTCATTTTAGAATTAAAATTAAAAAAAACTAAAATTAAAACTTCCATATTCCATGCTTATTACTTATTGTTCATTGCTTCTGAACTTATCTTAAAAAATCCGCAAAAACACAGCTCCCAAAGGTGGTATACGCATACGCACGCTATTTTCGTAACCAAAGGCTTGTTGCGGAATGGATATTAATTCACCGAAATTAACAACCCCGCTACCGCCAAAGCGTATATCGTCGCTGTTCAGTATTTCGTGGTATGTTCCCGTTATTGGCACTCCCACAAGGTAGTCTTCATAAGTAACCGGAGTAAAGTTGCATACTACAATAACAAGATCCCGCTCCCTTTCCCCGAATCGAGCAAAAGCCAAAATACTGTGAGAAGCGTCGTCTACAGATATCCAACTAAAGCCTTTTGGGGAAAAATCGTTGTTCCACAAAGGTGGATTTTCTTTGTATACCCTGTTTAGCTCTTTAACAAAGTCTTGCATTCCTTGGTGGTGGGGATATTCCAACAAGTGCCAGTCCAAGCTCTCCCCTTGGTTCCACTCTATAAACTGTCCAAACTCTGAACCCATAAACAACAGTTTTTTGCCGGGATGACCAAACATAAAACCAAAACTAACACGCAGATTGGCAAATTTTTGCCACAAATCTCCGGGCATTCGTCCAATAAGTGAGCCTTTGCCATGCACAACCTCATCGTGAGAAAGAACCAGTATAAAGTTTTCTGTGTGGGCGTACATCATTGCAAACGTTAAGTTGTTGTGGTGATGGGAGCGGTGTATCGGGTCTTTTGCAATATAGCTTAGAAAATCGTTCATCCAGCCCATGTTCCATTTCAGGTTAAACCCAAGTCCTCCCCACTCCACGGGGTGGCTAACTTGCGGCCAAGATGTGCTTTCTTCTGCAATCAAAAGCAGATGTGGGCTACGACCTAGCAAAACAGAGTTCATGTGCTTTATAAACTCTATTGCATCCTCGTTTTCCCTGCCACCATATTTATTCGGTACCCATTGACCTTCGTTACGGTTGTAGTCCAGGTACAGCATAGAGCTGACAGCATCTATACGCAAGCCGTCTATATGGAATTTTTCTATCCAATAAATGGCATTTGCAATAAGGAAATTAGCTACTTCTTTTCTTCCATAGTTAAATACTTTTGTACCCCACTCTAAATGCTCGCCTTTTCGCATATCGTCGTGTTCGTAAAGTGCCGTTCCGTCAAAATACGCCAAACCGTTGTCGTCTTTAGGAAAATGAGCTGGTACCCAGTCTAAAATAACGCCAATACCCTCCTGATGACACTTATCTACAAACCACATAAACTCGTGAGGGTTGCCAAAGCGGCTAGTAACGGAATAATAGCCCGTAACCTGATAACCCCAGCTAAGATCCAACGGATGCTCTTTTATTGGCATAAGCTCTATGTGGGTATATCCCATTTCTTTTACATAAGGTATAAGGTCATCTGCAAACTCCGTGTAGCTAAGAAAACGCTTTTCTCCCTCTCTGCCCGGAGCTGTTTCCATACCTCGCTTCCAAGATCCCAAATGCACTTCGTATATGGACATCGGACCGTTCATGGGGTAGTTCCTGCTTTCCATGTACTCATTATCGCCCCAATCATAGCCACCAATATCATACACAAAAGAAGCCTTGCCCGGGCGCAACTCGCTAAACTTGGCATAGGGGTCGCTTTTTAGCAAAATATCGTTGTTTTGGGTTTTTATTTCAAATTTATACATGTCATATTGTTTCAGACCGGGTATAAAAATTTCAAAAATCCCCGACGAATATATATTGCTCATGGTATGGGTACGTCCATCCCAGTTATTAAACTCCCCAACAACGGAAACTCGCTTGGCATTCGGAGCCCACACACCAAAAAGCACACCCTCTATTCCGTTTATAGTCATTACATTTGCTCCCAATTTGTCAAATATGCTGTAATGGGTGCCGTTTTTAAACAAATAAACGTCGTATTCTGTAATAACGGGTGCAAAAGAGTAAGGATCATATATTTCCCAAACTGTGTCCCCCTCTGCCTTTAGTTTGTAGTCAAAACCTGCGGATTTTATTGTGAGTTCAAAAAAACCGGGGGTTTTGGAAGCAACAAGTGGATGCTTCTTTTTCGTTTTTGTGTTGATGCAAGTCACATTAGTGGCATTAGGTATGAATGCTCTAACAATAGTTTGATTGTCTCTTGTGTGCATACCCAAAAAGCTGTGAGGTGCACCATGCTCTCCCTTCACAAGGGCATCAATCTCTGCTGATTTCAATGTATTACCTCTTTCCATTATTTAATTTTAGATTAATTAATATACATTCCCCTATAGTATACTACTTTTTTAAAAAAATTGAAACTTTATTTGAAATTTTCAAAATTTATAATGGGTAGCAAAATATAAATTTTTATGGTAAAATAGTCATAGAAAAACTTATTTTTTACGAAGGGAGAAAACTTTATGTACAATACTTGGAACTTGGATGTACTATATACCGATTTTGAAAGCGAAAAGTTCAAAAAAGATTATGCAAATTTACCAAAAGAAATAGAAAAAATAGTGAAGTATGCAAAAGAAAATTTTGATACTACCGAAAATGTCAAAAATCCGAAAGAAACACTAGAAAATTTTGTGAAAATGAGTATCGAGCTTTCACGTTTTGATAATATTTCTTGGTATACAGGACTAATTTTGGAAACGGATGCAGAAAACAGCCAAGCCCTAAAAATAGACAATACAACAGACGAAATATTTACAGAGATAACCCCTGCCTATACAATGTTTAAGGCATATTTACTAAAATTGCCGGATTTGAAAGAAATAATAAATAGCTCACAAATTTTAAAGGAACATGGGTTTTACTTGTTAGAAGCTAAAGAAGAAGCAAAGCATATGCTCTCCACAGAAGAGGAGATGGTGCTTGCCAAACTGGAGCTAACAGGCAGCAACGCTTGGGAAACTTTTTATACTGAAATAACTTCCACATTGGAAGTGCCTATAGATATAAACGGCAAGCGGGATACACTGACCCTTAGCCAAGTACGCAATATGAGCGAGGAAAAAGACCCTTATATACGCAAAACCGCCTATTTCGCTGAATTAGCCGCATATACAAAAATAGAAAAACCGGTTGCGACCTGCTTAAATTCTATAAAAGGGGAAGCTATAACAGTAGCAAAAATGCGGGGTTATGACAGTGTTTTGGATATGACATTGAAAACATCTCGCATGGATTCCCAAACTTTGGGTGTACTAATATCCACAATGAAAGATGCCCTGCCGACGTTTCGCAAATACTATAAGCACAAGGCAAAACTGTTGGGACACGATGGCGGATTGCCTTTTTGGGATTTATCTGCACCGATTGGCAACGTAAATATGACTTTTTCTAAAAAAGAAGCCGTAGACTATGTTGTCGAAAATTTTAACAATTTTAGCGAAGATTTAGGCAGTTTTACTAAAAATGCTTTTGAAAAAGATTGGGTTGACTGGGATCCAAGGAAAGGGAAAACAGGAGGAGCGTTTTGTGCCGGTTTGCACAATGTTAAAGAAAGTCGTATCCTCATGAACTTTTCCGGATCCTTTGGTGATGTACTAACTCTTGCCCACGAGTTTGGACACGCCTATCACGATGATGCCTTAAAAGATGAAACTTCCCTAAATAGCGACTATTCTATGCCGATAGCAGAAGTCGCCAGCACATTTTGCGAAGATTTGGTATGTAATGCGGCACTAAAAAACGCCACAAAAGACGAAGCCAGAGTTATTATGGAAAATAATTTGCAGAGCATGGGAGCGGTTATTGTGGATATATACAGCCGTTATCTGTTTGAAACCGAGGTGTTTAAAAGACGGGAGCAAGGTAGCCTTTCTGTAAGCGAGCTAAAAGAAATAATGGTCGAGAGTCAAAAGTCTGCATACGGAGAGGGGCTTTCTACATACCATCCTTACATGTGGCTTTGCAAAAGTCATTATTATAGTGTAAACTACAATTTCTACAATTTCCCTTATGCCTACGGTATGTTATTTGCAAAAGGGCTATATAGCATGTATCTTCAAGAGGGAGCCTCGTTTGCCAAAAAATACAAAGATTTGCTATCAGTAACAGGCAAAAACAATCTTTGGGATGTAGGGCAAATAATAGGGGTTGACATACGCAAAAAAGACTTTTGGCAAGGAGCATTAAAAGAAGTTGAAAAAGAAGTGGATGCGTTTTTAAGCATTTAGTGAAGATCAAAAATTTCAAGAAAGAAAACTAGGAGGAAAACCATATGTATAACAATTGGAGCTTAGATGTACTATATACCGGTTTTGAAAGTGAGAAATTCAAGAAAGATTATGCAGATTTGCCAAAGGAAATAGAAAAGATAGTTAACTTTGTAAAAGAAAATTTTGATGCCGACAAAAAGGCAGATAACCCAAAAGAAATATTAGAAAATTTTGTGAAAATGAGTACAGAGTTTTATCGTTTTTACAACATTGCAGCTTTTACACAGCTAACCCTATCTACAGACACAGAAAACAGCCAAGCCCTAAAAATAAAAAACACAGCAGACGTAATGTTTACGGAGATGACCCCTGTTCATACCATGTTTAGGGCATATTTGCTAAAAATACCAAACCTGGAAGAAATAATAGAAAGCTCACAATTATTAACAGAGCATAAATTCTTTTTGCAACAAGCCAAAGATTATGCGAAATACATGCTATCTACAGCAGAAGAAATAGTGTTTGCTAAGCTACGGTTAACAGGCAGCGATGCCTGGAGCACCCTGTACACCACAATAACCTCTACATTGGAAGTGCCTATAGATATAAACGGCAAGCGAGATTCAATTACACTTAGCCAAGTGCGTAACATGAGCGATGAAAAAGACCCTTACGTACGCAAAACCGCCTATTTTGCCGAGCTAGCCGCATATCCACAAATAGAAAAATCGGCTGCTGCCTGTTTAAACGCTATAAAGGGGGAAGCCCTAACATCCGCAAAAATGCGGGGGCATGATAGTGTGTTAGATATGACACTGCATACATCTCGTATGGATCGCCAAACCCTGGATGCACTAATATCCACAATAAAAGATGCCCTTCCGGCATTTCGCAAATATTACAAACACAAAGCAAAGCTCTTGGGGCATGATGGAGGGCTACCGTTCCATGACTTGTTTGCACCGGTTGGCAGCGTAAACATGACTTTTTCCAAAAAGGAAGCTGCTGACTATGTTGTAGAAAATTTTAATAATTTTAGCGAAGATTTAGGCAGTTTTACCAAAAATGCTTTTGAGAAAGATTGGGTTGACTGGGAACCAAGAAAAGGGAAAACCGGCGGAGCTTTTTGTGCGAACCTTCACAATGTTAAAGAAAGTCGTGTTCTTATGAACTTTTCCGGCTCCTTTGGTGATATGTTAACCCTTGCTCACGAGTTTGGACACGCCTACCACGGGTATGCCCTAAAAGATGAAAGCCCTATGAACAGCGGTTACTCTATGCCAATTGCCGAAGTTGCCAGCACATTTTGCGAAGCCTTGGTGTGTGAGGCGGCACTAAAAAAAGCCACAAAAGATGAAGCCTTGGTTATTATGGAAAATAATTTGCAAGGAATGGGGCAAGTTATTGTAGATATATACAGCCGCTATCTGTTTGAAAGTGAAGTGTTAAAAAGACGGGAGCAGGGTAGTCTTTCTGTGGATGAGCTAAAAGAGATAATGTTGGACAGCCAAAAACAAGCATACGGAGAGGGACTCTCAAGTTACCATCCTTATATGTGGGCTTGTAAGGGGCATTATTACAGAGCAAGCTACAATTTCTACAATTTCCCTTATGCCTACGGTATGCTATTTGCAAAAGGGCTATATAGCATGTATCTTCAAGAGGGACCCGCTTTTGCCAAAAAATACAAAGACCTACTAGCAGCAACAGGCAAAAACAACCTTTGGGATGTAGGGCAAATAATAGATGTGGACATACGCAAAAAAGACTTTTGGCAAGGGGCGTTAAAAGAAGTTGAAAAAGAAGTAGATGCGTTTGTAAACTTCTAAACATAGAGAAAAGAGAAAGGATGTTTAAAATGCCTACCGTCAAAGAATGTACAGTTAATTTTTGGTGGGATAACGAAGCCTCTGTATGGATAGCTACCAGTAAAGATGTTTATGGGTTAGTGTTAGAACACGAATCTTTTGATGTTTTACTTAACCGCGTTCGCCTTGCAATACCTGAACTACTTTCATTTGAAAGTCAGTTTGATGGCGACATTTCCCTCGACTATGCTGTTTCTCGCAAAGACAAGTTGGCTTTAAATGGCTGAGTATGAAAGAAAAGTTAGAAAAATACTATTAGAAAATGGGTGCTATTTTGTTTCTCATGGCAAAGGCGATCACGATAAGTGGCACAGCCCCATAACAAATAGGTTTATTACAGTAGACAATAAGATTAAATCCCGACACACAGCTAATGAAATTTTGAAACAAGCAGGCATAAAGCACAAATTTTAAAAGCAAAGAAAAAACGGAGTTATTGTGAAATGAAAAAATTAGTTATTGCAGAAAAGCCCTCTGTGGGGAAAGATATAGCTCGTGCTTTGGGAGCGAAAAATAGCGGGCAGGGTTATATGGAAGGAAAAGGGTATATTGTAACTTGGGCGCTGGGGCATCTTGTAACTCTCCAAGAACCGGAGGGTTACAGCCCCCGCTACAAAAATTGGGAGTTGGACCACCTGCCCATTATCCCGGAAAAAATACAACTTACAATAATCCCACAAAGCAGCAAACAGTTTGGAATAATAAAGAGCCTTTTGCCCCAAGCAAATGAGGTAATAATAGCAACCGATGCGGGCAGGGAAGGGGAGCTTGTAGCCCGCTGGATACTGGACTTTGCCAAAAACAAAGCCCCAATAAAACGCCTGTGGATTTCCTCCGTTACCGAAAAAGCCATACTGGATGGGTTTCGTAATTTAAAAGAAGGCAGTCAATACGTTAACCTTTACAACTCGGCTTATGCTCGTGCTATTGCCGACTGGTTTGTAGGTATAAATGCAACTCGTGCCTTAACAACAAAGTTTAACGCAAGCCTTTCTTGCGGAAGGGTACAGACCCCCACATTGGCAATTATCGCAAAACGCGACGGGGACATACAAGCCTTTACCCCAAAAGAATTTTATCAACACCGCTTTATATTTGGAGGAGTTAAGTTTACATGCCCCGACCGTTTTTTTGAAAAAGCTAAGGCAAATGAGATATTAAAACAGTTGCAAGGGCAAAAAGTGACAGTAAAAGATGTGACGGCAAAGTTAAAAAAATCCCACACAGCAGGCTATGACCTAACAAGCCTACAGCAAGATGCCAACCGTCTGTACGGTTTTTCCGCAAAGGAAACTCTAAACTATACCCAGCAGCTATATGAGCGGCACAAGGTGCTTACATACCCCAGAACAGATTCCAAGTTTATATCTGCCGATATTGTAGGCACTTTACAAGAAAGGGTAAAAGCTGTAAACTTTGGTGAATACCGCAATGGGGCTAGCAAATTGCTAAAAACCGGTTTCTACACATCTGCATTTGTAAACGACGCAAAAGTAACAGACCATCACGCTATTATCCCCACAGAAGAAATAGTTGATATGAGCGAGCTTGGCTCCGGGGAGCGAAAAATTTACAACTTGGTTGTTAAAAAATTTTTGGCGATGCTATACCCACCCCATGAATATGAGCAGACCACAGTAACAATAGAGGTAAAGGGCTTAACATTTACAGCAAAGGGAAATCGGGTTATAAACCAGGGCTACAAAGAAATTTATGGTAAAGATATAGATGACGACGAGGAAGAGGAAGATGGCGAAGCCCAAAACCTACCCGTTTTCAAAAAAGCCCAGCCCCTGGATGGGGAGTTTACCTTGCACACCGGTAAAACAACACCACCGTCCCATTTTACAGAAGGCACATTGCTACAAGCCATGGAAAACCCCGTGGCTTTTATGGAAGCAAAAGATGGTGTTTTAGCCAAAACTCTAAAAGAAACCGGAGGGTTAGGCACCGTAGCTACACGAGCAGATATAATAGAAAAACTGTTTAACACAGCATTAATAGAAACTCGGGGTAAGCACCTGCATATTACGGGAAAAGGCCGCCAATTACTGGAACTGGCACCAAAAGATTTGCGTTCTCCCGTACTGACTGCCCAATGGGAGCAACAGCTCTCCAAAATAGCCGGCGGTGAACTAAAACGAGAGGATTTTTTAAAAGAAATAAAAATCTACACCCAAGCAATAATAAAAGAAATAAAAGCAAGCGAGGCTATTTTTAAACACACAAATATAACGACCACAAAATGTCCCGACTGTAGCAAACTAATGTTGGAAATACAGGGCAAAAAGGGTAAATATCTGCTTTGTCAAGACAGGGAGTGCGGGCATCGCAAACATTTGGAAATAACAACAAACGCCCGTTGCCCCAAGTGCCACAAAAGACTGACCCTAGCCCACAACAAATTTGTTTGCCAATGCGGACACAAAGAAAGCAAAGAGGCTTTTGATGAACGCAGAAAACGGGAGGGCGACAAGCTAAACAAAAAAGATGTGCAAAAATATATACAGCAAATAAACAAAAAAGATGATTTCAAAAACAACACTTTGGCGGAACAGCTCTCCAAGCTGAAATTTTGAATTTTTTCCGTATCTTTCCCATATCATGGGAGTCATGGGAGGTAATACAATGATTATTAAACCTTCAACAGCACTAAGAAATGAATATAGCGAAATAGTTCGGCTTTGTCGGGAAAGTGGCCAACCCATTTATCTAACAAAAAACGGCGAAGGAGATTTGGTAGTTATGGATATTAATGCTTTTGAAAAACAAAAAAAATTTTTGGAATTAAAAGCAAAAATATTGGAAGCCGAAGAACACCGTGTAAACAGGCTTCCTACTTACACACAAGAAGAAGTCAAACAAAGGTTATCGCAAAAACAATAAAAGAAAAGTTAATTTGCCGTGTTTAAGTTATATTACAGGGCGTTGATAAAGTTTAGAATAACGGTTATAATTATTTATAGATTTTTTTGTAGTTATTTGTATCGAAAATGCCTTTTGTTTTCGATACAAATAACCGCTTGAATATTAGGAATTTGGGAATATCGAATAAATAGAACTTGGAACAAACTAGCATGGGAGGTTGCACTAATGGACAAAAAAGACAAAAAAGAAAAAAGTTTGATAAAACATCTAATTGTTATGCTGGTTGTTATTTGGGTTGTTTCCATGAGTATTGCGGTAGGAGTGAGGGTACAAGAGGTAAATAACCACAACATAGAAGTGCTGGAAGACAGATTTAGAAGCAATATTTTAAATATATTAGGAATTTTTCATAGTACACACGAATATACCCAAAGTGTTTTGTATGCTATTGCAAATTCACCAAATGTGCAAAATGCTTTACGGATCGGTAGGACTCCAAATGATAACTTGGAAGAAATACTTGGTGTGACTTTTAATGTAATGAACCATGAGGAAACTTTTTATGCGAATATCTTATTGTTTGATCGGAATTTAGATGTAATAGCCGTTGCAGACCCTGCGGCAGAATTGCCCGACATGTATTTATTTGTTGAAAATGCGATGTGGGCACAGGTTGGAGCCGTTTATACATCTGTTGCAACTACTAGCCCTGTATCGGGGATAGTGCAATCTTTGCTTACACTGCCTGTAATGGAAAACAACACTTTTTATGGTATGGTAGCCGTTTTGGTTAATGTAGAAAGACTACATATCCTTTTACAGGAGCCTCTTGAAGATCTTTCCGGGTTTGTGAGTGTGGCGGATCGGTCGGGCAAAATTTTCTTTTCCCAAAGAGAGCCGTATTTAGGACACCACACAGACGATTTGAACCTAGTGGAGGCTTTTGGTTATTTACCAACAGATACTATATTCACACATCATTCTGCAATAACTGGTGTAGAAAAAATCGGATATATAATTACAGAGCAGAATTTTGGTTGGACTGCTATAAGTTTTTTTGATGCTACAGATGCGGAAAGTACAGCGTGGCTCGTGTTTGTTTCTTTGTTGCCGATGCTTTTTGGCGTTTTTTTGGCCTCCGGCTTAATGATTGTTTTTGTATTGAGAACTCTCAAGCCCTTGAGGGTTTTGGCAGAAAAAGCCCAAAGCGTTGCACAGGGTAATTTAGATGTACAGTTTGACAAATACGAAAACAACGAGATGGGGAAAGTTTTTGAATCATTTGAATTGGTTGTGGAATCTTTGAAAGTTTTGATAGAAAAGGCAGAATACGCATCTCGTACAAAGAGCAACTTTTTGGCAAAAATGAGCCACGAGATACGCACTCCCCTAAATGTTATTATAGGAATGACGGAACTTACATTAAGGGAAGATTTACCAAGCAATGTCAGGGAGCGAATCGAGATCACAAAAAGCTCGGGTGTGAGCCTGTTGACTATTATCAACGATATTTTAGATTTTTCCAAGATAGAAAGTGGAAAAATGGAGATTATAGTATCGGAATACGAGTTCCATTCTACTATAAGCGATGTTGTAAGTATAATGAACGCCCGTATCACTAACCCAAATGTAAGGTTTGCCGCATTTATGGAAAAAGATGTGCCGAACCGCATGTTTGGGGATGAGGTACGTGTTAGACAAATCCTTTTAAATATTTTAACGAATTCTGTAAAATACACAGAACGAGGTCGCATCACACTAGATGTAGACTGGGAAAAAACAGAACCCGAAAAACTGACGCTTATAATGAAAATTAGCGATACAGGTATAGGTATAAAACCCGAAGATTTGAAAGTCCTTTTTGAAGGGTTTCGCCAATTTGATTTAGAAAATAGCAAAACAATAGAAGGCACAGGCCTTGGGCTTTCCATAACGTACAATTTTGCTAAGCTCATGGGAGGCGAGATAAAAGTAGAATCCATCTATGGTTTGGGCAGTGTTTTCACTGTTATTTTGCCGCAAAAGTATGATGAACTACCACAACCTAAAGTGTGGAAAGGCAATAGGTTTGTAGATAGCCGTGATGTCAGCACAAAAGATGGCACTCCAATGCCTTTGCCAACACCTTCACCAACACCAATGTCAACCAAAAAGGTCCTTGTAGAAAAAGATATTAAAAAACAAAACACTGTAACTTTTTCCGCACCGGATGCAAAAATATTGGTAGTTGACGATGCCCCCACCAATTTGTTGGTTGCAAAGGGCTTGCTCACACTTTACACAAACAATATAGATACATGCCCCGGTGGAAAAGAATCGATTGAAATGATTCAACAAACAGATTATGACATAGTGTTCATGGATCATATGATGCCGGAGATGAACGGTGTGGAGGCTGTGAAAATCATACGAGAGCTGGAAGATGGACGCTATGCCGATTTGGTTATTGTTGCCCTGACTGCAAACGCAGTATTGGGTGCTCGTGAGATGTTCTTGGAAAATGGCTTTAGCGACTTTTTAGCAAAACCGATAGAAATGCAAAAGTTAAACAGCATATTAGAAAATTGGATCCCAAAAGAAAAGCATCGAAAAAAGAGAACGCCGCAAAAACAACAAGAGCCACAAGCACAAGAGATACAAGAACAACAAGGACAACAAGAACCACAAAAACAGCAAGAAATGCAAAAAATAGAAAAATTACAACAGCTACAAAGGAAAAGGAAGTCTAAAAAGGAATCGAAGCCCAAAAGAAATGAAAGTGCAATTTTGCAAATAGAAGGTATAGATATAGAAAAGGGGCTTAGTATTACCGGTGGTAATCACGACATGTATATGGTTATATTGGATGCCTTTTACAAAGATGTTGAAACCAAGCTAAACCAAATTGCGAAATGCCTGCAAGAAAACGATTTATCTTTGTATACAACATATATGCACGCTATAAAATCTGCTGCAGCGAATGTTGGTGCAACCCAGATTTCCGAAAAAGCGGAAAGTTTGGAAGATGCCGGTATGAAATATGACAAAGAATATATTGCAGCCAATACCCCCGAGTTTATGCAAGAGCTAAAGGCAGTAATGCAAAACATAGCCGATAGTCTGGGTATAAACGATAACAGCCCCTAAACTGCTCCAAGCGGAATTGCCATATTTATAACATACCCTAACTTAATTTCCGAGAAAAGCCAATGAGGAGGTATCAAAATGAGTAAAAAAGAACAAAAAAGTAGAAGTTTGGTTCGTTTTTTGACCGTTATACTGACCGTTGTTGTTGTTGGTTCTATGGGGTCGGTAGCGGCTATTAGGTTGTATCAAGTAACGTTACAAACCCAAACCGCAGCAATAAACCAACGCAGGGAAAGTATTTTAAATTTCATTGGTGTTCTTGACACTTCTCGACAGGAAACTATCAGTGCAATAAACACAGTTGCACACTTGCCTATGGTTCAAGAAATGTTGCTTACAGGCTACGAGGGGCATTCTGACGAGTTAGAAGAAATACTTGCTATTATATTTAACGTAATGAACCGAGATAGTGCAGGAGATCTTTATGAAAATATTTTGGTGTTCAATGACAACTTTGAGATAATAGCTGCAGCAAATTGGGAAGGAGATATACCCGACATGGCACTGTTTACCACAAACATTGCCAATGCTATAGTGGGGCTAAGCCATGCTTCTCCTGTTGTACAAAACCCGGTGTCGGGTCTTGTGCAAGTGCTTCGCACACAACCAATAATGCATAACGGTATTTTTTACGGTATGGTAGCTACCATGACTAACGTAGAAAATTTGGGCTTTTTTATCCATCCACTCGTTGGCAACGAGTATAGCTATATGACTATAGCTGACCGCGTCGGCACGGTGTTTTTTTCCGGAAGACCTGATTATGTTGGGCGTAATTTGGCGGATGTAGGGTTTTTGATCGAAGAAGGTTATACGCCGGTAGGTGTGTTGTTTCCGCATACTTCTGCTATAACCGGTACGGAAACAATAGCATATATACACATAGAACCTATAGGACCGGATACGACATGGACTGTAATAAACTCATTACATGCCGACGCAGCAGAAAATCTGCTTTGGTTTGTGGCTGTTTCGCTAATACCAACAACTATAGGGATTATTGTGGCAGCTATTATAATGGTTGTGATTCTTCAAAAAAATCTTAAACCACTGCGAGTTTTAGCACAAAAAGCCCAACAAGTTTCAAAAGGCAATTTGGACGTTCAGTTTGAATCGACGAAAAATGACGAGATAGGTGAAGTTTTTGAATCTTTTAAGGTGGTTGTTGGATCTTTAAAAGAAACGATAGAAGAAGTAGAACGCTCATCTCAAGCAAAAAGCAGTTTTTTGGCAAAAATGAGCCACGAAATACGTACCCCCTTAAATGTTATTATAGGGATGATAGAGCTTATATTGCGAGAAAACCTCTCTGAAACCGTTAAGGAACGGGCACAAGCAATAAGTACTTCAGGCACACATCTCTTAACTGTTATTAACGATGTTTTGGACTTTTCCAAAATAGAGAGCGGAAAAATGGAAATTGTAACATTGGAATACTCGTTCCACTCCGTTATAAACGACGTTGTAAACTTGATAAATGCCCGCCTAGACAATCCAAACGTAAAGTTTATAGCATATATGGAAAGGAGTATACCAAACTGGATGTTTGGAGATGAGGTGCGTATCCGACAAGTGCTTTTAAATATTTTAACGAACTCCATAAAGTATACAGAAAAGGGCCGCATTACTTTAGATGTAGATTGGGAAAGGATAGACGATGACAACCTAAATCTTATAATGAGGATAAGTGACACGGGTATAGGAATAAGACCCGAGGATCAGCGGTATCTCTTTGAAGATTTTGTGCAGTTTGACACGGAAAAAAACAAAAGCATAGAAGGCACGGGTCTTGGCCTTTCGATAACTCACGGTTTTGTAAAGCTCATGGGTGGCGAAATAACCCTAGAGTCTACTTATGGTTTGGGCAGTATTTTTACTGTTACTTTGCCGCAAAAATATAAAGAGGATCCGAACAACCAAATGTTGGAGGGCAAAGCTGTTATAGAAGGTGATGGTGATGATGACGGCGACAATATCGACGTTCACGACAATGCTGACGTTGACGATATTATTGAGGTGCCGGATGAGCGTATACGCATAGAAAAAACATCAGATGTCAAAAAAAGCGAAACGACCATCTCTGCTCCAAGCGCAAGAATATTAGTTGTGGATGATGCTCCCGCCAATTTGCTCGTGGCAAAAGGGCTGTTTCAATTGTACACAGATCAAATAGACACGTGCGTTAGCGGTATACAGGCAATAGCATTGGTGCAGGAAAGAGACTACGACATAGTATTCATGGACCAAATGATGCCGGAGATGGACGGGATAGAAGCGGTTAAAGCGATACGCTCCCTGGATAAAGGGCGAGATTTGACCATTATTGCCCTGACTGCCAATGCGGTGGCAGGAGCTAAAGAAATGTTCCTTGAAAACGGCTTTGACGACTTTTTATCGAAACCCATAGAGATAAAAAGGATAAACAGGATTTTGGAAAAATGGGTTTCCAAAGAAAAGCAACAAAAAGAGCCTGTTGAAGATCTCCTGAAAAATGCAGATACCAAAAGAAATACTGGCAAAATAGGTTTTACTAGCCACGGGCTAGAGATAGAAGATGTGGATGTAGCGAGAGGAATTAGCAATTCCGGCGGAAACTATGATGTGTACATTGCTGCATTGAAAATGTTTTATAAGGACAGTGAAACAAAAATAAAGCTGCTAAAAAAATATTTGGAAGAAAACGATATGTACTTATATACAACATATGTACACGCCGCAAAATCTACACTAAAAAATATTGGTGCAGACGGTCTTTCCGAAATGGCTAAACAGCTAGAAAACGCAGGCAGACAGCACGATACAACATATATTTTAGCTAACAATCAAATCTTTTTGGATGAGTTAGAAAAATTGAGAGCAAGAATGGCAGAGCAATTATCAAACTTGCGATAGTAGCTACGGCAAATTAACTTTTCGTTGATTTTTTTGAATTTTTTGAAATTTTTTGAAATTCAAAAATCAAGAAAAGTTAATTTGCTTTTTTTAATAATGGCGTTTTCTATAATTAATCAATATCTTCATCTTTTGGCTCAATAAAATAATCAATTTGTCTTGATATGCCGTTATCTATAAGAGATTTGCGGCGTTCAAGGCGTTCTTTCGCTTCATGAAGTATTTCGCTTATCTTTCGCTCAAATTCAACCTTTGACGGTAAAATCGTCCAATATTCAGCAACAGCTATACCGACTTTATCCATTTCCATCAGTTCTATTTGGTCACGGCTTGCGGTGGTGCAGAGAATAATACCTATCGGTGCGTTTTCACTCTCTTTACGCTCGTGCCTATCAAGCCAACGCAAATAAAACTCCATTTGCCCTTTATATTCCGGTTTGAATTTACCAAGTTTCAGTTCGACTGCGACTAATCGTTTCAAAATCCGGTGATAGAACAACAAATCCAAGCGAAAATCATCGCCGTCCATTGTCATTCGCTTTTGTCTCTCAACAAAGGCGAAGCCTTGTCCGAATTCGAGTATGAACGCTTCAAGTTCAGTAAGGATAGCTTTTTCTAAATCCGCTTCAAGGAAGTTTTCTTTTAACCCAAGAATATCAAGCAAATAGGGGTCTTTAAAAACATTAAAAGGGATTTCTGATTGTTCCGTTATTCTTGTGTCGGCTATTTCACGCCTCTCATATGCTTTGCGAGAAATCTGTTTAATCAGCCCACGTACACCAAGCCGCCGTTCAATTGCATCTTCAGCATAATATGTTCGTGCTTCATCACTTTTTAGCCTTATGAGTTCACGAAAATGAGACCAACTCAAAACGCAAGCCCATTTTTCTAATATTGTAAAGTCTGTAAAAGTATTAGCAAATTGCGTCATACGATACAAGTTTTTTTCTTCAAAGCTGTTTCCATACGTTTCAACCAATTTCCGCGACAGTGTGGCGAAAATCTTTTTACCGTATTTAGCACGTTTAAAATCAAGGATAACCGAATTTATATAACGCCCGACTTCCCAATACATAATTGTTACTTCGCTGTTTGCGTATGCGGCGGCACGTGATTTCCGATTATCAATAATCTCGGAAACACACTTAAAAATAACGGATTCATCTATTATTCCGTCATCTTGAACAGATAATTTATTTTTGATTTCTGTATCGGTTGATATTGTTGATATTAATGAACCTTTTATCGAGTTGTTATCTGATATACGATTATCCATATTAGTTTTTCTCTCCATTTTCACTTTTAAATGACGTTTGCTATGATTCGGCGTTTAACCTAAAAACCGTTTGTTGATTTTTAGGTTAAACCGCTAATAAGATGTTTTTTCAGAAAAAGCATTCGCCAATTGGCGAATGCTTAGTTTTAAACTCCGTGCTTACTTGCTATCTCATCAACCCGGTTGATAGGCATTTTTGTTATTTTAGCAATAACATCTCTTTCAAAGCCTTCCCTTAGCATTTCAATAACTGTTTCAGTTTTGCCTCGTTCTAAGCCTTGTTCTAAGCCTTGTTCTAAGCCTTGTTCTAAGCCTTGTTCTATACCTTTTATTTTCTCTTCATACAACTGTTCTTCATACAAAGATTGGGCTTCTTTTCTCAACAAGGCTTCATAAACTACATCGTCAGAAGAAAGTGCGTTGTGTAATTCGTCCAGAATAGCCAATGCTGTAGAATTTCTTAGTTCCTGCATACCTTTTACCTCCTCGTAGTTTTTAAACTTTGTTTTAAGGGCTTTTGTTATATCCCATATGTCGTGATAATTTTCCGGTAGCCCTTTCTTGTCTTTTGGCAGTTTCGGTAACTCTATATAGTAATTAGAATATTTGTCCGTCAAAAAGCCGACTTTGTTATGATAGTCAGAGTAGACTATACGTGTTACAAAGTTTTCGTTATACGCAAGCTCTTTTAACCCAAACCCTAAAAAATTTATCCCTATAACATCTTTGGCATCTGCATATTTATCGCCTCTTTTAAGGCCCTCGCGCATTACATTTGCCATTGTTATAAGTGAACGTATGCCGT
>WRKF01000183.1 GCA_009778165.1 Defluviitaleaceae bacterium
TCCCCGCTCTGCGGAAACATCTGTTGCAGATACCCTTTCTTTAGCTCTTTCAGCACACCCAGCTTACGCTGTTGGAAGAGGGCAGCATTATCAAGGGTACGGAAAAAGTTGCCGATTGCGGTTTGTTCAGCAATTTCGGGGCATGGAATATCCATTTTTGTTATCATGTCACGTCTAACAGAATCAACAGAAGTTTTGGCATTGTACTTTTGCGATTCTTTGATGAAGTTTTGAGCAAAATAGTAGTAAAAGTACATACCATCAACGCCAACAAAATCGGAAATCTTATATACCCTTTGATGATAATCAAACTTCCCGGTAACGTAGTGGAAAACTTTCCCTACGCCCACGCCATCACCCACTGTCAAAACAGCTTCGCCATCAAAAGAGTAAGAGTTTATTTTTTCAATATTTGGTGAACGTACATAAAAATCATATTCGCCTTCAGCTACTGCATCTTGTGTGTCTTTGTTGCCGGTTCCAACTTGAGCAAAATCTTCAACCTTACGTTGTCCCCAAGCGACAGTATACCCCTTAAAGCGGATTTGTGGCACTAAATTTCCATTATCGCTCATCATTTTTCACCTCTAATTACACCGTGTTGAGTGGTTATTTCCAAAATGGAAACAACCACATCTTCATCAAGCTCACCTTCCTCAAAAATATTGACAAGGTGTTTGCTGATTGCCGGAACGCCGACACCAAATAACTCACTCATGATTTTTGCGTGAGCCAAATGGTTTCATCTTTCACAAGAGCATTTATTTCATTTTCGTTATCCAACTTATAGAGTTGGTAGTGTAAGCTGTTTTTATCCATAAATCCCCCTACGCAAATATCCGCTTTGTAGCCTCAATCAGCTCTTTGGTATTATCCGTTACCACAAGCTCATCAAGCAAGGCTAAAAAGTCTGTTTCGTTTTGTCTTATCTGCACATTTAAGTCCGTCATTTCACGGCTCAAAGCCACAATGTCAATCTGTTCTTCTTCCTCGAAAGTGTCCACATAGCGAGGGATGTTGAGGTTATAATCATTCGCCGCTATCTCGTCAAAAGTGGCTAAGTGGGCGTATTTGTCAATATTCCCACGCTTTTTGTAAGCGTCTACAATTTTCTGAATATCTTGTGGGCGCAGATTGTTTTGGTTTTTCTGCTTTTCAAAGTCATTTGAGGCATCAATAAGCAGCACGTCACGCCCATTGTTTTCCCTGTTCTTTTTGAGAATCAATACAACCGTGGGTATGCTTGTACCATAGAAAATATTGGCCGGCAAGCCGATAACTGCGTATATTGCACCCATTTCAAGGAGTGCTTTACGGATAGTTCCCTCGGCAGCCCCACGGAACAAAACGCCATGCGGTAGCACAATTCCCATAGTGCCGCTGTCTTTTAGATGGTAATAGCCATGCAACAAAAACGCAAAGTCGGCTTTGGACTTTGGGGCAAGTTTGCCGTATGGCTCAAAACGCGGGTCGCTCAGAAACTTGTCGGAAGCACTCCATTTTGCTGAATATGGGGGATTCATGACCACCGCATTAAAAACAAACGGCTCGTCTGTCGGCCAGTCCTCGTCTAAGGTATCGCCGTTGTTAAGCCTCATCTGCTCACGCTCTACACCGTGCAAAATTAGATTCATTCGGGCGAGATTGTATGTCGTGGTGTTTAGCTCCTGTCCGTGGAAAAACACCATTTGAGGATTGTTCAAAAACTGTCGGATGTTCAGCATCAGCGAACCCGAACCCATAGCCGGGTCATAGATATGAAAGGGAGCGGTATCTTCCTGTCCGATACTCACAATCTCCGAGATTATTTTTGACACGGCTTGAGGGGTATAAAATTCCCCGGCTTTTTTGCCCGCTCCGGCGGCAAATTGGGAGATAAGGTACTCATAAGCATCGCCGATAATATCGCCCTCATGCCCGAAAAGGTTGATTTCGTCTAAGGTCTTGATAACTTCCATTATGGTAACGCTCCGCTGCTGGGCGTGTGTTCCGAGTTTTGTAGAGCTTAGGTCAACATCATCAAACAAGCCAACAAATGTTTCGCCTTGCCGTGAAAGCTCGTTAAAAGCGGTCTGCAAATCCTCAATCTGAAATTCGTAGCTTGATGCTCTGTTTCTTAGTGTGAAAAACAGATATTTCGGCTCAATGAAGTATCCGAGTTTACGGCGCATGATGTTTTTTAGTTCCTCTGCCTCTTTTTCGCTTTCCTCGTGCCACTCCATCATTTCGGTATACTGTGTTTCACGAGCAGGGTATTCATCGGGCACTCCATTCATCTGCTCATATGTGGCGCGGAGTTGTAAATCAGACAGATATTTATAGAAAACAAGCCCCAGCAAGTAGTTTTTGTACTCGCTGGCATCCATTTTCCCTCTTAAAATATCGGCACTCGCCCATAATTGCTGTTCTAAACGGCTCATTTTATTTTCTTCCTTTCATTGTTCGGCTATCGCTGTACCTAAGCGTAAGTGTCGCAAACCAAATTTTTTTCGCCTTTCGGCGAATGGCATTTGTTCACTGCGAGAAACACAAGCAAAGGAAAGTGCTATAACTCCCCCTGTAGCGGTATCAGTTTTTCCTCAATTACGGATTTCCAATACTGCTCAATGACAAGCAGACGTTTTCTGTATTCCTTATTAAAAGCGGCTTCAAAAGCGTCTTTGTCTAACTGTGAAGCGTTGCAGATTTCGTTGACAAACGGCACAGCACCAACATCTGTACGGTATTCGCTGAAACTTGTCTGTAACCCCGCAATCGGCACTTTTAATAAATCGGCTGATGCTTCAATTATGCGGTTTATCTCGTCCTCAAAATATACCGTCCAGTCCTTTGTAAGCCTGTTGTTGTCAATGTCGGTTAAAATATCATCATATATAGCTTGCACTGATTTTGGTTTTGAGTTAATTTCTTGCATAATTTTTTCACGCAAAGCATCTTTGTCGGTTTTGTCCGTCGTTTTCTGATACTCGCCCAATAGCCGATTGATGTAATAGCTGTCGATACGTTCTGCATGAGTAGCTGATAGATTACTTGAAAACTCAATGTCCTTTAGCCAATCATCTACATCATCCCGCACTTGGCCTTCCAGTTCTTCACGAATCTCAACTTTCAGATTTTCGCAATGCCCCCGCTCAATGGGCATAGCCTCTGCTATATGTTCAAGTTCTTCATAATCGTCCTCGTAATCCTCATAGCTTCTTATTGCTTTTTGGACTTTTTCAAGCCGCTGAAACGCCTTGACTTGTGCGATTTTGTGTTTGATGTTGTTTGGGTCACTTGTCAAATCTTCTTTTGCTTGTTGCAACTCCTCGTGAGCGGCTACGAGTTCCGTTTTTACATCGGAATATTCTCGCGGCACTAAATCCTCCCAATCTTGCTGTTGGTTGGTAAACAGTCTTATAGCATCTTCCACGTTTTGTCGCATTGTTTCGGGCTTGCGAAACGACACCACTATTCCGTGTTCTTTACCGGGTGCTATGCGATTTGTGCGTGAAAATGCTTGTAGCAGCTTTTGATATTTTAACTCTCTATCAACATAAAGCGTTTGTATGGTTGGGGCATCAAAGCCTGTGAGCAAGCGGTCAACCACTATAACCATATCAAGCCATTTCCCGTCTGCTTGGAACCTCGCTTCTTTTCGAGCCAAACGGCTGTTGATGTTTTTGTTAAATAGGTCGGGGTCGGTGTAGTTTGTGTCAAAAACAGCGTTGTATTCTTCCATAATGGCATTGATTTCAGCCTGTGCCTCATTAATTCCGGTTGCATGGCCGAGCAGTTCGCCGTTAGGCGAACGACCAGGCTTTTCTTGGTTTTCGCTGATGGAGTATGTTATTGCAACTCTCGGAAAATCGGGGTCAATGAGAGTATTCCGTTCGTCCAGCTCTTTGCCGTTTAATAATGTTCCGCTTTTCTTCATTTCTTGCAGTTTGTGATATATCCGCTTGGCTTGGGCGATTGAGTGAGTGGTCAGTACCGCACTCATGGTCGGAAAGCCATTTATCACTTTGAAGCGCTCTATTATGGATTGGCGTTTGAAAATCTTTCTCAGCATTGCCCGGACATAATCGTCACGCTCGAATAATTCCCTGTCTTGCAGTTCCTCTTTTTCGATTTCTGTCATATTGGCAAGTTTTTTTATTGGGTCGAGCTTTGGGTAAAGTTCGCTTACCATTCTGTACAAAAATTCCTCCCTGCTGTCAGCCTCCAAAAGACAATGATACTCCACTTGGAAATTCAAGACGGAGTTATCGTCCATCGCATTTTTTGTGGTGTATGCGTGAAGGGGGTCTTTAGTTACAGCTTCACCTTTAGAATTTTTAGGGTTGTACTGGTTTGCCGTTGTTCTCGCAAACTTGCCACTCTCTTGCTTGCGGTTTTCAAAAAAGATGGGTGTGCCTGTAAAGCCGAACCATGTTGAGTTTGGTAAAAGCTCTTTTATTTCTTGCATCTGCTCATCACTTACGGCACGATGGCACTCGTCCACCACAAAAACAATGTGTTCGCTTCTCAGTTTGTCAAATTTACTGCTCTCTGCTTCTTTGGCACGTCTGATAGCGGCACTCAATTTTTGGATTGTCGTAACGATGATGGTATTATTGTTTTTCTTGCTCAAAAGGCTGCTTGATAATTGCCGCTGATTATCAACACCAACAATCAAAGCATTATCACGGGCATTGCCCGATGCCGAGCCTGTGTGAAACTCGGATGCAAACTTGCTAAACTCATCTTTGGTTTGGCTATCTAAATCCCTACGGTCTACAACCATAACGGTGCGGTCTACGCCGATTGATGTTTGTGCCAACAGTTTTGTGGCAACAAAACTGGTAATGGTTTTACCCGAACCTGTAGCGTGCCAGATATAGCCGCCCTCATGCTTTGCAGCTTGCATGATAATCTTTTGTATGGCGTGGATTTGATATGGCCTTAATACCATCAAGAATTTTTGGTTTTTCTTATCATCCACTAAAATGGTAAACTTGGCAATAAGCTCATGGGCCGCCGGAATACTTAAAACAAGCCGTGTAAACTCGAAAAGGTTTTCTACAGGATTGTTATCGGGAGTTCTCCAGTTAAACATAAATTTTTTAGCGGTTTCAAAGGCTTTGGCGGTGTTTGTGCCGGGCCTTGCAAAATACTTGGTAGCCACTTTATTGCTTACCACAAATATTTGAGTGGTTGCATAAATCCCATTAAAAAAGCCGGCCTCCGCATACCGTTTAATCTGCTCAAAGGCTTGCATATATCCGTCTTTTGCCGATAATGCTTTAAGTTCTATATGGATAATAGGTAAGCCGTTGATAAGCAAGGTTACATCGCCTCGCATATCGGTATTGGCATCGGGTTTTACTTGGCTCACCACTTCATAGCTTGATATTCCTCCGGCTATGTCTTTATTGCTGTACAGTACAAGCGAAACCTTGCCGAGTTTCACATTCTCACGCTCTATGCTGATGGCGGCTACGCCATTTTCCCCTCTGAGCCATTGGGATGCACCAAAAGGCGTGGCAGTCAGTCGCTTAAACTCAACTTCCAATTGCTTAAACTCCTTGTCGGTTAGCGGTACGCCCTCCAATCTCGCTATGTTAATGCGGTTTATATGTTTTCGTAGATTACTCCATAGGGCTGCTTCGGTCTTAATATCATCCCGATACGTCCATTGGTTATCTCTGCGGGTCAGAATGTCTATGAAGTCCTTTTCCATTTGCTTTTCAGTGTTCATTGCAATTCCTCCACAAAATTTATTTTTTTGGTTTTTCGATTTAACATCATCAGTATAACATTTCTCAAACAATATTGCGATAGGGAAATCCCCCTTGTTTTATCCATGCCGTTCTGCCAACTTTTTGAATTTAAAAATTCAAAAAATTTAAAAAATCTAAAGAATTTTTAGAATTTAAAAACTAAATTTGCTATATTACCTGACATGTGTTAATATGTTAATAGGTAAAAAAAGAAGGAGGAGCACATGCTGGCTTTTGAACGTAGAGAAAAAATACTAAAACACATTTTAATAGACAAAAAAGTGCGGATAGGAGACTTAGCCACAGCCTTTAGTGTAAGTGAAGAAACTATACGCAGAGACATGAAACAATTAGAGGGCAACGGGATGTTAAAGAGGTTTTACGGTGGAGCTGTAATAACCGGTCTCACAAGAGAAATACCTTCTCGAGACAGACATTTAGCCCAAATAGAGGAAAAGGGTAAGATTGCCCAAAAAGCAGCCGAATTAATTAATAACCAAACCACAATAATGGCGGACTCCGGGTCTACTGTTTTTGAAACTCTAAAAGAAATAAATCGCACCAAAAAAGACATCATTATTGTTACAAATTCCGTAAATGTCTTATATGAGCTTAGGGATTCAAATATCGATATTTTTTCTACAGGTGGAAATCTAAGAAAAGAATCAACAAGCCTGGTGGGACCTGCCGCAAGTGATTTTATCGGTAATTATTATGCAGATATAGCTATTTTTGGGTGTAAAGGATTATCTGTCGAACACGGCATTACAGAATCCAACGAACCGGAAAGCCAGTTAAAAATGCAAATGCACAAACATTCAAAAAAAATAATGGTTTTGGCAGATCACACAAAATTTGACAAAGTAGCTTTTATAAAGACTTTTAACTTTTCACAAATAGATTATCTTGTAACAGATATTGCCCCATCACAATTATGGCTAGATTTTTTAGAAGAAATGAATGTGGAAGTTGTTTGGTAGAAAAAAGGGATTTTCTCATTAATTCCCATTATTTTTCTATCGTTTTCCTATTATTTTTCCACTGTTTTTCCATCGTTGTGGATTTGTGCAATATTTTATTGAAATTTTACTGTATTTATGTTGACAAAATTGGTTTCATGTGTTATTATGAACACATGACCGTTTATTACACCTAAATTAGGCAAATGAGGAGTAAATGAGGAGGCGTTTTTGTTAAACAACTACATAGCCGCAGATATTGGAGCTTCCGGCGGAAGGCTTATTCTTGCGAATGTAACAGAAGGCAAACTTAACTTGCGAGAAATACACCGTTTTCCCAACAGTTTCACGCAGAAAAACAACATATATGTTTGGGATGTTGATTATTTGCTTGAACAAATTTTGATTGGCTTAGCAAAAGCAAAGCAAATGGGAATTATGCACTGCACTTTGGGTATAGACACTTGGGCTGTTGATTATGTGCTAGTTGATAAAGATGGGCAAAAAATAAAAGATGCCGTATCTTACAGAGATAGCAGAACAAAAAATGTAATCGCCCAAGTTTCAAAACTTATCCCCAAAGATGAGCATTACAAAAAAACGGGTATACAGTTTCTTGACTTTAACACGATTTACCAACTATACACAGAACCCACAGACATCATGGCAAAAACCAAGCATATTTTGCTGATTCCGGACTATTTGGGGTTTTGTCTGACCGGCAAAGCCGTTACGGAATACACAAATGCTACAACCACCGCTCTTTTAAATCACGAAACCAAAAAATTTGACAAAGACCTATTAAAAATTGCAAAAGTTAGCGAAGAGCAATTTGCCCCCTTTGCACAACCGGGGCAAGAATTGGGAGATGTTAAAGGTTTTGATAATTATGATTTACCAAAATGCAAAGTGGTTGTTACAGCAAGCCATGATACGGCTTCTGCCGTGCTTGGTACCCCGGGTATTGGTGATAACCGAGCATTTTTGAGTAGTGGAACTTGGTCGTTGTTAGGTATAGAAACAAAGCAAGCGATTGTTACAAACAAAGCAAGAGAAGCAAATTACTCTAACGAAGGCGGAGCATATGGTACGTATCGGTTTTTAAAAAATATTATGGGAATGTGGCTTTTGCAGGAAGTACACCGAAACTTAGAGCAAAAAGTAAGCTATGAGGAATTGGTGCAATTGGCAGAAAAAGCAACTCCGTATCAATATTTTATAAACCCAAACGACCCCGCATTCCTTAACCCGCCAAATATGCTAAAAGCTATACAAGCAAAAACAAACAGGCTTGCAGATACAGGAGAAGTGGTTCGTTGTATATTTGACAGTTTAGCCGTTTTTTATAAATTATGTATGGATGAACTGGAAGAAATAACGGGAAAAAACATAACGGAGCTAATAGTCATAGGCGGCGGCTCCAGGAATTATATGCTTAACCAATTGGTAGCAGATAAGTTAAACAAAACCGTAACAACGGGTCCTGTAGAGGCAACAGCAATGGGCAACATTGCTTGTCAGCTAATATCAACCGAAGGCTTTAGCATAACAAAAACGAAAGAACTTATTAAAAACTCCTTTGAAAGTAAAACTTTTACGCCCTAAATGTCAATTTTACAATGGGGAAAGGGTTAGAAAGGTGCAAAAACCTATGGACACAAACAAATATTATGAATTCGCAAAAGAAATGTATTCAAAAGTTGGCGTTAACACAGACACCGCTTTAGACAGTTTGGGAAAAATAAAAATTTCCATACATTGTTGGCAAGGCGACGATGTGGCAGGCTTTTTAAACAAAAGCGACCAACTAACGGGTGGTATACAAGTTACGGGAAATTACCCCGGAGCAGCAAAAACAGCAGATCAACTGCGCGCAGATATTAGCAAGGCGTTATCGTTAATTCCAGGAAACCACAAGCTAAATTTGCACTCCATTTATGCGGACACAACAGAAAATATAGACTTAGATCTAATGGAACCAAAGCATTTTGAAAGCTGGCTAAATTTTGCGAAAGAAAAAAATCTGGGACTGGATTTTAATCCAACATTTTTTTCCCATCCAAAAGCAAGTGATGGTTTTACATTAAGCAGCGCCAACAAAGATATAAGAGCTTTTTGGATAGAACACGGTAAACGCTCCAGGAAGATTGCCGAACACTTTGGTAGAGAGCTGGGGCAGACTGCCATCAATAATATTTGGATACCGGACGGTTTTAAGGATAAACCAGTAGACAGATTGTCCCCCAGAGAGCGGCTTTGCAATTCTTTAGGTGAAATATTAAAAGAAAAATACGAGAATATGGAAGATGCACTGGAAAGCAAACTTTTTGGCATAGGTGCGGAAAGTTATACAGTGGGTTCCCATGAATTTTATGCGGGTTACGCAGTTAAAAACAACACGTATCTTTGTTTAGACAGCGGTCATTTCCACCCAACGGAAATGGTAAGTGACAAATTATCTGCAGTCAGCTTGTTTGTTAAAGGTATATTATTGCATGTGAGCCGCCCGGTGCGCTGGGACAGCGACCACGTCGTAATATTAGACGACGAACTGCAAGAAATAGCAAACGAGCTTATATATAATAACTTGCTTACTAAAACAGCAATAGGCTTAGATTTTTTTGATGCTTCTATAAATCGTGTTGCTGCTTGGGTTGTTGGGGTTAGATCAACTCTAAAGGCTTTGTTAAAAGCAATGCTTATGCCCCACACATCATTACGCAAAGCAGAACAAGAAGGCGACTACACAACCCGTCTGGCACTGGCAGAAGAGATGAAAACTTACCCGTTTGGTATAGTTTGGGATTACTACTGCCATATAAACAATATACCAAAAGACTGGCTCGCAGAGGTTAAAGACTATGAGTGCCGGGTGTTGTCGAAAAGGAGATAAATGTAATGAGCGTATTGCAAGCAAAGTTTACCACGGAGATGGTAGAAACTATTTCTAATATGTACCGTTTGGGATGGAACGAAAGAAACGGCGGAAATATTACATATTTGCTAGAAAAAAAAGAATTGAGCGAAGTGCTTGATATAAACCAAGTGCAACGTGAAATACCAATCAGTTTTGATGCCAAAAGACTTGCGGGAAAATTTTTTATGGTGACAGGTTCCGGAAAATATTTTAAAAACATAAAAGATAACCCAAGTGAAGTTTTAGGCATAGTAAAAGTATGTGATTGCGGTAAAAAACTTAATTTGCTATGGGGGTTGGAAAAAAACACAAAACCCACAAGCGAGTTACCTACCCATTTTATGAGCCACATTGCAAGGCTTGAACAAGATCCAAACAACAGGGTTGTAATTCATTGCCACGCAACACACTTGATTGCAATGTCTTTTACCCATTGTTTAAAAGAAGAAAATTTCACAAAAACACTTTGGGAAATGTGTACAGAATGTATAGTTGTTTTTCCGGAAGGTGTGGCTGTTATCCCTTGGATAGTGCCGGGTACAAATGAGATAGGTGAAGCTACTGCCAAAAAAATGGCTGCTTGCCGCCTTGTGCTTTGGCCGCACCACGGTATATATGGCACCGGTTGCAGTTTAGATGAAACCTTTGGGTTAATAGAAACAGCAGAAAAAGCAGCCCAAGTATACACATATGTGTGTGCCCAAGGCGGGAAAAAACAAACAATTACAGACAGTGAACTAAAAGACTTGGCAAAAGCGTTTGGGGTTACACCCAGGGTAGGAGTTTTAAAATAGGAATTGCCGGTTAATAAATCTCACAATCCGCTTATACGAAATGCAGACAAAACTTCTGCGTTTCTACTCGCAACGTGAACTCATTTTCATGACAATTCCACACGATGCCACTAAAGTGGTCATAATTTAAAAAGGAGAGAAGCATGAAAAAAACATTAAACTTTTTGATAGGGCTATTTGCCGTTACAATCTTTACTGCGTGTGGCGGTGGTGCTGCACAAAACGGCGGTGATGCAGCAGTAACGACTCCCCCCACCCCGGGCACAGCCCCGGCAACTGGCGACCAAGTAGAAATTAGCGTTGCTTGGTGGGGTAGCCAGGTACGCCACGACCGTACGGTGGAAGTTATAAACTTGTTTATGGAACAATACCCACACATTCGTGTTACGTACCAATTTTTTGACCCGGACGGATACTGGACAGTAATGAACACAGGCGTAGCAGCCAACGATGTTTGGGACGTTTTTCAAATGGGAGGAAATTTCCCGCAGTTTATGAACGTTATCTTACCTCTAAACGACCTCATCGAAAGAGGTTATATAGACATCACAAACGCCGAACCATCCTACATAGAAGCCACATCTGCTGATGGGATAGTGGTTGGTATATCCAATGGTGTTAATACCCACGGTGTGGCATGGGATCCGGCGATGTTTGATGCCGCAGGTGCCCAACACCCAAACGAAGACTGGACATGGGCTGATTTTGAAGCCGCCGCAATGCTCATACACCAAGAACTGGGCGTTTGGGGTAGCAGCCAAATCACAAACGACTTTATTAACCTTACATTATGGGTTACACAAAGCGGTTACAACTTCTTCGATCCGGAAACTTTTAGCACCACACTTGGTTTTACCGACCCGCAAATTACTGCTGGTTATTATGCTATGCGTAGCCGTATAGTGCAAGCAGGAGCCATGCCGGACCCGGGCGACGAAATGGTAATAACCGATATAGAAGGCGACCCGTTAGTAACAGGGCAGGCGGCAATGACATGGATTGCAAGTAACCAATTTGTTGCCTTGGCAAACGCTGCCGGCCGTGACCTCAGGCTCGCCCCTCTTCCACGTGTTTTTCATGGTGGCGAAAGTGGTATGGCTATAAATTCTTCACAAATGTTTAGTATATTTAACGGCACTCCGCATCCGGAAGCAGCAGCACAATTTGTTAGCTTCTTCCAAAACAGCATAGAAGCAAATCAAATTTTACTGGGAGAACGTGGTGTGCCTATAATGTCTCACGTGCGTTATGCCCTGCAAGCTGATATGGATCCAATGGTGGCACAAACATACGAGCTAATAGACGTAGCAGGAAGGTTGGACACGGGAGCAGGAAACCCGATAGAAAGCCCAAACAATCCTGAAATAGAAGACCACCACAACCTATTAATGCAGCAAGTTATTTTTGGCATTATTACTCCGGAACAAGCAGCTCAACAGATATTTGACTTTGCTACAAGTGTTTTAGGATAAACTCTACACATGCCGGATGGCGTGCGGGCAAATATATTTTTGCCCGCACGTTGTAAAATTTTTTAAAAATTTCAAAAATTTCTAGCACAAAGAGGTGTTAAATATGAAAAATAAGAACACAAAAACTAGTGTAGAGCAGACAAAATTCCAAAAACTTATACATAGTGAAAATTTTGTGGGGTATTTTTTTGCTTTCCCATTTTTAATCGGTTTTTTGTTTATTATGGCTGTACCCATGGCGATGTCGCTTTATTATTCTTTTACCGATCTAACTCTTGGCGGCACTGCCACTTTTACAGGTCTGGATAACGTACGCAGGCTTTTAAACGATGCACGCTTTTTTAATTCCATTGGTGTAACAATAAGGTTTGTTGTGTTTTCTGTACCTTTTAGACTGGCGTTTGGACTTTTTGTTGCTTATATCCTAACAAGACAAGTTCGTGGTGTTGCCTTTTACCGCTCCCTTTATTACTTACCCACTCTTATTGGCGGCAGCATTGCTGTTGTGCTTGTTTGGGGTCAGTTGTTTGCAAGAGAAGGTGTTGTAAACGTCTTTTTGCAAATATTGGGGCTTGAAGGTGTACATTGGTTTGGCCAGTTGCAAACCGCAATCATCCCCATCGTTTTAATGTCTGTTTGGCAATTTGGTTCGTCTATGATAATTTTTGCCGCAGGATTAAAAGAAATACCAACGTCATATTACGAAGCGGCTGAAATAGACGGTGCCAACAAGTGGCAAGTATTTTACAAAATAACTTTGCCGTGCTTATCGCCCGTTATTTTGTACAATTTGCTAATGCAAACAATAGCCGGTTTTATGACATTTACACAAGCATTTATTATGACAGGTGGCGGCCCGGCAGATGCCACAAACTTTATAGCCCTATACATTTACAACCACGCATTCGCTTGGCGTAATATGGGTTATGCCAGTTTAATGTCTTGGGTACTGCTGATAATGATAACATTTGTTACAGTAATAATTTTTAAAACATCCAAAAAATGGACGTTTTATGCTAATGATTAAAAGAGGGAGGTAAGATATGGTTGGCAAAACAACAAAAAAATTTATGTACCACTTTTTAGTACTTGCCTTTGGCTTTGTAATGATATATCCGGTTTTGTGGATGATAAGCGGCTCATTAAAAACCAATTTAGAGATAGCGACCGGCTCCCTTTCTTTAATCCCTCAGTATTGGCAATGGGAAAACTTTGCGAATGGATGGCGAGGCTTTGCCGGTATTGGTTTTGATGTGTTTTTCCGTAACTCCTTTTTCGTTGCAACTCTTTCTACAATCGGTACTGTTCTTAGCAGTTCTGTTGTAGCTTATGCTTTTTCTCGCTTGCGGTTCAAAGGGCGTAAACTGTATTTTGGTATTATGCTTTCAACTATGATGATACCTGCTCAAGTTATAATGATACCCCAGTTTTTAATCTTTCATCGTCTAGGGTTGGTAGGCACTTTTGTACCACTAATATTGCCGTCGTTTTTTGGTCATCCGTTTTTTGTTTTTTTGATGATGCAGTTTATGGTAAGCATACCGAAAGAATTGGACGAAGCAGCCATTATAGATGGTTGTAGCAAGTATAGCGTATTTTTCAGAATAATTTTCCCGCTCCTTGCCCCTGCACTTGTTACAAGTGCTATCATACAGTTTTACTGGGCTTGGGACGACTTTATGGGACCTCTGATTTATCTAACAGACCCCAATACTTATACAGTGTCTTTGGCTTTGCGTATGTTTGCAGATACTGCATCCATCACCGATTTTGGAGCCATGTTTGCTATGTCTACATTGTCGCTGTTACCGGTGTTTATTGTATTCTTGATATTTAACAAACGACTTGTAGAAGGCATAAACACATCCGGGTTAAAGGGGTAAAATATGATAGACAGAAAATCGCTTGTAGCAAAACACAACCCTATATTAACCCGCCCGGACACAACCTCTCCGTTAACCGTTGGTAACGGAGAATTTGCCTATACTGTAGATATAACAGGCACACAAAGTTTGTATCAAACATATGCAAATGACGACATGCCTCTATGCACCATGAGCCAATGGGGTTGGAACAGCACAAAAGAAATCGGCACAACCGGCACATATGATATGAAAGATGTGGAACAAACTCAATATACCCACAATGGGAAAAAAGTAAACTATCCCGTAAAAAGGCTTGTGGGCAGCGAAAAGGCGTATGATTGGCTACGCCAAAACCCCCACAGAGTTAACCTTGGTAAAATTTCTATTATTTACAAAGGTGAGGATATTTCTATTTCTCCGGAGGATATCGGCGATATACATCAAGAACTCCATCTTTATGAGGGTAAAATAGTGAATACATTTACCTTAGATGGGCATCCTGTAAAAGTAGTGACGGTTTGCCACGGAACGGCAGATGTTTTGGCAATAAGTGTAGATTCCACTGCAGAATTGGGCATAAAAATTCAATTTCCCAAGGATTCTTGCAATATGGCAGGGGCAGATTGGCACAATTTCCCCTCAAACAATCTTCATACAAGCAATTTGCAAGGAAGTCTAATTACAAGGGTTTTGGATTCGTTTACATATTATGTAAATGTATCTGCCGCAGACGGTTATAAACTAGAAGAAACAAATCAGCACGAATTTACACTACATTGGCAAACGCAAATCGGTAGCAAATTTAACGTGGCTTTGGGGTTTTCCGAGCTTGAACCGCAGATTGCCCCATACACATTTCACGACTGCTTAGAGGCTAGCGAAGAAATGTGGCACAATTTTTGGGAAACAACGGGAATAGTAAGTTTTGCAAACTCTACAGATCCAAGAGCAGAGGAGCTTGAGCGGCGTATAATACTCTCTCTTTATTTATCACGAATACAATGCTGCGGTAGCCTGCCACCGCAAGAAACAGGGCTAACTTGTAATAGTTGGCACGGCAAATTTCATTTAGAAATGCATCTATGGCACAGTGCATATTTTTCTTTGTTTAATAATGGCCATTTGCTTGAAAAAAGCCTGGGCTGGTACAAAAAAATATTGCCAAAAGCTCGAGAAAATGCCGCAAAAAACGGCTACAAAGGTGCTAGATGGCCAAAACAAGTGGCTTATGATGGGATAGACAGCCCGTCTATAATTTCACCATTGCTTGTATGGCAGCAACCCCACATTGTTTATATGTTGGAGCTAATGTATTGCCAAATAAAAGACCAAGCAAAAGCTGCGGAATTTTTGCAAAAATATTGGGAAATAGTAGAAGAAACAGTATGTTTTATGTGCGATTTTTTGGTTGAAGACAAAAACGGCAAATACAATTTGGAAGCACCGCTAATCCCGGCTCAAGAAGAGCATAATCCTGTAGACGTTAAAAACCCCACATTTGAAGTGGAATATTTTCGCTATGCCATAGATATTGGCGTTAAATGGTCAAAAAGGCTACAAAAACAAAGGCAGGAGTGGGTTCATATTGTTGGCAATATGGCTCCTCTGCCGATTAGCGATGGGTTATACCTGGCACACGAAAACTGCCCAAACACATTTACTCATTTTAACAGGGATCACCCTTCCATGTTAGCAGCCTTTGGTCTTATACCCAGTGAGCGGATAGATACAGCAACAATAAAAAACACATTAGAAAAAGTTCTTGAATGTTGGGAATTTGAAACAATGTGGGGTTGGGATTTTGCACTGATGGCAATGACGGCAACCCGCCTGGGAGATCCCTTGTTGGCAATCGATTTGCTATTAATGGACACTCCAAAAAACACGTACGTAACTAGCGGTAACAATTTTCAAAAAACACGCACCGATCTGCCCTTATATCTGCCCGGCAATGGTTCGCTGCTTTTAGCAATAGCACTCATGCTTGCAGGTTATGGCGACAATACCGACACTCCGGGAATACCAAAAAACGGAAAATGGCAGGTAGAGTTTGAAAACATTTCAAAGTTTCCAAATTAGGAAAGAGTGAGCAAAAAAGGAAAGAAAGGAAAAGTGATGAAAACAAATGATATAGTGCTAAGGGACCCATACGTAATATTGCATGAAGGAAAATATTATATGTATGGAACTCGTAGCCTGCTGTGTTGGAAAAAACCGCAGGACATAAGCACGCAAGGTTTTGATGTATATGTAAGCGAAGACTTGGAAAACTGGAGCGACCCAATAGAAGTATTTAAACGTCCCAACGATTTTTGGGCAGACAAAAATTTTTGGGCACCTGAAGTGCATCTATACAAAGGCGAGTTTTACATGTTTGCGACATTTATAGGTGAGGGGAAATGCCGCGGAACGCAAATACTGAAAGCAACAAGCCCGTTGGGTCCGTTTACGGTACACAGCCCAAAGCCTATAACCCCGCCCGATTGGGAGTGTTTAGACGGAACTTTGTATATAGATAAAAAAGGTGTGCCGCATATGGTTTTTTGCCATGAATGGGTACAAATAAAAGACGGAACGGTAAGCGCTGTTCAGCTAAGTGAGGATTTAAAACAGCCCGTGGGTAAACCTTGGGATTTGTTTTGTGCATCCCAGCCAAAATGGGCAGATAAAAATGCAGACCGTTACGTAACAGACGGCCCATGTTTTTATCGCACCAAAACAGGGGAGTTACTGCTTTTTTGGTCATCATTAAAAGACAACCAATATGTGCAGGCAGTAGCAAAAAGTAGCAACGGAGATATAGATGGCGACTGGGAGAATTTTGACGAGCTGCTGTATGACACAGACGGTGGTCACGGAATGGCGTTCAAATCAAAAGAAGGGCAGCTTTACTTTACTTTGCACGCCCCCAATATAAATTATCAAGAACACCCTGTTTTCCTTAAAATAGAAGATATGGGTGATAAAATAGTACGGCTATAGCTATTCCACGAAAGGAGCATTATATTGAAATACAAAAACGAAAAAGTAAGTGATATAAAAATAGCCTATATTGGCGGCGGTTCCCGCGGATGGGCGTGGAGTTTTATGGGCGATCTGACGCAGGAAAAAGATATTAGCGGCACAATAGCCCTCTATGATATTGATAAAGAAGCTGCCGAGCAAAATGAAACCCTGGGCAATATGCTAAACAAAAAAGAGGACGGCAACTGGGTATATAAAGCTGTGGAAACACTGCCCCAAGCCTTGTTGGGGGCAGATTTTATTGTAATATCCATACTGCCCGGAACATTTGATGAAATGCACAGTGATGTACACACACCCGAACGGCACGGCATATATCAATCTGTTGGGGATACGGCAGGACCCGGCGGCATTATACGCTCACTGCGAACAATACCCATGTTTGTAGATATTGCCAATGCCATAAAAGAACATGCCCCTACAGCCTGGGTTATAAACTACACAAACCCAATGAGTATATGTATGAAAACTTTATATCATACCTTTCCTGAAATAAAAGCATTTGGTTGTTGCCACGAGGTTTTTGGCACGCAAACACTGCTGCGCGACATTGTAAAACAAACATTTGATCTGCAAAATGTTTCTCGCAGTGATATAAAAGTAAATGTACTGGGCATTAACCATTTCACTTGGTTTGACTATGCAAGCTACAAAGGTATCGACCTTTTCCCTGTTTATCGCCAATTTATAGATAAAAATTTTGAAAATGGATACAACGAAAAAGAGGAACACTGGGCAAATTCGAGTTTTGCATCTATGAACAGGGTGAAGTTTGATTTGTTTCTTAAATATGGTTATATAGCTGCCGCAGGGGATAGGCATTTAGCGGAGTTTTTGCCAAGCGAAATTTATTTGAAAGACCCAAAAACAGTAGAAAGCTGGAGTTTTGGCCTTACGACAGTAGACTGGCGAAAAAATGATTTAAAGGAGAGGGTAAAAAGAGGTAAACGCCTTGTGAGTGGCGAAGATGAATTGGAAATAAAACCATCCGGCGAGGAGGGTATACTGCTTATAAAGGCTCTTTGCGGTCTTGGGCAGATTATCAGCAATGTTAACATACCAAATACGTATGGGCAAATAACTAATTTGGAAAAGGACGCAATAGTGGAAACAAACGCTGTTTTTGAAAGAGATTTTATTCGCCCCATAGCCGTTGGTAGCTTACCAAAAAGTATTTATGATATGACCGTGCCACATGTTCAAAACCACAAACTAATACTTGAAGCCGCACTAACGCATACGGTTGTACCGGTTGTGCAAGCGTTCAAAAACGACCCATTAATAAACAACAAAATATCAGAAAGCGAGATTGAAGCACTGGTAAATGATATGATAAAAAATACAGCAAAATTTTTGCCACAGCCGTGGCAGCAAATATAAAGAAAAGCAAATTAACTTTCCCGATTTATAAAGAGGCAAAGAAAAGTTAATTTGCTGTAAAATTGCTGAATTAAGGAAGCAGTTCCGCTTAGTAATATTTTGAAGAAGTACTATACTAAGCGGAATTGCCATGTAAAAGGGAAGTGCTATATTTTTTGTGTTACCCTTGGTAAGGGTAGGGAACACTGGTAGGCGATACAAACGTTTCTTTTATAGTTCTAGGGCTGCTCCAGCGTAGCATATTAAGTATACTGCCCGCTTTATCGTTGGTACCGGAGGCACGTCCGCCCCCAAAGGGTTGCTGTCCAACAACTGCTCCCGTTGGTTTGTCGTTTATGTAAAAATTGCCTGCTGCGTCTGCCAGTTTCTTTTCCATATAAGCCAACGCTTGGCGATCTAGCCCAAATATTGCTCCTGTTAAGGCATATGGAGAGCCGGTTTTGCAACTTTCCAACGCCGCTTCCATCTCATTATCGGGATAAACGTACACTGTAAGCACAGGCCCAAAAATCTCCTCTACCATAGTTTTGTATGTTGGCTTTTTGGCTTGTATTAGTGTTGGATGCACAAAGTAGCCTTTGCTACCATCGTAGCTCCCAACAAGCACCTCCGCATCCGGAGATTCTTTTGCGTCGTCTATATATTTTGTAATGTTGTCAAAGGATTTTTTGTCAATAACCGCTCCCATAAAATTGGTGAAATCGGATATATCCCCTATTTTTATTTTAGCAATTTCTTCAAGAAGCCCTTCTTTTACCTTTGGCCATAGGCTCTCAGGTATATATGCACGGCTTGCAGCGGAACACTTTTGACCCTGATATTCGTATGCTCCACGCACAAGAGCAGTTACTAAAGGAACAACAGATGATGTTGGGTGAGCAAACACAAAATCTTTGCCGCCGGTTTCCCCCACAATACGCGGATAGTTTTCGTATTTTGTTATATTTTCCCCAACATGACGGAAAACGGTGGAAAACACCTCTGTAGAGCCTGTGAAATGGAATCCTGCCATACGTTTGTCTGTAACAACGTGTTTGCTAATATCTGCACCACTTGCCGGCACAAAATTTATAACCCCGGGGGGCAAACCGCACTCTTCCAATATTTGATAGAAAATATAGTTAGACAAAACAGCTGTACCTGCCGGCTTCCACACTACCGTGTTTCCCATAATAGCGGGAGCAGAAGGTAGATTACCGCCAATGGCAGTAAAGTTGAAGGGGCTGATGGCAAGAACAAAACCGCTCAAAGGACGGTGTTCGAGCCTATTCCACAGAGTAGGCGAACTTTCCGGCTGTATTTTGAAAATTTCTTGGGCATAGTATACATTGAACCGCAAAAAATCGGCAATTTCGCAAGCGGAGTCTATCTCAGCTTGTTGCACAGTTTTGCTTTGACCCAACATGGTTGCGGCGTTCATCTTGGCTCTATACGGACCCGCTATAAGATCCGCAGCCTTCAAAAAAATACCTGCCCGGTGAGCCCAAGGCAAACTGTACCAACTTTCCCTTGCATCCATAGCTGTATTTACAGCATCCAAAAGCTCGGCTTCCCCTGCCATACTATATTCCGCAAGTACGTGTTTGTGGTCGTGAGGTTTGTTAACTGTCCCTTTTTTGTTTGTGGTAATATGCTTACCATTTATTACGATTGGCACCTGTACAACTTCACCGGACTGGCGAACCAGCTCAGCTTCTATTTGTGCACGTTCCGGGCTACCCGGAGCATAGTTAAATACCGGTTCGTTAATGGGGGGTGGTACATTAAAAATAGAATTGTTCATGGTGTGAAACCTCCTTTTAATAGCAAATTAGCTTTTCATTAACTTTTTAGATGGTAAAAGTGCTTTAATCTTCCATTTGCTTTGCTTTTTCAACACAAGCACTAACGGCGGATATTACTGCATCTCTAAATCCGTTAAACTCCAAATCGCATACGGCCTCTATCGTTGTTCCGCCAGGGGAACACACAGCATCTTTTAACACTGCCGGATGCTGCCCTGTTTCAATAACCATAGTGGCTGCTCCCATTACCGTTTGTGCCGCAAACGTTAGTGCCTGTGCCTTGGTAAGACCGTGCTTAACCCCTGCATCTCCCATAGCTTCTATAAACATAAAAACATAGGCGGGAGCAGAACCGGCTACACCGGTAAATATGTTAAATAAACTTTCGTTTAAAACGGCACTTTTGCCAACGCTGTTAAATATGGCAGATACACCGTCAATCTCTTCTTTTGTGAGGCCCGATCCCGGGCAAATAGCTGTCATGCCTTGGTTAACAAGAGCCGGGGTGTTTGGCATGGTACGCACAATTTTTGTGCCGGACTCAAATTGGGATGCTACCATATCTAAAGTTTGCCCTGCTGCAATCGTTACTACAACAGTGTCTTTTGGAATAACGTTTTTTATTTCTTTTATGATTAAACTGTACAGATTGGGTTTAACGCAAAGAAATAAAATATCACTGTTTTGTGCCACTTCTGTATTAGATGTGGTTGTATTAATACCGTAAGACTTTTCTAAATCAGCTAAAAAGTCTGTGTTGATGTCAGAGGCTGTGATGTTGTTTGGTGTGTATAGATTCGCTTTTACAACTCCCCCTATAATAGCGGATCCCATATTGCCTCCCCCTATAAAGCCTAGTTTTTTTTCACTAATATTAACCCCTCCTTTAAACAATTAATAGTTAATAGTTAACAATATTGTCGCAAAATTTGCACCTTATATTAATCATAATAACATATTGTAGATTAAATTGCAACTCAAAATAAAAAAATGTGTAACAAAAAAGGCAACAAAAAAAGGCAACTTTAAAATATTGCCCTCAAAAAGTGTTTGCAAAAAGTATTTAAATGTAACAAATTAACTTTTTGCTATTCCTTTTAAAATCGGAAAAGTTAATTTGCTACAACTTATTTTTCGTGAGTTTCTTTGCTTTTTTCATTCCACCAACATCTTTAAACATTTCATTTAGCTTATTATTTTGAATTTTCCTAGATGTTAAACCACTGTAACTGGCTTCTCTTTTTAGCTTTCTATAGTTATCTAACCTAGCCTGGGTTAAAAGGTTGTCTTTTATGGCTTTTTTAACCGCACAGCCAGGCTCACTGGTGTGGTTACAATCATTAAACTTGCACTGTTCAGCCAGCTCATCAATATCTACAAAGGATTTTGAAAAATCGGCGTTTTCTATACCAAGCTCCCTCATGCCGGGGGTATCTATCACATATCCGCCATTGGACAAAAAAAACAAGCTACGAGTTGTGGTCGTATGCCTTCCTTTATCATCACTATCTGTTGCACTAGTTTTCAAAATTTGAGAACCTAATATGCGATTAATAATAGTAGATTTTCCTACCCCAGAGGACCCAATAAAAACAGCTGTTTTGCCTTCTTTTATAAAATCTAAAACCTGTTCCATCCCCTTATCAAAAATGCTTGATGTGGTTACTATATCTACCCCCATAGCTACAGAGCTAACTTCATCTACCTTCTTTTTCATTTCTTCTGTATCAAAACACAAATCGGACTTTGTTAGCAACACTATAGGCATTGCACCACTTTCCCAGGCAACCGCCAAATACCGCTCAAGCCTACGCAAGTTAAAATCGTTGTTTAAAGACATACATATAAAAGCTATATCTATATTAGCCGCAACTATTTGATCGTCTGGACGTTTGCCTGCCGCTTTTCTTATAAAAGCAGTTTTCCTAGGCAAAACCGAAACTATAACTGCATTACCATTTTTGTTGTTGTTTCGGTCAAGGGAAACAAAATCCCCAACTGTTGGAAAATCAGACAAATTTGCCGTGCTGTGTTTTAATTTGCCGGAAATCTCTGCTACAATATCGTTTTCGTCGCATACAACTCTATACAAATTTTTATGTTGAGAGATAACTCTGCCGTTGTAAATCTGATAATCATTCATCTTTTCTCCTTACACAACAATCAGAGTGCGTTCGCACCAATGCAGGCGGAACACACTCTAATCGCTTGAATTTATAACGTTACACCGTCTTTGAAAATAGAAATTTCTCTATAGTCGTTTATTTCATTTAGAGTTTTTATTTTGCCGCTTGCCACATCCAATATGTAATCAAAAAAAGATTGGCCTAAGTTATCCAGTGTTGTGTCCTCAAGTAATGGGGAGGCATCAAAGTCTATCCAATTTTTTTTGTTATGAGCCAAATCTCTGTTGCTAGACACTTTTACAGTAGGTACAGGCCCCCCAAGGGGTGTGCCGCGCCCCGTTGTGAACAGTACAATATGTGCACCTGCCGCAGTCAAGTTAGTAACAGCAACTATATCGTTACCGGGACCCTGCAAAAGGTTAAGACCGGTACTCCTTACCCTTTCACCATAATTCAACACATCGGTAATATTACCGATACCGCCTTTTTGCGTGCAACCAAGAGATTTTTCTTCCAGGGTAGATATACCCCCATCTTTGTTTCCCGGCGAGGGGTTTTCATATATTTCTTGGTCATGACGTATAAAATACTCCTTAAAGTCATTAATAAGGCGTACAGTTTTGTCAAATATTTGGGGGTTTACGCAACGGTTCATTAGTATTGTTTCTGCTCCAAACATTTCCGGCACTTCCGTTAAAATGCTGGTGCCGCCATGATCAATTACAATATCAGACAAACGCCCTACCAAAGGGTTTGCGGTTATGCCCGAAAAACCGTCGCTACCGCCACATTTTAACCCAATAACAAGATTGCCCACATTAACGGGTTCTCGAACAAAAGATGTAGCGTAACCCACCAGCTCTTCTATTATCTTTAGCCCTTCTTCTATCTCATCTTGCACATCTTGAGTATTAAGGAACTTCACCCTTTCCTTGTCCCAGTTGCCCAAGGCATCTTTAAACAAGGGGATATTGTTGTTTTCACAACCTAACCCAAGAACCAGCACTGCGGCGGCGTTTGGGTGCATAACAAGGTTTTTTAGCACATCTTGGGTATGAGTGTGATCGTCCCCAAGCTGAGAGCAACCATAGGGATGAACAAATGTGTATATACCATCTGTTTTTCCCTCGTGTAATATATTTGCCTTTGCGGCGATTTTTTCTGCTGTTTTGTTCACGCAACCTACAGTGTTAATTATCCACACTTCATTGCGTATACCAAACTGTCCATCTTTGCGTTTGTAACCCAAAAAAGTTTTTTCTTTTTTTTCGGCCTTTGACGTAAGCGCCGGATGGTACTCATACTCCAACAGCCCCTTCAAATTTGTGGCAATGTTGTGAGTGTGAATATGTTCCCCAACAGCTATATCCGTCTTTACGTGACCAATGGGATAACCGTATTTTATTACGTTTTCGCCTTTTTTTATAGGAAGCAGGGCAATTTTGTGGCCTTTTGGTATTTCTTGAGTAGTAGTTATATTAAAGACTTTTTCGCCAACTCCTATTGGTTCAAGAGCCACAGCCACATTGTCGTGCATATTTATTTTTATTGCTATATCAGTTTTAGTCATGATGATGACCTCCAGAGATGGTTTTAATAACATTCTAATAACGCTCTAATAACAATAGAAGCATCGTTTGCCGATTTTAATTTAGGGCGTGTCCCACTACGGAATGGAGTAGTGTGAACACGCCCTAAATCGCTATGAGTTTCGGTAATCTAAGAAACAATGCTTTTTATCGTTGCAACCATGCCATTGTTTATTATATTAGTAATGTTTTCTGTAGTGGTTTTTGTTAAATGTGGCACATTATTCAAATCTAACCCCCAAAAACTCTCGTTTGCGAGAACCTTTTGCGTAACAGTTTCAATATTAGTTTCTTGCCACACATTTTTAAAAAAGTCGATTATATCTGTATCGTCGTTTGCTTTGTCCCCTTTATAAAATACAATAAGAGCCGCAAGAGAAAAAGTGATGTTTTTTGGCAACTCGCCTTTGCGTTTTTGATACTCTAGCAAAGTCGGTAACACCCTAGCCTTATATTTAGAAACAGAGTTTAAGGCAATGCTAAGCAGATAATGCTTTATAAAAGGATTGGAAAATCTGTCAAAAACGGAATCAGCAAAAGATACCAAATCTTCTTTGCTAAGGTCTAGCGTGGGGATAACTTCGTTATACATGCCCTGACGCAAATATTCTGATAACACAGGGTCTTGCATCATTTCCCCAACCGTTTCTTTTCCGCACAAGTGGGCCGCAAGAACGCTCATTGTATGTCCGCCGTTTAACAAGCGTACCTTCCGTTGCTTATATGGGGTTGCGTCCGATGTCCATATTATACTTTTGGATATTTTTTGTAAAGGGAACTCCTCTTTTAAAAGCTCAAGATTTTTCTCTTCACCCTCTAACACAAAAAAGTGGAAAATTTCTGCTGTAGCTAGTAAGTTGTCTTTATAGCCCAGTTCTTCCCATAGTTGCTCTGCTTCATCCTTTGGGTAGCCGGTAACTATTCTGTCCACAAGCGTGTTTACGAAATAGTTTGCATTGTTTATCCAATCAATAAAATCGGCTTCCAACCCCCAGGTTTTTGCGTATTGCAACACAATCTCTTTTAGTTTTGAACCGCTGTTATCTATCAGCTCACAAGCCACAAATATGAACCCCTTTGTAGCATCTCCATTAAAATGGGTAAAACGGCGGTACAAAAACTGCGTAACTTTTGCCGGAAAACTTGCGGGCGGCTTGTCTTCAAGGGTATCCCCCTCTATATATGTAATACCGGCCTCTGTTGTATTAGATATTATAATACGTAACTGTGGGTTTTTTACATTTTCCATATATAAATCGTATTCTTCATATGGATTAATGCAACGGTTAAGTGCTGTAACCAAACGTTTTTCGGTCACTTCTTTTTTGTTTTCCAAACCCCGCAAAACGACTGTGTACAGACCGTTTTGGTCATTTATCATCTTGCCCATTCCTTGAGCAATGGGCTGTACAGCAACGATACTACCGTTTATAAGCCCTTTTTCGTTAGCTTGATCCACAAAAAAGTCAATAAATGCACGCAAAAAGTTACCTTCACCATATTGCATTATTTTTTCTGTTGGCGGCCGTTTGTTAATATCTTTTTTCGTAAGAAGTTCCATAGATATAGCCCTCCTTATCTACGGTTGTTTGCCAATATAGGCTAATATGCCACCGTCTACATATAATATGTGTCCATTAACAAAGTTAGAAGCGTCGGAAGCTAAGAAAACAGCAGGCCCTTGCAAATCTTCTGTTGTACCCCAGCGGGCAGCAGGAGTTTTTGCTATAATAAATTGGTCGAATGGGTGGCGACTGCCGTCTGCTTGTGGTTCCCGCAGTGGTGCTGTTTGCGGTGTGGCAATATAACCCGGTCCAAGACCATTGCACTGTATGTTTGCTTCTCCAAACTCGGAGCAGATGTTTCTTGTGAGCATTTTTAGCCCGCCTTTTGCAGCAGCATAAGCAGAAACTGTTTCGCGGCCTAGCTCACTCATCATAGAGCATATGTTAATTATTTTGCCGTGTCCTTTTTCTAACATTCCCGGTATAACTGCCTGGGATACAATAAAGGGTCCGTTCAAATCCACGTCTATAACTTGTCTGAAATCTTCTACAGACATATCTAGCATTGGAATACGTTTTATAATACCGGCGTTATTTACAAGTATGTCTATAATGCCAACTTCATTGCGGATTTTTTCCACTTTTTCTTTTGTCGTAACCGCATCGGTTACGTCAAAAACATAGCCATGGGCGGTTATCCCTTTTTCTTTATAGGCGGCAATGCCTTTGTCTACCGCTTCTTGGTTAAGATCGTTAAATACAATTGTAGCTCCCGCACCGTGCAATGCCTCTGCAATTGCGAAACCTATACCATAAGATCCCCCTGTAACAAGGGCAATCTTTCCATCCAGCTTAAACATGTTTTTCATTTTTTCCTCCCTATTATCTTAGATCATCCATGTCCACAAAGTCCATGTCTGTAAAAGTTATATTTTCGCCGCACATGCCCCATATAAAGGTGTAGCGTCCCGTTCCTGCCCCGCTGTGTATAGACCAGCTAGGAGATATTACAGCTTGCTCATTACCCACAACCAAATGCCTTGTTTCCGTTGGCTGCCCCATCAAATGAATAACTTTTGTTTTGTCTTCCATATCGAAGTACATATAAACTTCCATGCGGCGTTCGTGAGTGTGGGACGGCATGGTGTTCCAAACAGAACCGGTGTCAAGTATAGTCATTCCCATGCTAAGCTGACAGCTGTCAACCACATCCGGGTGTATATATTGGTTTATGGTGCGTTTGTTTGATGTTTCATCGCTACCCAAATGTACTTTATTTGCGTTTTCTAGCGTTATTAATTTTGTTGGATAAGGGTGGTGTGCAGGCACAGAGTTAAAATAAAACTTTGCCGGGTTAGCCTTATCGCTAGATTTAAAGGAAGCGTTTTTAACGCCCTTTCCAATGTATAAGCAGTCTTTGTTATTTAGTGTGTATTCTGACCCATCTATTACTGCAACACCGGGACCCCCAATATTAATTATCCCTCCTTCTCTTCTTTCAAAGAAAGTGTCGGAACCTGTTTCTTTTCCTCCCACAAGAGACAATTCTTTTTCTATGGGCATTATACCACCCACTATTATTCTGTCAATGTGGGAATAAGTAAAACTGAGTGTGTCCGGGGTAAAAACTTTTTCTATCAAAAATTTTTCTCTGAGCTGCTCTGTGTTATATGTTTTTATTTCCTCCGGGTGGTTTCCGTAACGTATATTTAGTTTCATTGTGAAAAATCTCCTTTTTTGATATTTTTTATGGTTTTTTATGATATGTTATGATTTTTTCTATTGCGTCCCTGTCTTCTTTGTAGCTGTCCATTTTTACATCTTCTCGTAGCAAATTAACGGACGGCAGAAAATCCATTATAAACCGATAATTTATAATCCCCCGACCTATATTTGCCCAGGTTTTTTCGCCATTTGCAATTATTGTGTCTTTAACGTGCAAAACGACGATACGATCGCTAAACAAATCAAACATTTCCTTGTATATTTCTTCTTGCCTGTGTGCTGTTTCAGGCAAAAGCATATTAAATGGGTCAAAAATTATTTTTAGCCTTTTTGAACCAACTTCATCTATTAGCCTTTTAGTAAGGATAGGGGTGTTTAAAGTGTGGTCTGCTACAGGCTCTATACCTATGTTTACCTCATGTTTTTCTGCTGTTTCTGCCATTCGCAACACACTGTCCTTAAGTAGCTGATAGGCTTTTTCTCTTTCTTTTTCCGGGGTGGTTGGGTGCATATGGGTCGTTTCGGTACCCACAACACTAACATCTAACGTCTTTGCATAAGCAAGGTGGTTTTGAAAAATCGCTACATTTGATAACCGCAAATCTTTGTCGGAAACAGAAGGTTCTATGTAACAACCTAACACCGTTATATCAAGTTGATTTTTTTCAAAACTGTTAAAAACCTGCTCCAAGTGTCGGTCAGTTATATCAGCAAAGCTATTTATACCCTCTATTGCTTTTGCGAGTGCAAGCTGAACACAGTCAAAACCCGCCTCTTTTATAATCTTCGGCAAATCTTCAACAGAATGGCGACCAAAATCGTGAGCTCTAACCCCTATTTTCATTACCCTGCTCCTTTCTCAAAACTTCGGTATAGGCAAACAAGAAGGGTGCAACACCTTTTGCATCGTTGTTCACTTTTGGTTCAGATATGTAATATTCATAAGTGCCGTCACGCTCTTTGTAACTGCCCTTTCCGGGCATACCACCAAGCCCCGCCACCAGACAAATATCCTTTAATATAAACTGTTCCGGTTCAAGTTTATGCTCTACAATAGCATCAAAAATTTCTTTTCCATGGTCGTAATAATAAATCGGCAAATAGCCTAATCTTGCCCCTTTCATGAGAGAGTAGGCAATCGCACAGCTTCCGCTTGTTTCCAAATAATTGCCCTCTTTACCGCCCATATTTGTAACTTGGTAATACAATTTTGTATCGGGGTCTTGAAACTTTTGCAGGGCATCTAACAGAGCTTTAAAATAGCTTTGCAGAGTTTCGTATTCATAAAAAAACTGCTCATCCAACTTTTCCAGTGTATCCACAAGAGCCATGGCATACCAACCCATAGAGCGAGTCCAAAAGTTTTTGCTAAGCCCCGTTGTTTTGTCCGCCCAAAACATTTGCCGAGATTCGTCGTAACCATGGTAAAACAAACCGGTGGTATTATCTCGCATTATATCTTGCACATTTTTAAACTGGGCAAAAATGTCTTTATAATTCGCCTTGTTGTTAAATGTCATTTCATATTCCATAAAAAACGGCTGCACCATATATAAACCATCTAACCATACTTGGTTTGGGTATATTTTTTTGTGCCAAAAATTCCCCGCCTTTATTCTGGGATGGGTAACTACTTGAGAATAAATAAGCTCTATTGCCTTTTTGTACTTATCTTCTTTGCACAGCTTGTACAGATCAAAAAGCACTTTTCCTTCGTTTACGTTGTCGCAGTTGTACTCATCCACTTTATAGCCAAGTATTTCCCCTTTTTCATTCACATAAAAATCTATGAAATTTTTTGCGAAAGCAAGGTATCGGTCATTTTTTGTGGCATAATACATATCCAGCACAGCCTTTATCATACAGCCGTCTATATAGTTCCATTTCGGAGCAATATTTTCCAAAATATGCTCTATATTCCAAGCGGGTTTTGCAGGTGTGCTTTCATCAAGCAAATTATCAAAAAAAGTTATTATTTTTTGCATATAGACCTCTCCCAATCAACTTCGGCATTTTCTGTATACACATCCAAAGGCTGTGATGGCTCAAAACCATCCATCATGGCAGGAGATTCTACCACTCTTTCCTTTGCAAAAGTAAATGTGCAGTCTATTATAGCTACACCGGTTACAATGTTTTCCGGCAGACCATAAATGAATACTGCGGTGCCTGTTACATTTGTCGCAGTTACGTTTTTTAGGGTTATATTTTTTATGGTTGGTGTAAGGTTATCAGCAACCGCTATATCTTTGTTGCTCACATAGTCGCTCTTGCCGTCCGGATCGCAAAAATAAAACATATTCACAACAAAGCAATGTCGCACACCCTCCATTTGTATGTTTGTAAAATTAATATTGTTTACGATAGCTAAGGGACCGCGGCCTCGTCTTGTTTTTATCCGCAACCCCCTATCGGTATTTACAAACAAGCATTGCGAAACATCTATATTTTGCACACCACAAGACATTTCAGAGCCAATAACAACAGCACCGTGTCCTTTTTCCATAAAGCAATTGCGTATAACAATTTTTTGGGTTGGTTGTTGGTGGGCGACACTCATATAGTATTTGCCGGCTTTTAAGGCAATGCAGTCATCCCCAACACTAAAATGACAACCTACAATTTCTACATTTGTGCAACTCTCCGGATTGATTCCGTCTGTGTTTGGAGAGTCTTGTTCACTTTCTAATTTAACACATCTAAAGGCAATATAATCACAATAAAGCGGATGTATATTCCAAGAGGCAGAGTTGCGGCTTGTTATTCCGGTTATAGTAATATTTCGGCAAAATGCCAAAACAATGTTTTTGGGTCTAAATGCTTTGTTTTTCATTTTTGGGTTTTCCCAAAAACCGCCTATATCCCCATTACCGTCTATTACCCCTTGACCATATATATTTACATTATCCACATTTTTTCCGTAAATCACACTGGAGTAACAGTCAAGTGGGTGTCCTTCCCAAGATGCGTTTATCTCTTTTCGGCTATGATTGTAGCTTTTTTGGTAGCCTTTTATGATAGCTAACCGCTCCCTGTCCGTGCTTTGTTTTATTATTGCCCCTTTTGCCAAATAGATATCCACATGCGATTTTAGCAGAATCTGATCCACTATATATTCCCCTGCAGGTACATACACGACAGAACCTACAGGGGCACTGTATATTGCCATATTTATGGAACCGTTATAGTCAGCTACATTTATCAAATATGACACAGGTAGAGTTTTAACAAAAAATTGTGTATCCCCTGCTTCTATTTCATACTTTGTAGAGGGTTTTAAATCAAATATTGCCACCACGTTTTTGTTTGTTTTTGCATAAAAACAGCCGTTTATATAAATCTCATATTCTTTTGTAAAATAGCAGTCTGTGTTATCCATTTCAAAAACAAAACCAAAAGCTGTTGTTTGTAGTATTTTCATATTCTTTTCACCCTTGTTTCTGTCATTACTTCGTGGGGACCTATTTTGCCGAAAAGCACCGGTATACATATTAGGTAACAAGACATTACCTTTGCTATAACTTCTCTGTGAAAAACAACAAAAGGGGTGATTGCTCTACCCTCATTGGTAGACACAATATGTAGCCCGAAAAAGGCTTTTCCTATAGTTTGCCCCACTTTCATAAAAGGGTACTGCAACAGAGAAGGTACAGCGATTGCGACTACCAAAAGAGCCACAACCGACACCGCTGATTCCTCACCCAAAATAGGCACCGCAAAAACGAAAAAACCGATAATAACGATAAAAAACACCAGTATGTCAACAATAGTGGCAAGCATACGCATTATTACAAGTATCATTATTCTTTTCCACCACTACTAGTTATGCTTTGTACAAAGTAGCGAGAGCAAGCGAAGAATATAGCTATTGTTGGCAGCAATCCCAATGTGGCTGCTGCAAGTACCCGTCCAATTTGCACCAGTTCTGTAGGGTCAATCAAAACAGAAAGAGCGAGTGATAGTGGTCTGTTATCGGCACCTGTAAGGTAAATGAGGGGCCCTAAAAAGTCGTTCATACCCCACATGAATGTTAGTAGCCCAACAGATATTAAAATTGGCTTTAGCACCGGAACAAGGATATACCATAACGTTTGTAACACGTTACAGCCGTCTATTGCGGCAGCTTCGTCCAATTCCCTGGGGATTGTACGCATAAACTGTATTATCATAAATACAAAAAATGAATTAACTGCAAAAGCATCTTGTATCCAAAGAGATGTAAAAGTGTTGAGCAAGTTTAGATCTCTCATGATTACAAAAACAGGTATTCTAAAGGCTACTTCCGGCATTAGCAATGTGGCAATAACTATTGTAAAAAAAAGTTTTTTGAAACGGAAGTTGAAACGTCCTATCGCATATGCCGTTACAGTACAAGAGATAATTGTGAAAATAACCCTGGGGATTAAAAACCTAAGGGTGTTTAAATAGTAAAACAATATGGTGTTGTTGGCAGAAAGCTGCCATGCGTTTGGAAAGTGGTCAAGAACGATATTGTCCAATGGCGGCAATATGTTGAAATTCCCAAAAATGTCGGCATTTTCTTTAAAAGCTCCCCCAACCATCCATAGGATAGGGTACAATAAAATAAAACCGATAAATATTAATATTGAGTACCTTATAACTGCATTGATTTGTGATCTTTTGATTTTAGGCTGTTTTGTCATGCTCTCCCCCTTTTATTAATCATTGTAGTGTACCCAAGATTTTTGTGTGGCAAAGATTATAGCACTTATGGACCCTATACCTAACAACAGTACCATAGTTAAAGCAGCCGCATATCCCAAACTAACCATGGGAAAAGCATGAAGATAGATTCGTAAGTTCAAAAACATTGTGGCATTTAGTGGTCCACCTTGGTTAGTTATAAGAAATGGTGCGTTAAACTCTTGAAAATGGCGCAACAACACATTCATTGTGTTGAACAATATAACCGGCGTTATTATTGGTAATGTTATTGTGAAAAGCTGTCTTGTTTTTGAAGCACCATCTATGGATGCAGCCTCATATAGACTGGGAGAAACATTTTGCAGTGCCGCTAAAAATATGAGCATAACAGAGCCAAACTGCCATGCCGAAAGGAGTATTATGGTGAAAGGTGCAAAAGTTGGGTTCATTATCCAGTTAATTGGACTTCCACCAAAGGCAACTATAACTGAGTTTACAGGACCTTGTGGATCAAACATGCTTCTCCATAAGATAGACACAGCCACATTGCCACCCAAAATAGAAGGGATATAGTATGCTGTTCTAAAAAAATTTACGCCCCTTAGTTTGAAGTTAAGGATAGAAGCAATAAACAGAGCCATTATCAAAACCAAAGGTGTACCCACAAGAACATATTGCAATGTAGCTCGCACAGATGGCCAAAAAACAGGGTCTTGGGTAAACATGAAGATATAGTTTTGAAGCCCTATGAATATGGGGGCTCCCATAGGGTGAAACTCTGTAAAGCTATAGTAAAATTGAAGCCCCATAGCAAAAAGCCTAAACACAGAAATGCCGATAAACCAAGGTATTAGTAATAAATATGGTGCAGGTATACGTCTTAGAATTTTCATTATTGTTTTCATAAGTTTCCCATTCGTATAATATAGTTGTTTAACCTTAAAAGGGCGTGTTGGCTTTTGATTTTTCAACACGCCCCTTACATTTAACCGAAATTAGTCATATCTAATTTTTTAGGTCTTTAGGTTTTAAATAGAGCCTTTAATACAGCCTATTCGCTAAATATTGTGTCTAGTGCAGATTGTTGTTCGTTTACAAAACGTGCAGCAGCAGTGGCGGAATCTATGGTTCCGTGGCGGAACTCACCAAATATACCTTGGCGGGGTTCACGTAAACGTGGGTCTTCAAAGTATTCGTCTATAACACCTACCGCTACGGCAAGTATTTCCATACCCTCTATTTGTGGGTCAGAAACGATACCTTCGCCCCATGTTATTTCGGCTGCTGTTCTGGAGAAAGGAACACCAAGAGTTGCACCAATCGCTCTTATCGCGTCAGGGTCTGTGTATAAGAAGTTAAGCAAGTATGCAGCAACTTCTGGGTGGGATGTGTTACGAGATATTGCATGGCCCAAAGATGGACGTTGCATTGTAACAGGGCTAGTACCAGCAGGCACAGGAAGAGGAGCAACGCCTAGGTCTTCCCAGTGGTCTGAACCTTCAACTAAGAATGTGTTTTTAAAGTTATTTACATCACTTACCCAAACTAACGCACCACCGGCACGACCACTTGTCCAAACGGGGTCATTGTGGTTGGGGAAACCGGCAGTTTCTTGCAATGGGTTTTGAACTGTGCCGGTAGCTTGCAATTCGTACACAAGGTCAAAAATAGCCGCTACTTGTTCTTCAGTGTGTAGCATTTGCCCGCCTTGTTGCAATGGGTTACCGGTAGTTGCGTATAACCATGTTAAAATGGACAAGTCAAACAGTAAGTTGTCCAAGTTAGCTAATGCGTAACGGTTGTCTCCAAGATCCATACCAAGGTTGTTGCCAACAGATACTTGCTCACCAAAAGCAATAAGCTCTTCTACTGTTGCTGGGAAAGTGTCAAGACCGAACTCTTCTAATAGAAGGCGGTTGTAAACTACAATACGTCCGTTCATGCCGTGAGGAACACCGGCAAGCTCGCCCCCAACATTCATAAATGAAAGGTCGCCGCTTGTCCACTCGCTAAGGTCAACTATGTCGGACACGGCGTTGATGTCGAAGAAAACATTGTTTCCATCTGGTGCCAAAGAGTGTACCCAAGCATAGTTTACTTGCATTATGTCGGGTTCTTCACCAGTTGCTAATTGTAGTATCAGGCTGTCCAAATGGCCACCAAAAGGACCCCAATCTCCGGCAATAGTAACGTTTGGATATCTTGCCATAAAGATATCAAAAGCAGCTTCCATGGCCTCGGCACGGGCTTCTACGCCCCACCAAGAAAAGTTAATGGTTACGTTTCCTGCGTCTGCAGGTGTCCATTCACCGGGGGTTTCTACAACCGGTGGTGGTGGGGGTGGTTCTACAACAGCTGGTGGTGTAACCACCGGTTCCGGTGCTGGTGCCGCACATGCAGCGAAAACAAAACCGGCTAACAACATTATTGGTAATACTTTGATAAGTTTCTTCATGTTTCCTCCTTGTAATGTAAATAAACTGGAAATTTAGGGATTGTTGAATATTGTCGATATTGTCAAATATAGAAATAACTCAACATTCCCGGTTAATCGTTACCCTTAGCAGATTAGGCTATATGTTTTTCCTCTTAATTTTTCCCTGTTTTCTTGTTTCTTGAAAAAATAATATCACAAAAGCCTAATCTGCTCTGTAACGTTCTTGTTACATTATATTTAATCCTTTTGCAAAAAGCAACTGTTTTTTGTGATTTTGTGTACTCCCACAAAAATCACGATATTTAACAGATTTTTTTTTGATTTTTTTGTGAAACTTGCTGTAGTAGTATACATGAAAAATGCCTAATACTATTGAGTGAAGCTAAAGGGCTTTGTAAGGCTTCCGTTTGGAGTTTCTAATGTTAGTACCAACTCATATGTACCCGAAGGTAGGTTCGGGTTGTTGGCTATAACAAAATATCCAGTGCCGTTTACTATTTGAGTAATACCTATGCCGCCGTTGCCGGTTGTAGGACCATCATCTGCTCCCCACGTAACAGTATCGCCCATTATGGCCTTTAGGGTTATATCTCCTGTAAAGTCGTGTGCTGCCGGCCAAGGCATAACATCTCGTGCTACGCTTCGAGGTACGCTTAAAGAGATTGGGGCAATCCCATTTTCTACACCAACTGTGTTTATGGCAAAACGAGTTCCCAAAGAGTTTGTATACATTTGAGTTATATTCATGTCCCCTTGGAAACCATAGTTTAAGCTGTACTCATTCCAAGCACTTGCTCCTGCATCGTTTATTGCACGTATCCTAAAGTTTACTGTTCCGCCACCCGGGTTAGCAAGTACCCATGGAGCTGTCCTAGTTAAATTGGCTACAGATAGGTTACCTTCTCTTGGGTATAATATCGTGTGACCGTTGCTCGTTAGTTGCAAAAACACATAATCTCCGGAAGGACCGTTAAACACGAGATTGCCCAGGTCTGTTATGTCTTGGGTTACAAATGTGTTTGGTCTGCCGTTATTTGCCCTTATTTCTGCTATTTGTCGCCAGGTTCCACCAACGTTGTGCTCTATTTGGTAATATGCCGCTGTTGGGTCGTTAGAGTCCCAGTCTATTGTGAAAGTGTTGTTGTAAGTTGTTACTCTAAAAGATGGCATTGGCGAGTTTTGAGCGTGCATAGTAAATGCCAAGTCGTTTACTTCAACAGAAGTTATGCTAGGTGCAATTGGAGTAAAAGCTGCATTTGGCATAGAACCGGCGTAGCTTTCTATGTGACTGCGTAAGATTGCTGCATCTTGAGGGGTCGATGTTGACCATACATTGCCTAATGATGTTGGTATAAAATCACCGGCAAAAGCCCAACCACGTTGGTTAGGTTGTGCGCCAAGTGCAGGAAAACCAGGTGTTCCAAACAGTTGGTCATCGGCTGGAGGATCTACTAACAAAACGTCTGTATCTACTACTATACCTATATCACGAGTAGGATCAAAATCGCCTTGGGTGTATGAATCCAACACGTTTGGCTGTAGCCCTTGTATTATCGCCATTAGGCTATTTAGCTCGGCTTGTGTTGAAATTCCTACTATAGACGGAACGACCTCACCTTCTTGTGGGCCTGTTGGTGGTATAAAATAGCCAAACTCGGCAATAGTTGCCGGTATATGCATTGCACCGATAGAGTTGCCTGTCGTTGCATCTATGTTATCACCGGTTACCATGAACCCCGGACCATCGCCAAACAAGTGGTTATGACCAAGATGTGGGTAGTATCCGCGAGCATGGCCGTGGCGGCTTCTTATAAACGGGAAGTTTACAGTGTCAAAAATGTTCCCTTCTGCCCAAACGGTGGCGTTGTTTCCTGCCGCTATTGCATAGCCTGTTTGCCTGTCCATTAGCCTATAGTGAAACTGGTGTCCTTGTATATCTTGGAAAAGGTTGTTAAACACGTGTACATTGTGGTGGCGTACCCTTGGGTTACGCTCACGAGTTCCCTGATACCAATTGTGATGGAATGTACCATAATGGTTGTCCAGAGTTGTGCCAACGGGAATGTTTTGGTTACCGCCGAGAACAAGGTGAGTTTTGTCTACATCTATAAAGTGGTTGTATGATATAGTGTACCCACGAACCATAGGTTCAACGTCTATAACGCCGCGAGCTTTTGATCTGTCTGTTTCGTCGTCACCGTACAAGAACAAATTTTGCCCATACATTAGCGTAAGATTATGTACCCACACGTTACTGGTTGCCTCTTGCGGGGATACCGCATTACCGCCAACTATACGTATACCAAACTGCAAATACATGTCTACTGAAAAATTACGGAAAACAAGGTTGCTTGAGCCTGTAGCATTTGCACCAACTCCACCAGCACCTGTTGATATTCCCCAACCATACAAACCGGCATCCGGACCTATGCCCTCAAATGTGGTGTGGTGAGCCTCGCTACCGATAGGAAACATGCGGCCTATATTTTGACCGTCCACAAGAGCTGCTTCAGGTAGAACCGCTCCCGCTGTTTGATAATCCCATGTTACGTAGTCAAAATGACCTACTGTACCTAAAAAGCGTACTACTAGCGGGCGACCTTGTCTAAAATCGCTGTTTAGCTGTAAGTTTTCCGGGGTAAAGTCGTCCCAGTTGTTGTGGGAAACGTACATTACGACAGCTTCCGGGTTTATGCGTCCGTCTGACAGATACCCGCCGGTTGCTCCATAGGGAGCAAAGTTTGTGGGACCCGGTAGTTGGTGAGAGGGAACAAAAGCTGCGCCATAACGCGGGAAAGCCCATGTTTCAAGCCCACTTGCAGAGTGTATTACACTGCCACCTCTATGAACCTCTATATCGTAGCTTCCTTGAGGAAGACCGGGTATGTCTACCCGCCACATGCTTCTGTTACTGTCCACAAAACGTACAAGAGGTGCGTCTACCGGCTCAAATTCTTCTAACCAGCCTGTTATGGGAACGTTGTTGCGCCAATATGTGGCTCTGTTTGCTCGTACATATACGGTATAGCTTGCCCCGGGGCTACCTTCCCACATTGCCCAAGCAGTTTCAAACCAAGTACCGTAAGTTAACCCTTCTTGTGCTTGATCAGCATTTGCATTAACAGCGGGCATTACACTAAAAGCTAAAAGGAACGCAAGGGATATTGCAATAATTCTTTTCATTTTTCCTCCTTTGGTTTTCTGAGGGAACGTTTAATATAGCAAAAATCAAACATTCCCTCATATTGTGTTTTTGGTATTTTTATTGTACTGCTACCACAATATTGTCTATTAGCAGGTTCATTGTAGAGTTTGCGTGGTTTCCGGTTGGAGTGTTTGCTAAAATGTAGCCTATGCCGTATATATGGCTTGGAATAGGTACATTGTACTCATAAAGGAACCAACCTTCTCCCGCGCTCAGCCAAACATCAAACTCCATTTCATCGAAGTCTAAAACTACCTCTATGGAAATCCATATGTTTGTGTCTGCTTGCCAGCTTGGATAAACAAGGCTAAGGCCAGGGTTGTAATCGCCATTTATTGCAGGGGAGCCGTTTGCTGTACGACGCATTATAAAATTGCCGTTTATATCGTACAGTTGTATCGGCCAAATCCCGGCACCCATATTTGCGTGGGAGCGGTTTAGCATAAAGTCATAGGAGATGCTCATTCTGCCGGATGTTATGCGTGCTTGCTCGGGAAGAGTTAGGTGCATAAACGTTGCGTAACGCTCTTGGTCGGAATTGTTGTTCCAGTTCCAATCCCTAAGTAAGAGGGCGCCTCCGTCTATATCAACATTTCCGATACCCCGCACCATTGCCGATGCAGAATCCATTGCAGCTTGTTGGGCATCTGTCGGTGCACCTACCAAGTTGTTAGGACGGCCACCAAGTATGTGGCCTTCATTAAATGTTGCTGCTGCTAAAACATTTGAGTTGTTTACGATATATGCGTCGTTTCTGCGTATATCAGGCATATTTGCATTGTCTAGCCTTGGAGTTGGGTTGTTTACGATAAACTCTCCATCACTGCCGCGCAAGTGGGTTACACCGGCTGCAAGCCTGTTGGGGTCAAAGTTTATGTTTGTGTAGAACAAGTAACCAAATCTCCTTACACCTATCCCCAAATAGTCGAGTTGTTGTTGGTTACGTATCGGCCCGGGTCTCCATTCCGATCCGTTAAAGTTTTCTGAAAAAACAACTCTGTTAAGGTCGCTTCGCACTACCGGAGTAGCAGTAGCCATATTCACATAGTGGTGAGTTATAGTAAATACTTCAGAGGTAGCAGATGTATCTACCCTAGAGTTGTGAGCAGTGATTCTGAACTGGTATGTACCGCCTTGTTGAGCAACAAAAGGATGTTCTGTAGTGAACTGGTATGCATCTGCAACGCCAGGTCCGCCCTCTATAACTTCCCATGTGCTACCGCTTGTACCCATATCCCATTCCCATGTATACCCTGTAGCCCATGGTGAACGAGCAGTACGGATATAAAATGTCATGTCGGGGTTAATGTGCATTTGAGTTATAATAGGCTGTTGTATGTGGCTGTGCGGGTCAAGAGTGTCTACTATAGCAGGGGCGCCCGTGTCGCGCATTGTGCCTGCAAAAGCACGCACGTGAGCTTCTACCTCACTTGCCGGCATTACATTTATACCAGGTAAAAGGTTGCGTGGGTTAAACGGGTCAAAAGCCGTTACCCAGTCATTTATATGCCAACCGATATTGTTGCCATCGCCATTCACATTACCTATATCTCTAGCTGCTCCGGCTTGCATAAGCCCGATTTGGGAGAGAGAAGGTGGTACAGAACGCTGCATGAAAATACTGGGAACAAGACTGTCTATAAACTCTTGGTGGTTGCCGAAAACTCCCGTTGAACCCTGCACTCTTTCAAGCATTGCCAAGTTTTCGGGGGTAAGACCGTGCCAAACACCGTTTATATTTGTGGATGGGTTATTGCCTGTTTGTGCTGCCACAAAATCTGACGGATCGTCAAAGTCTGCTGCGTACATATTTTCTCTGGGCATTTCGTATGCAATCATCCCCGCACCAACAAAACCTTGGGTAGCAAGCCACAAAGATGTGTTGTTGCCAGTGAGATTGTCTGTAACATCAAGAAAAACATTACCTTCTACTATTACGCTAGAGCGATCTCTACCACTTGCACCTTCCCCACCGGGGGAGTGACCGGGTATATCAACAGCGGGTCGCTCTACAAAGTCATAAAGGTTGTTAAACACATGAGCTTGAGCCGCTCGCAAAAGAGGGTGACGGCTGTGTGCATGGAAAAACCAGTTACCGTGGTACGTGGCTCTAAACTCTGCCTCGCCATCGTTACCGTTTGCAAGCATTGTTTGAATTGTTCCTACATAGATGTTGTAAGAAATTGTGAAGTTTGAAGCACCGCTACCCGTGTCGCTTGCACCATCTCCGCTTACAGTAAATGTATTGTGAGTTATCCAAGCGTGGGTAGAGGGACCCCTAAGCCAAACAGAATCGTGTCGGCTGTGTTCAAATGTAAGATTACGGATTATTATGTTGTCTGTAGAAGAGGGAGAAAAACCAAAACCTTCTATAACTGCATCGGGGCCTACGCCCTCTATCGTTATATTTTGGCTGTTTTCTATCATGATGTGATATTGGAAAGTAAGATTTGCAGGTAAGTCAGCTGTACTGCCTGTAGAAGCATCTCCTACACGTCCAATAATACGTACAACAAGGGGTTCTGTTCTGTTTGACAAAAGAGCTAAATCGTTTCTGTTTTCGTGTGTTATGTACCATATTTCTGTACCAGGTGCAACGGAGCCATCTGGGCTGTTACCGCCTGTTGTGCCGTGCGGGAAATGCCGCACCGTGCCATCCCAACGGGTAGCAGGGTTTCGATAAAAAGCAAATCCTTGGCGGTTAAAGGGTAATGGAGATAACCCGTCAAGCCTAAAATATTCGGTGCCTCTGTTAAGGATTCTGAGGGTGTATACTTGATTGTTGTCGGCGGCAAGCCCGGGAACGTCTACACGCCATGTGCCGTCACCCATGTAACGCACAAGTTGGTAATCAACGTTTCTCCAGTTTTCACCGGCATTAGATGATATTTGGGCCCCAAAAATGTCCCACTGTGTACCCTCCCACACAGCATAAACAGATTCGAACCAAGTGTTTTGCCCGTGGCTACCCGGGCTTGTGGCGTTTACACTGTTAACTGCCCCCGGTGCAAGCACAATAACACCAAACACAAGAAATGCAAACATAGCCTTTAGAGTTGTATTCTTCAATGAACACCTCCTAATAAAACAACAGTATATGCCTTTCATATACTATACTCAAATATAGTATACACATCTTTTTTAACAATGTCAATAAAATGTACGTTTTTTTGAATGTTTTGGTATTTTTTGTATAATTGCACAACAACATTAGGTTTGGGGTGAGTCTTTTTCCTTTTTTTTGTAAAAATTTACCTACAATCAATCCGTAATCAATTCGTGATATTTACTATGGAGCCGCCCTGGAATAGTTCTGAAATTTTTCTCTTGTTTTGCCTGTACAGATTGTTTTATAATGTTTTTTTATGATTTCGCTGAATGATTTATCCAGCAAAAAATTTTATCAAAGCACACATTGAGTCACTCATAGAGAGTTTCATAGTTCGCATTAGAACGGCTCTAATTTTGCGTCAACCCCCCCTCATATCACCGTTTTCTCCTTATTTATCTACGTTTTCCCCCTCAAATTCCACCTTAAAAATTCGTAGGTTTTCATCGGAAAAATTGTTGCAAAAAAATTGCTGCAATTTTTTATTTGTCGTAAATACAGACAAATTTGAGTTAAGACAAATTATAGTTGTGCAATATGCATGAAAATATGTTGGTAATAAGCGATAATTTTATGCAAAATACTATTGTTTTTTTTTTTTTTTTTT
>WRKF01000184.1 GCA_009778165.1 Defluviitaleaceae bacterium
ATACGGTGATATATTGGGTTATATACACATAGAACGCCTTAATCGTACCGTCACTATCGTTGGCGGAGCCACAATGGCAGCTATGGATATAGGAGCTGGGCATTTTAGTTTTACTGGGTTAAATTACGGTAATGTTGGGCTGATAGGCCATAACCGAGGGCGTACAAATGGCTTTTTTTCATTTGTCAGATTGTTGCAGGACGGGGATATTATAAGCAAAACCGTGGGCAATACACACCGCCGCTTTGTGGTTTCTTATGTCAGCACAATACACGAAACAGACTTTAGCCCACTAAACCAGTTCGGCGACAACAGACTTACTCTAATAACATGCGTAGAATACGTAAGACACCAAAGACGAGTTGCCGTTGCTTTGGAAATGTAAAAAATCGGTAGGACAAAAACATGAACACACGGAATTTTCAAAGTAATTTAGACGAAGAAAATTTTGAGTTGTAAATGTGAATACCTTATGGTAGGATTTAAGAGGGAGTAAGTGTGAAAAATAAAAAAAACAGAGTTTTTGATGAGGAATATCTGCTAAACTGCAGCGATAGAGAAGCTGAAGAAAATTTTCTTTTGGATTTTGTAGAACAAACTATAATCGTTCAACTTCATATATTGAACGAGCATATTTTAGACCAATTAAAACAACCTATGGTCTTGGATAGCGAAAACGATGAAATGAGCAAAGAGCTGTTTTTGGTTTTTAAAATGCAGATTAATGCAATGCTGGAGTGTTTGGTAAATTCACGCCTTATTACAGATGATTTCTTAGAAAAATCAAAATTGTATTTAAGTGAAAGCCTAAAATTAAATAATATTCCTTATTCGTATGAAGTTTTATATAAAATAAGTTTTGATATTGGATATATGCTATCTGTTTTTATTAGATATGCCATAGGCTCAAATCCCTGGCCAAAAAATTCCCATATGGAGGACTTTTTTTATATAAAGGGTGAAGAACTGATGAGGAGATACGATGCCAAATATAGCCAAAGGTAACGACGGAATAATCTATTATGCAGATGATTTTAAAAGCAAATATCCAGGAAAATTCTTTTGTGCAAACGAAGAGTATAGAATAGTGTTGTTAGAATTTAAAAATTGCAATTGGACTCCAGACAAGATGGATGGATATTTTAAAATATGGTGCTATTTTCCTTATGAAAATAACAAACCCAAGCCTAAAATGTTTTCGCTAAAATTTAAAAGCCATACGATATTTATAGAAATAATGAAGTATTTTTGCGAAAGGTTAAGTGCTATGAAAAATCGAGGCGAAAAAACTTTTCTCGTTGTAGCTGGAGAATGGAACAGAAACAGCTGTTTAATAAAAAGCAAAAAACAGATACACATTGTTAATCCAAGAAATGTTTAATTGCAAAAAAATAAACACAAAAAAGCAAATGTTTATGGCGTTTGCTTTTTTTAATTGAACTTTTGTGAGATGCAGAAGGTAATGAATTAGAGGAGGGTGAGCAAAAATCAGTAAAAAAACCAGCGACATTGCACCAAAAAAAAGACAAAACGATAGCATTTCAAGCTACGGTCTAAAAGGAGAAACGGCTAGTAAAATTACTACAGTAAATAAGCTATATCATTACTGTCTTAACCATTCTGACGAAAGCATGTTGCCCACGGGTGAGAGAATATGGACAATATTCCAACACGAGCGAAATTCACATATTAAGAAAGAAAGAAATAGAGTTAGAATTGTGCAGTTGAATTACAGCAACTGTAATCTTAGGATTAAAGATGGCTATGTAGGTATTTGGGGATATTATCCTTACCCTGAAAGCAATAAGCCTCCTGCACTTCTTAATTGTGAAATTCAAATGCCGGTGGAACTAATGGATAAGGTATTTAAACCTATTTGTATAAAGCTAGACAATTTGCAAAAGAGATATGGCAATGTTCCTATTGCTGTTTTTGGCAAGTGGCACAGTAGAAGCAAGTGTATCATCACAAACCGAAAACAAATATCGATCTTAAAGCCCTATTAAGGGCTTTTTTCTATTGGAGGATGTTCTAATATGGTTAAAACAATAAAATTGCCTTTATATGGCGAAAAACCTTGGTGCGACATATATTATGAAGCCGAAGAAGAGTGGGACTATCCTTTATCTCATAAAGAGCAAGCCTTATTTCCGTTGATAGACACTATATTTTCAGGTTTTGAAAATGGGTTGGATAGTAAATTAGGCGAAATTAGCGGCGACGCAGGAGTGAAGCTATTAACAGGGATTTTAGCAAGTAAAATAAAATTTTTGATGGATAATGGACTTTTAACGGATGTTTTCTATGAAAAACATAAATTCTTGATCTGTGAAGAATATGGGCTTGACTTAAATCAACCCCTTAATTTGCAAGCCGTAAAAGCACTATCTTATGATTTCAAGAACTTAATTGACACCTACTTGTACAATATGGGCATAGATAGATTTTCTGATAACGAGTAGATGTAAATATAGTTATAAAGCCGGAATTACTCCTTTACACTATATAAAGGTATAATTCCGAAAAAATTTTTCAGGCGGTTATATAAATAATGACCAGTTGAAAATATATTTTAGGAGGATTTTATTATGAGAACATTAAAAACTAGAAATATCGTTAAAAAAGTAAGTATTGCAATGCTTCTACCGGCTTTTTTGCTTATTATGCCTATAGCGGTGTATGCAAGTTCGCCGCCACCGGCAAGGGCACAAACAGCCCCCGAGCAACAGTTATGGAATTGGAGCTTTGAATTTCAGAGCGGGATGGATTTCCAAACTGACTTAGGAAGACCTACCGGTTGGAATGGGCAGGTGCAACCCAACCCGTTTACGGCTAATGTAAGAAGAGACGCAAACATATCACTGCAAGCACCGCCGGCACGTGGCGGTAGCACAATACAAACACAGCAAGTGGCAGATTTTAGATTCAGGAACCAACAAAACAGCTTGCAACAGTCGGGTTTTTGGAATCCCGTGCAAAATTATAATCCCCACGCACTGCCAAACTTCGATTTGGGACAGCAAGGTGTAAATGCACCCATCCAAGCAACGCCACAACTAACAAACACAGCACCACAAGCTCATCCATTCCAAAATACCCCCGGCGGCGGTGGATTTTTACCATCCACTTCTATATAACTAAAAATAATTGAAAATTCCAAAAAAAAGTAAAAAACTTAAAAAATAGCTATAGATTTTTATATGCAAATACCTTATAATATTAACGATAAAGGAAAAGAGGAAATTATGCCACAACCCACGAAAAACAGAAGTACATCATTTGACGTTAAACCGCTAGGCAAAAGAGTTACCATTCTATTTAATAGAGTGAATGAGAATATATCTCTTTTTGACAACATAGAAGCAAAAGAAGAAAACAAGTTTAGAGATTATTTCTACTGGCATTTTACAGAGAGTGGGGAAATTTTAAAACGTTTACTGTGTTATGAGGATATGCTAATGGAAGAAATGCCACCGGTTGTGAGAGCGAACAGTACAATATACTATTTCGCCTTTCAAGATGACGGCTTTTTTTCTACTAACCTTATTTGCCTTTTAGAAGATATTTTGTGGACAACTTCAGATAGAAGTCATCCACTGTATTACTATGGGTGGACAGATTTATTGCAAGTGCTAGAGCATATGCTGAACTTAAAGAAAGGCGACTATCATGAGGGGAATTATTTTATTTTGGAAGAAACGATTTCACAACTTGAGGAAAGAGCAAAGGAGCAAGGATTGTTGCGTTAAACAAGTTAATTGGAGAGCAAAGCAGTTGCTCATAAAAGACCCTTTTAAAAAAGGCTTGATATATGAGGAAAAGCTAGACAATGAGGTTTGCCGCATATATTTCACGCCCTTAATTTCGCCTTTAGGGATGATATATAAACTAACAATGTTGGTTCCAATAGGTTCTAATGATGAAGCTGTTAAGGCACAGTTGATAGGTAAATTTCCACTAGATGAAAATGAAGAAAAAATTGCATTTTTAGAGAAAATAGATGCCGACCCATATTTTCAAGGAAAAGGATACGGAACACTTTTGCTAAGCGTATACCTTAAACATATGGAAAACATGGGCATAGAAAAGATATTATCCACAAAAGCTAGGTATGATGAAAGGTTGGTTAGGTTCTATAAAAAATTTGGCTTTGATATTGATTACCGAAAGTTAACTTTGTACATTTCCAAAAATAAATAGGAGGGAAATTATGTACCGCGGAATAAATAAAGTAGATATAGAAGAAAACGCTGAAAACAAGTACCCATCAAAGAAACAGAAAGCAAGTCCTATACGTTTGGAACTTCTCGTTTCTACAGAAACGGATAGGCAGATAGTTGAGCTGGCACAGGCTACATCGGTAGAAAAAACTGCGGTTGTGCGTATGCTCATGTGGTTTGCTATAAGACTAGCCACAAAAGAGGAGCTTGTTGCTTTTGCGGCCCAAAAAGGATACTTAGAAAACACGCAAGGCAAAAACAAAAACAACAAAAAACTAACAAGCCCTACCAGTACCCGCATTACAGCTGAAATGGATGCCCATATAAAAGAGTTGATAGAGCTGATGGATATGAAAAAGAAGATCCAATCAAACGCTATAAGAACCCTTTTAGAATGGGCGTTAGAAAATCTGGGCAATTATACTCTTGCAGATTTGCTTGGATAATTTTTTGGAAAAGAGAGGTGCTATTAACGAAATGATAAGATACAAACAAGGCGACATATTTACATCGAACTGCGAAGCAATAGTAAATCCTGTTAATACCCACGGAAGGATGGGTGCCGGGCTTGCCGCTGCTTTTAGAAAGAATTTTCCGGATAATAATAAATTTTACAAAACCGCTTGTAAACTTGGGCAAGTAAAGATAGGCTCCATGTTCGTTTGGGAGAAATCAAAAAAATCAAAAGGCTACAATTTACCGCAATATATTATAAACTTTCCTACAAAAGACGATTCCTCCAAGCCTAGCGAATATGACTATATAAAGAAAGGGCTAGAAGATTTAAGCTCTTACATAGCCTACAAAAAAATTAACTCCATTGCTATACCGGCTCTTGGTTGTGGTTTAGGTGGCCTTGATTGGAGTAAGGTAAAGCAAATGATAGAAGATTATTTATCTGCTACTACAACAGAGATTATGGTGTATGAGCCACATTAAATGCATTAAATATCAAAACATTCAGTTGGTTGTAATTTACGGCCGACTGAATGTTTTTTTAGTGAAATAATTATAAAAATTTGGAGGATTATCACATGCTTATACCTGTTCATGTGTTTGAGCTTGTCCAGTTTGGGATTCTCATCTTGTTTATGTTAGCTAACTTAGCGTTATGTATTCTTATTTTGCTTAACTACTTTTTGGGGATAGGAGATGAAGAATATGAGATACTGGGCCGCTACTGGGTTCGCCCTATACCTACTATGGCATGGTTTGGTGTTTTGTACACTCTTTTAGATATACTTATAGGGCGTGTTCCCACTAGCAAAAAAGCATTAAATGTGTTACAATAGTTCTTATGAAGATAAACCAAGAACAATACGATAAAATAAAGCACGTTTTACCGGTTCAACACGGTAATGTAAGTATAAATAATATCGATTTCATAAATGCACTGCTATATATTTGCGAGAACGGATGCAAGTGGAGAAGGCTTCCGTCAGAATTTGGTAAATGGCATCCCATTTATAAAAGATTCAGATATTTGGTAAAAGAAGGGTATATAGAAAAGCTTTTTTATGAGCTTTTTGATCAAGAATTATTTAGTGGGAGTACCTACCCTTTATTTTTGGATTCCACTACCGTAAAAGTACACCCGGATACTTGTGGTGCTTTAAAAAAAATGAGAACAAGCCATAGGCAAGTCTAGTGGTGGACTAACAACAAAAATTCATATGGTTTCAGCAAGCGATAAAATATCAGTGAACTTCATTTTAAGCAAAGGAAATGCTCATGATGCCCCACAGGGAAGATTGCTTATGGAAACCCTTGGCAAACAAAAAGCTACAAAACCTCTTGTTATGGATAGAGCATATGAAGATGATTATACTCGTTATATAGCACAGACATTAAAGTTCGAGCCTGTTGTACCACCTAAGAAAAACCGCAAAAACCCCTGGGAATATGATAAAACGCTTTATAAACGCCGCAATGAAATAGAGAGACTATTCCGCAATCTAAAGGGATTTAGGCGCATATTTACTAGATTTGAAAAACTAGATGAAATGTTTGTTGGATTCATACAACTTGCTCTTATTTGCATGCGTATTCAGTAGTGGGAACACGCCCTAAATTTTTATAATGAACTTGCATTTACTTGCATTTCGCAAAAAAATATCGAAGTGTGGCTTTATTTGCTTGTGCACTTTTTTATGTCTCATTTATTTTTTTCTAAAATCGAAATTTTTGTTTGACGAGAGTCTAACAAAGCTCGGGAAACCCAGTGAAACTAAATTTCCGTGTCTTTGGACGCAAAAAAATATTATGTTTGCACACAACTATCTTTTCTGGTATACTTTCATTATGTATTTGAAATAAAGATTGTTTACATTGGGGAGTGATTATTATAATAGACACAAACAAGCAAAAAGAAGAAATGAGTATTGCATACCTTAATGCTATATGCGCTTTTGAAGGCATTTCTTTGACACGCAATCCACACGATAGTGATGGTATAGACTGCACTTTATCTAAAGAATTTCTTTTAGATAAAAACATGAAATTTTTAGCAAAGATTGACGTGCAACTAAAATCTACATCAGAACAACACAAAGAATTTGAAATGCACTTTACTTACCCATTAAAGAAAAAAAACTATGATGATTTAAGACGCGAAGCTACCGTTAAATCATTTCTTTTTTTGTTTATACTTCCTAAAAAGAAAAATGAGTGGCTGCATCAAACAATTGACGAGCTTATTATAAAAGAATGTATGTTTCATTTAGATTTAATGGATTTTCCAAGTAGCGAAAACACAAGCCGTGTTACGATTGAAATACCAAAAAACAATATAGTTTCTCCCAAAAATTTAAATGGGATTCTTTATGAAAGGGTAAAGGAAGCACACTATGGTATATAGCGCTAATTTAAAACAACTTTCGGCTAAAATTGGGCATATAGAAATGGCTAAAATGTTGAAAGATCTTGGATGGACAGAGTTTCCTACAAGAAGAAATAATGTTAAAACATTCCAAACAGAGAATGATATAGGTTTTTTTCAAATAGATTTGCCATTTGATAAAGAGTTAGTAGACTATAGTAAGGCGATTTATAGAGCCGCTGAAACATTGGCACAAGCCTCTAATAGAAGTTTAGAACAGACTTTTTTGAACCTTTTAAATCCTGCCTCTGATATAATACATATACAGATTGATAATTTCGATACGTCAAGTGGGAGTATATTTTTAGAAGATGGTATAAAGTTATTTAATGACACAAAAAAAATGTTGATAGCCACGACAAAAGATATATTAAATCCCCAATTGCAACATAGTAAGAATAGCCCTAAAAAAGTATCGGATTTTGTGAATATGTGTAGATTTGGACAGACTGAAATAGGTAGTTACATAATTACCGTGGTTTGCCCCTTTGCTAAAGTTGAGAGCGATAATGCTGTTCAGTTGACTTTATTTGATGAAAAAGAAGAAATGACAAATTCTTTAACTCGAAAGGTAGTTAATAAACTTATATGCTCTATAGATAACGTTAAAAAAGCTATTAACAACGATTCTTTAGAAAATACCATCAATGAAAGTTTGGCTGCAGGAGATTGCATAAGTGTTAATTTTTTAGAAACATTAGCTGATATAACAGAACCAGCGGCAAATAACTCTTTTAAAATAACAGCTGATTACTCTCCGATAATAAAAGGTAATAGATTGGATAAACATTCCGTATCTATAAATCATGAGTATCACAACCCTATGAAAGCGTTTGTTCAAAAATATAGGACAGTACAAACGAATAAAAGTACCTATATAGGCAAAATAAAGTCTTTATCTGCTATGATTAATGTAGAAACTAGAAACGAAGGTAAAATAAAATTTGTTTTTGTGGATAACTTAGGGAAATTAAAAACAGCGACAACGGTGTTAAATAAAGAAGATTATAATATTGCAATACAAGCACATAAAGCTGGGAAAAATGTGAAAATAATCGGCACTTTAATCTCCAATCAAAATACCGTGGAATGTGAATATTTTGAAGTAATATATTAACAAGAATTTTCGACAACCGTCTATAAAGACGGTTTTTTTTATACCCAAAAAGGAGACCCCATGCCAAAAGCAAGAAGAGCAAAAGCAACCGTAACATACAACGGCAATGACATATCAGACGACATAATAAACTTTTCCTACACAGACAACTACGACAGAACGGACAGCATTTCCTTGACCCTGTCAGACCGTGATGAGATGTGGAAAGGTGCGTTGTTCCCCGAAACAGGCGCAACGATAAACTCAGCAATAGAAGTGTTTGACTGGAACGCTCCAGGGGACAATCGTTCTATTGAACTTGGTGAATTTGAGATAAGCAGAATTGGACACAACGGTACAGCCACAATAGATGCAACTGCTGTGCTTATTACAACCAACTCAAGAGGAGAACGAAAAAATAGAGCTTGGGTAGACATGCCGCTTTCTGCTATTGCAGGTGACATATCTGGTAACGCTGGGCTTGCTCTTGTTTACGATACAGCAGTTGACCCTTTTTATGACCAAATCGACCAAAACAGCAAATCTGACTTAAAGTTTTTAGAACAACTTTGTAAATCTGATGGGCTGTGCTTAAAAATCACCGATGGGCAGCTGATTGTGTATGAAGAGCAAAAATATGAACAACAAGCAGCCGTTGCCACAATAGTAAAAGGCGAGAGCTATGTTATTGGCTTCCCAAACTTTACACGCAACGCAAAGGAGATATACAAAGTCTGTGAAATATCGTACTACTGTCCAAAAACAGACCGATTGTATCAAGGCTATTTTGCTGTACCAAACGCACCTGATGTGGGACATGTGCTAAAATTGCGTGAAGACTATAACAGTGAAGGTGATGATATAAACCTAGATAGAAAAGCCAAAGCAAGAGCCATAGAAAAGAACAAATATGAATGGCTCTGCAATAGACCTCTTGCAAAATCAAAAGCAATCTGTTAAAATACCAGTATGAAATATGAAAATATAAAAAACTACAGCGAAGAAAAGTTTCGTAGAATAAGCGGCATGAAGAAGGCGACATTTGCCAAGGCGGTAGAAATTCTAGCCCAAAAGTATTCCGAAGAACATTCCAAAAATGTAAGAAAAAGTGGACGCAAGCCAAAGCAAATGATAGAAGATTATTTATCTGCTACTACAACAGAAATTATGGTGTATGAGCCGCATTAAACGCATTAAATATCAAAACATTCTGTTGGTTGTAATTTACGACCGACTGAATGTTTTTTTAGTGAAATAAATATAAAAATTTGGAGGATTATCATATGCTTATACCTGTTCATGTGTTTGAGCTTGTCCAGTTTGGGGTTCTCATCTTGTTTATGTTAGCTAACTTAGCATTATGTATTCTTATTTTGCTTAACTACTTTTTTGGGATAGGAGATGAAGAATATGAGATACTGGGACGCTACTGGGTTCGCCCTATACCTACTATGGCATGGTTTGGTGTTTTGTACACTCTTTTAGATATACTTATAATTGTAACAGAGCGAATGCAAAATTTTTTATAAAGGAGATTTTTTATGCAAGAACTATTAAATCAAGGGTTTGAAAGCAAAGATTTTTTGGATGTATTTTGCTTATTAATAGTGCAGACGGTTGAAAATGATATTGTTTTAAGACCTATAGGGGGCAACTTTGGATTGGGCATAAACGATGCCATAGAGGAAATGGATAGACTATATCCTAATTGCAAGATGAAAATATTAGAAGAAAATTGCTGTGCATTTCAAGATTATTTTTTTGGTAATGGAATATCTTTCGAGCGCATGTTATAATTATTTGAAAGACCACTAGCCGCAATCCCACTAGCTTTAGTTGGTGGGAGAGTTCACAAAGCATTAGGGGGAGATTATTATGCCATACGAACAAAAAATAATAAAAGTAAAAGATATTGCAGAATATCCAACTGAATTAGGCAATAGGTGTAAATTGCTAAAATTAAATGGATTACATCCATATCAAAACACAGAAGAAGAAATAATGCACGCTTTAGAAACTCTTGCTAAAGACCCAAAAAACCTAGAAATTTGCAAAGGTTCTTCACATTGCGGAGCGTTTTGGCAGTTTTTTGAAAAAGGGGGGACTCCATTTTTTGAAAAAGATAAAATTTATATAGGCGAATACAACGGCAAGTATTGGGTATCCGAAGGTAAACATCGCTCTTGTATGGCTATGAGGACTGGTGTAGAAAGTATAACAGCAGAAGTATATAAACAAAGTTCTCGAAATTTTTTGCTTCCGCCTGTAGGCAATTACGGAGTATATAAATTCCAATTTTCTTATAAACAACCAAATATCATAAAAGGCTCTGCTCCTGTCTTGTGGGTACGATTACCAAATTACGACGGTATGACAGAAATAAACGATACGCCAACTGTATTTGACTCATCTTTTGACACAAAAGGAAAAATTAAAGAAATTATGGAAGGTGTTTTTTATAAAACATCAGTATTTAGAAAAAGATTTATTTTTAATCCATTTAAACTCGAGGTTACGGTTAGTGTAGAAATAACAATACAAAAAAACCACCCTAAAACCAAAATATGGCTCTTAAAAAGTAATCTTTCCAGCAAACAAGAAGTGTTAAGCGATATGAAAACCTTATATAGACATGGGTGTTTTAGAGAACATCATCAAGACATAAGCATAAATTTAAAACGAAAACGAAGATAACAATCTTTTTGGGATAGGAGAGAAGAATATGAGATACTGGGCCGCTACTGGGTTCGCCCTATACCTATTATGGCATGGTTTGGTGTTTTGTACACTCTTTTAGATATTATAATTGTAACAGAGCGAATGCAAAATTTTTTATAAAGGAGATTTTTTATGCAAGAACTATTAGCTTATGAGTGGTTCATTGTTTTGCTGTGTATTATTTTTGCTGGATACGGTGCAATGATATGTGCTGTTTTTATGACGTGTAGGGAAATAAGAAAGAAAAATGGCGAATTAAAGAAGAAAAATAGCAAATTAAAGGAAAAAATGGCAGAAAATAAAGCTGTAATGCTCTCAATGGCAGATAGTTGGGAGCATTTAGCTCAAGAAAACAAGCGCAGTTTTTCAGAGGAAGCTAAAAATCATACAATAGAAGCCATTTTTGAGTATTTTTCTGATATTGATAATAATCAAAATAACGCAAAAACTACTGAAACAGGAGGAGTATAAATGTCATTTCTTCTTTTAGGGATAGCTGTTATTAGCTTTGTTTTCAGCATAGTCTTATTTTTGGTATGTATAAACAAAAAAAGAGATCTGACTGCTACAATCAGGGAACAGGAAGATACAATCAAAGAACAGGAAGAAATGATTACAAAATATAAACGCTCGTTGGATGAGTACGATACATTTCTTTACTCTATTAAAGGGCTGTCGAAAAATAACCGATTTGGAAGAAACCTTTATGAAAAACAAGCTCACTATGATGAGGAAAACTACAATGGCAGTAAGTACAGAAATGTTTACATAATTTTAAGAATAGACGAACACGAAGGTTTTGGTTTTTATATGTTTGATTTAAAATTGCGAAGAGAAGTCTGTAGATTAAAGTGCGATATTATAAACAAACCTTCTGTTTATACTAAAAGATATGTTTTGGAAGCTGCATACCCCGATGATGATGTGATGGACGCACACACTTTAACGGGCAAAATGGTTTTTGAGAAAACGGTAAACGACATTAAGAAAATAAACCTACACGAGTTAAGCACTGATAAAGACGCTAGGAGAAAGGGGCTTGCTACTATTCTTTTAAAACATCTTGTTAGGTTCTGCAAACTGCACGGATATAGGTCTATCTATGGTAAGTTAGACCTAGGAACCGATATAGGCATAGAAAATCTTAGAAAGTTTTATGAAAAGTTATGCTTTGAAACAAACGATACAATGTTTGAGTTAATGCTTGATAAATTCGACATTAAAAAACTTGAATGATCCGTTTTGGGTATTTGACAAATCTCAACAAAAGTGTATAATAAAAATAGGAGTTGATGGAATGGTGAAAACGCTAACAGACGAACAATTAGCCAAAAAGCGTGCTAATTTTGTTATAACCCACGATAAAATAACCGAACAAATTTTGAGTGGCAAAAATGGCAAGAAGATTTTCAAAGGACTTGCCAACGCCGCTCGAAAAGCCTGCAATATGAAAGAATTCAATAAAGTGATTGAAATGGTTGTACAAAAAGTAGCCGAGCCGATAGCGTTTGACGGCAAAAGAATGGCAAGCGATGCAGATGGTAAGGGTGTTGAAGTTCCCGAAGTGCAAGCAACCGCTGTTACAAAGAATCTTTTGACCGAGATTATCACGCAAATTGGCTTGGAAGTGCAACGGCGACCGCAACAAGCCTTTGCAGAACGGATAGTGCTTAGTTTTGCTGAACAAACTAAAATAGGTTTTATGTCCGGTGAAGAGTACGGCGAATCCCCTAACGTGAACGAAATTGCAATATCGGGTTTCAAATTAAGTGACATAATCAGTGAAGACAGCAAGGAATTTTTTTATCAAGTTACTTTCGCTACAGAACAAAACGGCGTTTTAAAAAGATTGCTCGAAGATAAATACAACATTTTTATAATTGAGTTACCAAAACTTCCGAGAAATATTGACAAAGTGTCTGAAAATCAAAGAGAATTGTGGGAAATTTGCAAGGTGTTAAAAACACGTTACAAAGATTTGGAAAGGATGACCAAAATGACTACATTAACTAGCCCAACCGCAAAATTAATGGTATCGGAGTTCAAAAAAACGATGGAAACACAGCAAACGTTACGTGCCATCGTAAATTGGGACGATGAAATAGCACGAATAAAACGCCAACAAGAACGTGAACAAGCCGAAAAATTTGCAGAGGGCGTAAAAAAGGCAACTGAGAAGTATGTCCCTCAAATAAAAACGTTAGAGCAAGAGCTGCAAAAGGAACAACAGGCAAGGCAAAAGGAACAACAGGCAAGGCAAAAGGAACAACAGGCAAGGCAAAAGGAACAACAGGCAAGTAGCAAACTAATAGCACAAATGCAACAACAAATGCTTGACGCGGGCTTAATGCCAATAACCATGCAATCAAAAGAAACTGCACCCCAAATAACAACCTTTGTACCCAACAAAAAAACAAACACCGACCCTAAGAAAGTCAAAAATAAAAATCGAAATGCCGAACGATAAGCCAACAAAAAGCCCACACGTTAAAAAGTTGGCATACGGATTGCTTTTTGATGCAATAAACTACAATTGAGTGATTGATTAAAAACGTTTCTTTGATAGGAGCGTTTTTTTTTGATAAGAAAAGAATCTAAAAACAATAGGAGATAAGAATGATAGACAATCTCACTACAATAGATGTTGATAAAATATCCGAATACTCAACTGATTTGGGTAATAGGTGCCACCTTATGAAAGTTAATGGCTTAAGTCCGTACACAAACACTGAAGAAGAGTTAATGGATTTTTTGGTTCAATCCGCTAAAATACCGTCAAATTTTGATATTTGCAAATCTTCGAGATGTGGTGATTTTTGGAGAGAGTATGAAAAAGGTGTAACACCATTTTTGGAAAAAGAATTAATAACCATGAATGAATATAACGGTTTTTATAAGGTGTCAGAAGGAAAACACCGCACATGCATGGCGATAAGGGGCGGTGTCAAGACAATGCAAGCTAGAGTCTATGAACATAACGATAACGAGAATCTTATAGCTTCTGTTGGTTCTTGCGGTTCTTTCCACTTTTCTATTTTTAAGATATTTGGCAGAATCGTAGGTTCGGCTCCTGTTTTATTTGTAGACTTTAATAGGTGCAAAAGTAAAAATAAAATGAAAATCTTTGATAGGAAATTTACCGTTATAGACGATAAGTTTGATACAAAAGGCAAATTCAAACATGTTTTAGACGGCTTAAAATATAAAGTTACCGTTAAAAAAAGATGGTTGGACTTGGTTAAGTCTATAGACGTAGAAATAATTATTGATGAAAACCATTTTAATACTAAGATATGGTTGCTAAAAAGTAATCTATCCCAAAAAATAGTCAACGCCCAAGACGCTAAAACTTTGTATCGATACGGTTATTTCCGTAAATATCATGAAAGAGCAAATTTTGAAGTTGGGAGGTAATAACATGGTTGTGTATATAATTGCAGGTTTTGCCCTTGCGGTTGCTTTGTTTGCGTTAGTCTTTTTAATTTGTATAATGCACACCAATTTAAAATTGGACAAAGAATATCGTAAGTTTGTAAGAGATTCATTTAAAGAAAGAAGGGATTTGTTGCAATCATCGGAATCTTCGCAGGCACAAGCAATCAAAAAGGTATAGGTGATATGAATTGTTTTTAACTATTGTTTTAGTTGTTCTAATCTCAATTATCGTATGTCTTACTATATCCTTGTATTTTTGTTGCGTAAAAAAGAAAATGTTAATAAATGAGATCATACTATTGGAACATCTTCACAAAGACGACGAAACTCTTATACGAGATTTAAAGACGACTGAATATAAATACAATACCGTGGTTGCAAACTTCGCTAAACTGAAAGCAGATAATATATACAATGACAACGCTTTTTATCTAAAAGAAAACGGTCTATTTATAATATTGCGGAGAGATATAGTTTATAAGAACCATGTTTCTGTAGACAGTGACCGCCATTCGTGGACTATATGCTCAGTAAATATAACAAAAAACAGTACCACAAGAAATGAAGTTTGTATAGCTCAAGTTAGCGTATATCCCTTGAGTAAGAAAATATTTGTGTATTCATTAGATACAAGCGAATTTTATGAGCGGGAGGGGCATGGTAGCCATGTTTTAGAATATCTGAAGAACTTTGCTGTAAGGCATAACTATTTTGATATACAAGGTGAATTGCCAAGCGAAACAAGAATAGGTATTAAAAATTTGGAACACTTTTATAGGAAAAATGGCTTTAATGTTAAAGGTAAAGTGTTTTTTTGGGAAAATGAAGAGTTTATTTAATATTTTGAGATAGGAGGTGAGGAAATGATGGCGTATATAGTTGTGGGTTTTATTCTTGTGTTAGTATTGTTTTCATTTGGCTTTTGTATTTTTTTCGATAAATAAAGTGTTAAAATATTTAAATGGCTCTAAAAAGATAGGAGATTTGTAATGAAATTAAAAGAGTACAAAGAAAAACTCTTGCTTGACGCTTTTAGTAAGCGATTAGAAATACCGCTCGATGGTATCGTTGCGTATGACCAAGCATGTTCTGAATGCCAAGAAGAACTTGTTTTTGCACTTAAAGTAGGAGATGAAACTGTTTCTCTTGGGCTTACTACTGTATTACAACTTTTAAAAGTAGCAGAATTGGAAGGATATGTGCCAAACATAGGCACAGAAAAACACTTTTGGGTAACATTATCTAACCGATACCCGCAAGCAAAACTAAGTGAGATAAAAATGGGGTGAGGGTGTGAAGTATTTTGTGGTAAAAGAAAAAAGCGAAGTGGGTTTTACTAAGCCTGTTGAGATAAATGAAATTAACTTTGAAAAGCTAACTAATTCTCATAGTCCGTATATTCAAAGAAACGGAGAAGAAAATAGATATTTCGCTTTTTGTCCGCATTGTAAAAACCCTGTACAAATAGTAGGTCTTTACAAAAAGCAAGAGCAAAAGCAGTTAGATACAGTAAGAAAGGCTTTTGGTAGGCATACAGAGAATAAGGCTTTGTTAGAACTCTACAAAAGTGCCGTTCCTTATAAAACTTGTCCCTATTTTGCACCTAGAAATTACGACATAAACGCAAGGCGTTCAAAAGATGATGAGCTTGATATTTTTATAAGAGCTGATTTTGTGAACCATTTCGACAAAATAGTCCATGTACTGAAAAACACAACCGGTATAAGATACGGCAATGGGTTGTTAATAAAAATGATAGACAGCTATTGTTACAGCGTCGGTTGGAATTACATAGGTGCTACCTTAGAAAATATTCCTTGGATTTTTGGTTATATGGCAAAAAATCAAAATTTATTTGGACAATATATCAAAAAAGACGGATTTTTACATAACGAGTTAAAAAAGGAAAAATACAACTCTATTTTTTCGGACGGAAAAGATTTCGTGAAATTTAATGGTTTTAAAAACAAAGGGGCTTTTTTGAAGCATTTTTATACACAACACAACAGTAGCCCCAAAAACGGTGTTCTATCTGAAAATATAACAATGGTGGTTCATATTGATTACAATAACGGAGATAGTAGCCGTATTTTGGAAAAAAAGTTAACTTTTGACCATGATTATTATCACAACATAAAGCATTATAATAATTGGGTGTGCGATGAAGAAAAACTAAAATTAGTAGCACACCTCAAGAAGATGTAAATAAAAGTGAAAACATGGACGTTGCTGCCGAAAATCTAAGAAGAAAGGAAAGTCAATGGATTCTAAAAAATTTAAAGAACCAAGAGAAACAAAATTGCCCGATTTGTCTGATATATTTTCAGAAGGTATTTTTGCCTTTGTTGTATTTCAAACAATCGAGGGAGAGTTTCATGTAAGGCCTATTGGCGGCGATTGGGGCAGTGGTATTGCAGACGCGGTTCACGAAATAAAAAATAATTACCCGGGTTGCAAAATAAAACTGTTTGAGCAAAGCTATACAGCTAATCGCAGATTTTTTGCTCCTGCCGGAATAGGTACAGACCGCTTACTTTATTAGGGAAGGGAACGAAAGAAATGGAAACTCGGCTAACTGCTGTAAATGTATCACAAATAGCGGAATACAATACTCAACTTGGTACACGCTGTGCTGTACTTGATTATTATGGGTTAAATGCCTATACTGATACCGAAGAAGCGTTAAAACATGCATTAGACGAGAGTGCCAATGACGCTCAAATGCTAGAAATTTGTAAAAACTTGTGTAGATGTAAGGCTTTTTGGCAATCATACCAAAAAGGCGTAACGCCCTTTTTAGACGAAGAACCGATAAGAATGCTACAGGAAAACGGAAAATATTGGGTGATTGAGGGTAAACACAGAACTTGTATGGCAAAACGCAGCGGAGTTAAAACCATGCAAGCCATTGTTTTTAAAAGTAATCAAGTTGGTCGTGAATTATTGCCTAGCTGTATACGTTATGGTAATTATGAATTTTCGTATACACACAACTTGTTGATAGGTAGTAAGCGTGGCACATATGCCTTTCTTTGGCTAAGGAAAAAATATTTTGAGGATGACGAGTTTAAAAAAGCACAAATGCTAACGTCAGCATTTAACACAAACGCTAAAGAAGTTGAATTAGCGGATGGGCTGCATTATTCCGTTTCGGTAATAAAAAAGCTATTTCACAGAACAGTTACCGTAACGGTTAAAATAAAACCGATCCATGAACATATAGGTATATGGCTTATGTCCGTGCCTGTTGACGAATTTCGGCAATCTAAGAAGATTAGCGAAACAAAAATTAAAACACACTACAGAAAAGGTTGCTGGCGTAAATATCATTTAGACGAATTTATAGAGTTTAGGTTATAAGTTAGTGTGCATGATAAAAGCCTTGACGGTTATGTTTCTACGAAGTAAAATACAACTTAAAGATATACCGAGTGGGTTTATAGGGAATTCGGCTTCACTGTTAAAGATGGCTTTATATCAAGAAAGTTAAGGTGATAAAGTGAGTAAAGTTGCTATAGGAACAGATAAAAAACTGCATTATAGTTGTGATGTTCATGATTTTTATACGGGTGAATACTTTTGCCCTAACCCTGCTTGTAACACCATGCTCATATTGAAAAACAAAGGTTCAGACACCAAAAGTAAATATAAAGTAGAACCCTACTTTTCTGCCTTACCTAATAAAAATCATGTTGATTATTGCGAGTATAAAAGCAGTTCTCAGTATAATTATAAAGAGTTGGAAGTTGTGGGTTTTGTTTTTGATGATTTTTTTAATATGCTACTCCAAAAAAACCTTACAGAATCAAAAAACAAAGCTGATGAATCTGCTAGTAAGGATTTTCCGTATCTTAAAAAAGAAAACAAAATAACAACACTTGCTAAACTTTTTAATTTCTTACTGTACAGCAAAGACAACGAAAGTTTGCCAACCGGTGAAAAAGTTTGGCAAATATTCCAACATGAAAGAAATCAAGAAATTTGGAACAACAAACGCAAAAGCAAAAGGATTATAAAATTGAATTTTTCTAACTTCACTTGGAAACCTATGCGTGATAATAGTGGCCTAGAGTATTTTAGCGCTTGGTGCTATTATCCATTTCCAACAAAAAGCAAACCTCCCGCATTAGGTGCTTATGAATTGAAATTTTTGGCTAGTGACTTTACTTTGTACAAATACTTTAGTGAGAAATTTAGACAATTGCATAAAACAAATGATAAAATTGTCCCTATCGCTGTTTTAGCGGAGTGGACCGGAACAAAATGTTGGATAAATAGTAAGAAGCAAATCTATATTTTCTCCAAGTGAAAAGAAATGAAAGGATTGATTTTTTATGGTTATAAATAAAATGCCTCAAAAAAATGAAATGACTTGGTATGATAAAATAATAAATTCTGATAACCGAAATAAATTAGAAGAGCATATAACTGTTGACGGTCAAACATTATTGCCGCTTATCGACAGTATGAATTGTTATGTTGAGGATTTGGTATCTTCGCCTGGTTTTGTGCAATATAATTCTCACACAAGTAGACAAATGTTTAAAAATATATTAGCAGCTCTTATAAAAGCGGTTATAGATTTAAAGATGATGACGGAAGAATATTATGATAAATATGTAGAATATTTAGATGAAAATAGCGGACTAAAGACGGACATAGATTTAAAACCAAAAACTTTGCATAATATGACTTTGGATTTCCAAAAGTTAATAAATTCGTACATAACACAACTAGGCAACCAACGAATTTAATTTTTAAAAGCGGGGATAGGAGGTCAAATGTTAAAAGAAAAACGTTACGAAAGGAAAATGCAAGAACTAGCCGAAATTAGAGATACTATCGGCAGCTTTATAGCAAAATCACTTGCACAACATACAGAACATAGTTTTGCTCTGCAACCAAAATCAAAAAAGGATTTAGACGACAGGAAAGCTATTTTTGTAAATCTACACCAGTTTATAGAAAATAGTTATAACCGTATGTATGCTGCGGGTATTTTTTTTTAATTATGTAGAAAATACTCATGATTGTAGCAAAAAAGAAAATCTTTTATATTCCAAAAGAGAAGATTTTGCATTGGCATACAGAGAGCTATATAGACTTTTGCACGATTATCTAAACGACTGCTTAAACTTGCTTGAAACTGTTTACACGTTAAACGGCTCTTATATATGGGAATTACATGAAATGCACGACAACTTTGACAAAAGAGAAATTGATACAAATAAGCCTGTTGCTTACACAAAAGGTGTTAAGCACAATGTGGAGTTGAATAGTTTTGGACTGCCAAAATCGTCATCTATACCTATTCATAACGATTACATCTCTATCATACAAGACAGAATAGTAGATGCCGTTAAAAAAGAAAAACAATATTTAGAGCAAATATCTACATCGGTACAAGTTCTCCGCAATGATCTAGTGAAGTATATTGCGGTAACCGAAATTTTCGAGCTTGCTGTTTTAGAAGGTGAAATAAAACCTAACAATTCTGCCGATATAGAAAAACAAATATCGCAGTTTTTACAAAAAAAACCAAAGAATATAAAAGATGTGCAGGATTATTAGGGGGAAAATACTCGCTATAATTTAAAAGGGGTGATGTAGTGAACGCAACTAAATATAAACAAAAAATGTTAAAAAACACATTCGACAAACGTGCAAAATTTATTAATACACACGATTGTAAATCTCATGATTGTGAGATTTGTTCAGAACCTATCATTTTTGCATTATCAACAGAAAACGGAGAAAACTTTTCCATAGGCTTAACAACTGTGCTAGAGTGCTTGCGTATAGCACAAGAGCAAGGACATGTTCCTGATATAGACGAAGAAACAGAGTTTTGGTGTAAAATGGTTGGTAGGTATGGTGTGGGCTATCCTGCGGTTAGTTAAATAGGTGTGGATATGCGGTATTGTAAACTTTGCGAGAGTGGCAATAAAAAACCTTACGCACCTTGTGTTCACTGTAGTAATCCTGTTGTTAGTGTAGTAAATCAGAAAACAAAGCAAAATGAGATTATACCGGTTATAAGAGAAATATTTGAGGAAACAACAGATAAAAGTGAGCCATTTTGCCAAAGGCTCAATAATAAAGAACACGCTTTTGCCACTTGCTCTAAATGTGCCAATCCTGTACAAATTATAGGCTTTTATAGGAATAGTGATAAAGAAACTATGCTAGACAAGAAAAAATCCTATGCGAAACACTACAAAAAAGATGTCTACAGGATAGGAAAACATATACAAGCAACTTATGAAGTATGCCCATACCGAGTGCAGAAAATATATGTGCAAAATGATAAAAAAACATTTCCGGACGCTATGTCGATAAAAATAAAAGACTTATTTGTAGAGCATTTTGACAAAGTGATATATTTAGCTAAGCTCTGCACCGGCATAAGATACGGTGAGGGTTTTACTAAAAAGTTGCTAAGTGCTTATATAGGTTGGGATGGTTGGCAGTATATGGGAGCAACTTTAGAAAATATTCCGTGGGTTTTTCTTTACATGTCCGGCAATCAAAAATTGTTTGGGCAGATTATAGAAAAAGACGGTTTTTTATATAAAGAAATTAAAAAGAAAAAATATGGCATTAAATTCAAAAATATTTCCGATGAGTTAGTAAAGATAGCGGGTTTTGAAAAGAAGACACAGTATTTAACCCAATCTTTTATACATCACAAAAGCACACCAAAAGATGGTGAGTTAAGAGAAAGCATGAAAATCAACATAGTATTGTACGATGACGCTAAGGGTTGCCAAAATAGAACGATTCTAACAAAGGAAATAAAATTTGACCACCAACATTTTTTTAATCTTATACACTTTGAAAACTGGCAACAGGACAAAAAAATGTTAGACATGCTTAGAGAACACGGGTTATAGGTCTGAAAAAAATCAGAAAACAGGAGAAACCATGACGAGAGAATTAAAAAACACGGCAGAACAAGAAATATTGCAGGATATATTTGAAAAAAGGATACTCTTTGAACCCAAACACAAAGAAAGTTCATTAACAGAAATTGCTTGCAGTGAGTGCCAAGAGTCAATAATTTTTGCTTTGCAGATAAACGGGCAAGCTGTGTCCTTGGGTCTGTCTACTATTTTAGAATGTTTACAAATAGCCGAAAAAGAAGGTATTGTACCCAAAATAGATGAAGGTCGCGAGTTTGGCGAATCTCCTTCTTGGTGGCTTAGAGTAAAAAATCTACATAGTGGTGCAGATTTGAATTATTGCAATAATTAAAAATGTTGATACATTTGTGCTTCAAAGGCTACCGGAACAAGCAAAATTGCGATGTTCAAAGTTTTCAACAATTACTTGACGGGTTTTCAACAATTACTTGACAAATCTAAATAAAAATTATAGAATGACGGTAAGCCCAAAGAAGTAGTATAAGTAAAGTGAGAATAGGTATAAGCATATGATAATCCTCCAAATTTTTATAATTATTTCATTTGTGGCTATGGTAACATCTATAATAGCTTTATTGCCATTGGCACTTACTAAAAAGAAAAGACAAGATATTCATGAAAATGGCCTTGTTCATTTCACGAACCCTAAAAATATAGAATCTATACTGGATAATAGGTATTTGCTAGGAAGTGAGAGGGATATAGTTTACTTCTTTACAAATCACTCCATACCTTCTAATATTTTTATACATAACGTGCATAGAAAGCAAGAACTAAAAACATATGCCAAAATTACAATAACAAATATCAACGAGCGTCAAACTCGTTTTATGTATGCGAGATATTACGAAAATGTTATAGAACGTAAACTCCGAAAACGTGAAGACAGGAAAATATATATTATGCACGGTGGTGATTTCCATTTTTTGAAAGAAAACATTGTGCAAGTTGAGGAGCTATCTGCCAAAGAATTGACTGATACACCTATATCAAGACCATTTAAGTTGTCTTTACCAATTGTAATAACACGTACTATAGCATTTTTTGTATCTATGGCAGTTTGCATAACTATTTTGATTATGTAGTAAATTTTTATATTTTTATATAACATTCCAGGTTGAGGTATATTATGCCTAATGCAGAAAAAGTAGTTGAAAAAGTTGTAGGTAGCTTCGCAGTAGATGGTTTGCATTTGTGTAACGAACACAAAGATAGGTTATATAGAGTTGCATCCGGTCAGTTAAGTACAGAAGACGCTATAAAAGAATTAAATCTAAAATATGCTATTGCTAAACCAACAAAAGAGATAGTCTTTAATGGATAATGGAGAAGAAGATAACAAGTATTGCTATAAAGGCACTAATGTTCTGATAAATAAATTTGACATACGTAACAATGAAGTGCTGAGTACACTTGAAATGGATTTTTCCTCCTTGCGTTATGAAAATTTTCAAACTAACCCTATAAAAGGCATTTTTGACATTAAGCACATCAAAGCAATACACAAAAATCTTTTTCAAGACATATACACATGGGCAGGCGAGTTTAGAACCGTTAACATAGGAAAAGGCAATTTGTTTTGTTTGGTTGAAAATATCGAAAGTTACTTAGGTGGCGTACTGGATGGGTTAGCTAAAGAAAACTATTTGATAGGTGTTGCAAGAGTACAGCGGATAGAGAAACTTGCCGTTTATTTTGGGGATATAAATGCGGCTCATCCCTTTCGGGAAGGCAATGGGCGTACACAGAGAGCGTTTATTGAACTTCTCGGCAAAGTCAATGGTCTTGATATTGATTTCAGCAAAACGACAGAAAAACTTATGTTGAGTGCCAATGTAAGCTCTTTTAACGGTAGTGACAGTGAGTTGAAAAGACTTTTTAAGAATATATCTACTCCAATCAGTAAAACGCAACAATTGAGGTATTGTAAGCAAATACTTCCACAAAGCGTGTATAGTAAAGTGATAAAAAGACTAAGAACAGAACCAAGTTTATAAAATTTGAGTTTCTGTGAAGTCACCAACACACAACACGAACCCCCCGCCAGACGCTCTATTTTAGCTCCTAACGCAATTATTTTAGTTAATAGGGTAAAACTACCCCAATTGACGCAAATTGCGTTAGAAGGTCAAATAGACGTGTATACGGGGCATATGAGTTTTGGGCTTGGGTTTGTCTCATAAAAAAATATGAGAATTGTAACAAATTGTAATGAAAACGTAACACAAAACCCTTGATAAATTCAAGGAAATAGTGTATAATATATTTATAGCAGTGAAAGAAAAAAGAGAAGAAAACAAATACAATATAAGCGGATGTGTTCCGAAAATAAGGAGAGCGTACTATGAGAAAAATAGTAAAAACAACAACTTGTACAGTATTAGCGATGGTAATAATGTTTGGGTTAGCTGTTCCTGTTATGGCGGGAAATGTTAGGGTTAATGTTAATATAACTCATAATAGGGACGATGCCACGGTTAATGTAACTCACAATAGTAACGTTGAGGTTAATTTGACTGTTACTATAAACGGAGCGCAGGTAGTTGTCGCTGAACCTTATAACGATAACATAGTAGAATCTACACCACGACCGCAATCACCTACTACTCAATTGCGACCAACACACCAACCCAATGGACAAGATAATCCGCAAAGCCAAATCGAATTGCCTAACAGACGTTTAACAAATAATGAACGCCAAACTTGGATAAATGAGTATTGGGAAATGGGTGGAGCTACAGGAAACGAAAAGGAAGTTTTGCGGTTAGTAAATATAGAACGTGTTCGTCATGAATTAACCCCAGTAGTTTGGGATGATACTCTAGGCATGGCTGCCAGGTTTTACGCACAACAAGTAAGAGATTTAAACGGAATCCTAAGCCATAATTTTGGTCCATACGCTACAGACAGGAATGCTATGCACGGTGCTAGTGCCAATGTTGCAGCAGCTTTCGGAGCGAATTTGCGTTGGAACGGTGGCAATGGATTTGGTAGGGGTACTATGACGGCAGAAGCATTGGTAAATGGTTGGATGAATAGTGATGGACACAGAAGATATATTTTATCACCGGAACATAGATACCTAGGTATGGGACAGAAAGAAGGTGGTATATCTTATTTGTTTATGTCTAGCACAGCAAGCAACTAAATAAATTTTAGAAAAGATACTAACCAGTAGCATATGCCCCCTGCTAAACGTTCTATTTTAGCTCCTAACGCAATTATTTTAGCTAATAGGGGTAAAACTACCCCAATTGACGCAAATTGCGTTAGAAGCTCAAATAGACGTGTATACGGGGCATATGAAATTTGAGCTTAATTAAAAAAACTTTGTACATGTAGATTAAGGAGGAAACCAATCATGGGCTTTTTCAAGTTCTTCTCTTTTTTAAAGAAACGTAAACAAAATAAATCTGCTCCGCAACAAATGGACGAATTTGACTTGCAAGAAATGGACGAAGAGGAATATGAAGAAGACGGAGAAGATGAGAAAGATAAACAATATAAATCTGCTCCGCAACAAATGGACGAAAAAGACAAAAAGAAGGTCATAAATGCTTGGGTAGAAAAAAATTTGCCTTACAAACTTGAGGGTTCATTAGTAACTGGCAATGAAAAACGCTATTTTGAAAAACTTTTGCCACTTGCTCGTACCTATAATCTGCGAATAGCAATAAAGATCCGTATTGCAGATGTTATAAAATTTGTGCCGGACGAACCATATTATAAAGACCATGAAGATTATAAAGACGTTAAAGAAGTAGCCAATAGAAAAATAATGCAAAAACACGTTGACTTCGTACTTTACAATAAGAAAGATTTGCGACCAATATCGGCTATTGAAATAGACGACCCCTCCCACTATGATAAAAAGAGTTATGGAGAGGAGGCATTGAAAAAGAAAGAGATAAGCGATAATTTCAAAAACAGAGTTTTTAGTAAAGTTGGCTTGCCATTGTTCAGATACAGATACAGTGGTTCTTTAGATGTTAAATATGTTGAAAAAATAGAAAACGATATTATTATAGCCTTAGCACAAACCGGAGTAATACCAAATGGATTAATACCATGTGAAAATAAAAATAAAAATTGCAAAGGACATTATAAAATCAAGCACTACAAAGACAAAAAGAACGGTGGATACCGTGAATTTTTTGGTTGCTCCAATTGGGAGGAAAAGCCAACTAAAGAAGAAGAATGCCCTGCCCTTTCGTACGAACCGGGGTTAAAACGCGTATTGAAATTAACTCAACCTTACCTAGACAGCTTAAAAAGAGCAGAAAATTAGCGTAAAATGGTTGTTGGCAGGTATTTTCACATGTTTTGTTTTAGGTAGGTTCTTAATTTTATGGCTTATCGTTAATGGGTTTTGCACCATTAAAATTTAGACTTCCGCAAAATTGTAGCACGGTAACATTTATAACTCCCCTGCTAAACGCTCTATTTCAGCTCCTAACGCAATTATTTTAGCTAACAGGGATAAAATCTACCCCCATCAACGCAAATTGCGTTAGAAGCTCAAATGGACGTGTATACGGGGCATATGAGTTTTGGGCTTGGGTTTGGCTCATGAAAAATATGAAATATTGCAACAAATTGTAATGAAAATGTAACATAAAACTATTGACAAATTCAAGAAAATAGTGTATAATGTATTTATAGCAGTGAAAGAAAAAAGAGAAGAAAACAAATACAATCTAAGCGGATGTGTTACGAAAATAAGGAGAGCGTACTATGAGAAAAATAGTAAAAACAACAACTTGTGCAGTATTAGTAATGGTAATAATGTTTGGGTTAGCTGTTCCTGTTGTGGCGGGAAATGTCAGGGTTACTGTAACTACTCGTAATGGGGATGATGTTAGGGTTAATGTAACTCACAATAGGGACGTTGAGGTTAGTTTAACTGTTACTGTAAACGGAACACAGATAGTTGTCGCTGAACCTTATAACAACAACATAGGCAACACAATAGAATCTACACAACCACCACGACCACCTATTACTCAACCACAAAACGACACAGCCACATTTGAACAAACCATGTTCCAACTGGTGAACGAAGAAAGAGCAAGACACGGCTTGCAACCATTTATAAACAACCCTGCACTGGCAACAGTTGCAAGAGAACACAGCAGGGATATGTACGTAAACAACATGATGGGACACACTGGCTCAAACGGTTCAACCGTTGGTGGCAGACTAACAGCCGCAGGGATAAGTTGGCTTTCATGGGCAGAAAACGTAGCAATGAACAGAGGAACAGCCGAGCAAGTTCTACAACAATGGCTAAACAGCCCAGGACACAGAGCCAATATATTGTCTAACAACACCTACATAGGCATAGGCAGATACGGCAACATAGCAACACAAAAGTTTATGAGCAATTAATATATATCGAGCAATCAAGCTAACCCCATATTTAAAGATAATGATAGTGTCGTTTTTGATATAGAGCTAGAAAATATAAAAACAGTAACATTTATACTCCCCTGCTAAACGCTCTATCTTAGCTCCTAACGCAATTATTTTGGTTAACAAGGGTAAAACTACCCCAATTGACACAAATTGCGTTAGAAGCTCAAATAGACGTGTATACGGGGCATATGAGTTTCGGGCTTGGTTTCGGCTCATGAAAAAAATATGAGAATTGTAACAAATTGTAATGAAAATGTAATATAAAACTATTGACAAATTCAAGAAAATAGTGTATAATGTATTTATAACAGTGAAAGCACTGGAAGAAAAACAAATACAATATAAGCGGATATATTCCGAAAATAAGGAGAGCATATTATGAAAAACTTAGTAAAAACAACAACTTGTACAATGTTAGCAATGGTAATTATGTTTGGGTTGGTTGTTCCTGTTATGGCAGAGAAACCAACTTTTGACCCCGCAAACTTAATAGCTTTTGGTTGGAACATAGACTGGCGGGTTGACAGGGAAAACTTTTTACAAGAAGTAGGATATGTTGGTGAGCCAATTGTTGAAATTACTAATAATGGACATGGAAATAGGTTGCGAATTATTGGCGGACTTACTATAAATGGCTTTCCTTGGGATATAAGTATGAATATGACAAATAATATGGGTTTTTTGATATCACTTCAAGGAACTACAAGTTATACACCTGCTAGAAATGCGATGCTATACGAATTAGGTGTTCGTAGAGGTTTGGTTCAAACAACCGTAACTAATGGTATTACTGGTGTAAATCATTTCGATAACTATTATATTTTCAGCATAGATGAAGTACAAGTAGTTGCCGCTGAATTTTTTAGTACATTGAGATATCAAGGTTACGTTCATGGTGTTATAACAGGTGTGTTTGCAGTGGATAGCATAGCGGAATAAACCCCTTTTTTTATAACAAACAAAGAACAATAACAACGAGTAGCAATCAAGCGTAAAAACTTGGTTGCTATTTTTATGTTCTTTTTTAGCTAGCGGAGGTGTGGCAATGTCGGTAAAAAAAGTAGCGAATAGGATAAGGGATAGTTGTATATCAACTTTCTTTTCAGCCAAGTATGTTTTTTTTAAAAAAATAAAAAATAAGGAGTATAGAAGATGAACAGAAAAAGAGCTAAAACAGGAAAAATTAATAGGTTTGTGGCAATGGTTATGACGGTGCTTATTGTGGTTGGTACATGGCCAGCACAAGCACAAGCTAACCCAATAAACCCGCAAGAAACAATAACAAGTATTTTTGTAGATGGTAACGAAATAGAAGTGAACGAAGATGGAAGTTTTTCGCTAGAAAATCTGCCAAACACGCAGGATGATACAAGTGTAGCACCTATGCCATCTGCACCATCTTTAGCGGGTATGCAGATAACAATAGAACCAAGCATAGAATACGAAACATATATGGAGCTTCGAGAGTTCTACTTTGGTCACAGATATTTAGATGTAGCACCATTACCGTTCCTTTTCAGCCCGTTTATACTGGGTGAAGACGTAGATCCGGGCTTCGGTGAGCAACCTACATGGGACAGAACAGTATCTTTGGGCAATACTGCCCTTAGCCCGCTAAGATACAGTATAGATTTGACTATAGGTGGCTCAACAGTAACATTTGAAGTCTACTGTGCCGATCGTGTGAGACGTTCATAACTGAAAAGGTTATGCACAAGCCAAATAACTGGCTTGGAGAACTAACAAATCGAAAAGTGGAATGAGGGAGTAACGCCCTGAAACGCTTTCCCTGATACTCCGATATGCGTTTTGCTATGCTAAAAGCAAAGCGTATAAAGCTCGGTGAAGTCGGCAGAGAGATACCGTAAGTGAATTAAAATAAAATTCACACGAAAGAGGGTTAGAGGTAGCCTTTGTATTCTATATGTCGGGGGTCAATAAAGTGTCTATGGTGAGAATTTTTGTAAAAGAAATGACAAACTTGCGAATGTACGGGTCTATACGCAGACGGCATAGAAATGTGCCAACCGTTTATACGGGGTGTGTGAGGTAAAGTAAAATTGGTCAGTATGAAATACCTTATAGCTTTACAGGAGCTATCAAGCACACAGGCTCAGAGCAAGCACCTAAGGATATATGTAAAGATAGATTTGTTGGAACGTCGGAAGCTATGAACGCAAATGTTAAAGTGGTAGCACACAGATGTTGCGTTTGCAAGGAAAGGTGAAAGCTAATAGAGAATATTAGCATATTAATTACAATCGTCTAACTGGTTAATAATCAATTAGGCGAACAATGGATTGATATACCGTTATCACCATAACTTGTATTTATCATAGTGAAAGTGGTGGCAGGAGCGTTGATAGCCCTAGATTATTAGCCAAAAGCTAATAATCCTTGGTAATGAGGGAAAGAGCAATAGCCACTAGACAAGATTTATATAAATTCTATTTTCTCGTAATAGCGAATTATTCTTAACAATAAATAGTTCAGCTAAAATCAAGGTTCTTGTATGACTAATAGAGAATAAACCCGAAAGGGGGAAGTTCGACTTGACGGATAATAAGGACTTGAAGAAACGACAACTTTTGAGAAACAATGAGTATTATGACTTGCAAGACGTATTTGACGATTTATATAAAAAATCATTACAAAACTTCAAGTTTAGAAACTTAATGCAGGTAATATCACAGGAGGATAATATCCTCTTGGCGTACAGGAATATCAAGAAAAATTCGGGTTCGACAACGAAAGGCACTGACGGACTTACAATAGAACACTATAAAGAGTGGGACAGCAAGCAGTTTGTTAAGTATTTTCAAGACAAACTACATAACTACCACCCTAAAAGTGTTCGTAGGGTTGAAATCCCAAAAGATGGGCAACCCCACAAAACAAGACTGCTAGGCATACCTTGTATGGATGATAGGATTTTGCAACAATGTATCAAACAAGTTTTAGAACCGATTTGCGAAGCTAAGTTTCATAAACACAGCTATGGTTTTCGCCCAAACAGAAGTGCAAACAACGCTATCGCAAGAACACAATTTTTGTTGTTCAAGAGCAAGTTGCACTATGTTGTAGACATTGACATTAAGGGATTCTTCGATAATGTCAACCACGCAAAACTATTAAAGCAAATGTGGAGCTTCGGCATACAGGACAAAAATTTGTTATGTGTAATTGGCAAAATCCTAAAATCTGAAGTTGAGGGTGAGGGTATTCCTAATAAGGGCGTACCGCAGGGTGGCATCATAAGTCCATTACTGTCAAACATTGTACTTAATGAGCTGGATTGGTGGTTATCGAACCAATGGGAAACACTTAAAACAAGGCACAAATACACAAACGGTAACGAATACAGAGCCTTAAAAACAACAAACCTAAAGGAATTTTTCTTTGTACGTTATGCAGATGATTTCAAAATCCTTTGCAGAGACCATAGAACAGCCCAAAAGATTTTTATGGCAACAAGACTTTGGCTAAAAGAGCGGCTGGGATTAGAAATAAGCCCCGAAAAATCCACTATAACCAATGTTCGTAAAAAGCCAACGGAGTTTTTGGGATTTGCATTAAAAGTTAGACTTAAAGGCAATAAATACGTCAACAAGGGTAATATCACACAAAAGGCTAAAAAGACAATAACTACTAAATTAAAAGAGCAAGTAAAGGCAATCCAGAAAAACCCAAACTCTAGTGAGGTAGGAAAATTAAACGCTATGATTTTAGGTATGCACAACTACTACAAAATTGCCACGCTTGTTAGTGAAGATTTCAGCAAAATCCACTTTATTGTCACAAGAAGCCTTGATAACAGGCTTAAAAATAACCTTTCCAAAAAGCCTGAAAAGTCAAGATTGTATTTGAAACTATATGGGGAGTATAGTGGTAAAATTCGTTCTATAGCAGGAGTATCCATCTTTCCTATTTATGGGCGCAAATTTACTACTCCAACCATTTTCAGTCAAGATATTTGCAGTTATACAGAAACTGGCAGACAAAAGCTACACAATAAACTATTTTGTGCCGGCAAATTTATCGAATATCTTTTACAAAACAAAGAGTTCGATAAATCAGTAGATTATAACGATAACCGTATTTCATTAATAGCAGGGCAACAAGGTAAATGTTTCGTTACTGGAAAGCCTCTAATAATTGGTGAAATGGAATGTCATCACAAAAAGCCTAAATTCCTAGGTGGGACTGATGAATACGGAAATCTAGTTTGGGTAAGTACCGATGTGCATAAGCTAATCCATTGCACTAAACCCGAAACCATAGACAAATATCTTAAAATACTAAATCTTGACGATTTGGCTCTCAAAAAGGTTAATTCTTTAAGGCTATTGACCGAAAACGAGAAAATTGAAAGCGCATAAATCTTGTTAGAACGCCGTGTGAGGGGAAACTCTCATGCACGGTGTGAAGGAGGGGAAAAGCTGGAGATTACTTCAAAAGGCTTACCTATTCCTATCGCACCTACCGGGTCCGGAAAGTTTAGGGCATATGGATGGTTGGGTTATTCAAGGAAGATTAACCGAAGCAGGCAATCAAGGACGCATAGTAACATCATTGCAACACGGTTGGGAAAATAATGCCTTTTTGTTTAACGCAATGTATGACGCATATACTACTCGTGTAGCAGTGGCGTATTCTAGCGGATCAATACTGGGTGTTTTAAGCGGTGATCAGTCAATCATTGACTATGCAATGTCTATGGTAAACGGTACAATGTTTTTAGAACCAAGAGCTTTTGCACTGGTTAACGGGTTTCTAAACCCATGGACAGAAGGAGTGCTCGAGGGCGGTTTTTATGTATCGCACATAGATTTAAGCCTAACAGGAGTAGGACCCCAAAATCCGGTTATTTTTAACCAAGGAACACTCCCGGCAGGATCAGAAGTACGCACAGCTGCGGGAGCAGTAGTGCCGTTTGGGGAACCACAAACATCGAATCATACGTTTAGGTTAGCAGTCCCCGAAAGTGCCGCAACCCCGGGTGCGGAGTATGAAGTAGAAATAGTAGGCACACTTAATGAATATGCAGGTGGTTGGTTTATAAGAAGGGATGGAGTAACAACATTTGATCCGCCCCCTGGTCCTGGTGGTTCTCAACGCCTTGTGTTTTACATACCGGAAGTAGCGGCAAATGCAAGGATAGAAATACCGCCACCACCTCCACCGGAAAATGGAAACGGTGGAAATGGCGGAAATGGAGGTGGCGGAAATGGTGGAAACGGCGGGAATGGTACGCCGGAACCTGAACCTATTACTAGCGAACCCGTGGTAATACAGAAAATAGACGCATTAACCCGTGAGAATATACCGGGTGCTATGATGAGGCTTATAGGTATGTCGGCAGGGTATGTTACATTGCCGAACGGAGAATCGGTGTCATTTAACAATACCGGTATACAGCTAATGCAAGTATTAACGGCAGGAGCAACAACAGCAGCGTCGGAAGGAGTTATTTCTACTGTTGAGGATGGAGTTTGGACAATAGAAGGGTTGCCGTTCGGGTTTTATATGGTGTACGAGTATCGTGCGCCGGACGGTTATTCTATACTTCCTGCTCATACAGCGCGTGGTTTTTGGCTTGCCCCACCAAATGTTAACATAGTGGCTAGCTCACCTAATAATGAAAATGGCGATGGTGAGGAAGAATACGAAAACGGCGACGAGGATGAGGATGAGGACGAAGATGAAAACGGCGACGACGAGGACGATGACGATGATGAAAGCAGCGATGGGGATGGGAGTTGCATAACAGTTAACGTAAATGTAAATGGTGTAACTGTAGAAGTAATTGTATGTCCGGATAATGGTGGCAGCGTTGATATTACGATAGATGGTGATTTAGGCGGGGGTTCGGGTTCGACCCCAACGGAGTGGGAGATAATAGAAACCCCGGTAGAAAGCTCTATTTTAATAACATTTGAAAATTTTCCATTTTCCGAAATAATCGTATACAAGCACGATGATGTAACAGGGGAACCACTAGACGGAGCGCATATAAGGATTGAGGGTTTTTTTGTTGAAGGAAACGCACCGGTAATAACAGACCGTATATATGTTACGGGGCAAGACGGTCCGGGGCGTGTGGTGTTTCGCAACTTACCGGCAGGGACATATACCATAACCGAAGTGTTTGCACCACCGGGTTTTATGTTGGACGACCCTGCACATAGAAGTGTAAATGTATCGTGGGGCCAAACAGAAGAAGGGACTTACCGAGAAGCACCGATAGTGCGGTTTTACAACACGCCGTATAGTAGCGTTTTAATAGAAAAACGTGACTATCACACAGGCGAATTAATACCGGACGGTGCTTTTTTTGTACTCTCTGACCCAACAACAGGCCGCACATGGGAAGGTTATAGCAGCGGTGGAACCGTTCGTCTTGGGCAAGCGGACGGAATAAACCAACTACGCCCCGGCCATACATATATAGTAACCGAAGTTATACCGCCACCGGGCTTTAACCTAGATACACCAAACTTTAGAAATATTGTGCTTGTACCGGGCGATGATAACTTAGTAACATTTTTTAACACTCGTATGCCCTACATAGAAATTATAAAAATAGACGCAGTGTTAGGCACACCGATACCCGGTGCATGGTTCGAGATATATTTTATGGGCGCAGGGCCAGGAACGGGTGAAGGTAATATAGGGCCAACAGGACCGATTACAGGGAATCCGTTTATAACAGACGCAAATGGGCGTATACGTATACCTCGCAACTATAGCGGTATTTTTAGAATACGTGAAATACGAGCAGCTAACGGATATTGGTTGGACCCATTAGAACAAAACCGCACATGGTATATAACTGTGCGTGATAATGAGGATTATTACCTAACTATCGAAAACACCTTGTTACCGACCCTCGTTATTCGGAAATGGAACGCTCACCGTAACCGCCCTGTACCTATGACCCAGTTTAGGATAGAGTTTGAACATCCGAATAGTCCGTCAGTAGAGCTAATAGGTTACAGAATGACCGACCAACAAGGCTTTATAATAATCCCTTTTGTTGGGGTTGGTTGGTATCGCATAACTGAAACACGCCCAGCACCCGGCATGACGTTAAATCTGAACAATAATTATAGAATATTCCTACGCCCGGGACAAAATACATACCAGTTTTTGGACAGTATACGCCCAATGGTGCATAGAGTCGATTTTCCAAGCATATTTATTGACGATGATACAGTGGCAGAAGTAGAAATAGACGAACCAATATTTGAAAATCCTGTGGAGGAGTACGAAGAGGAAGAAGAATACGGCACATATATCCCCTCGCTACCCGCCCCGGATGTAGATATAGAGATAGACGAAGATGATTTTGCGGGAACAAGCCCGGAAAACAGCAACCCAACAAACCCACCACATTTACCCGATGCCGACCAAACAGATATTTTAATATCCGCTCCGGAAAATGCCGACATTCGGATAATTGTGGGTAATCCAACTGTCCACGCAATAGTATATGCGGGTACAAGCTACAGATTACAAGTGCCACAATCACAACTGGAAGAGTTCAGTTTGGAAGTAATAACACAACAAGGTTATACAGTAGCACCAAACTGGAACAACGGTAACACTACAATGAACCTGGCTTCTGCTGTGAACGTAACAAATATAGCTCCGGTAGTGGTGCCGGTACAAGTTGAGGGCGATAATCTGCCCCCAAACTGGATAGTGCGCCCGGACGGCTCGGTAGTAATGCTTAACCCGGATTTTGATATAACGCAACCGGAAAGTTATGAAAATCCACGTTATATATACCCGGAGATAGACATAGACAACCTACCGCAAGGTACAGCACCACCAAATGTAACAGTAATAGAGCAAAATGTAGAAGAAGCCACACGAGCTTTACTAATAGAAGCAGGAAACAGCCCTACACAAGTTGAAGCTGCAATTGACGCTATCTTTAATCCAGCTATGGGCGTACCGCCGGGCGGTATCTTTGGTCCCGATTGGGATAACGACTTAAATGTTTGGAACTGGCCGGCAAACGCCATTATAGTACGTAAATTTAATAGTGTAACAGGCGAGTTATTGCCAAACGCCAGGTTCGACTTAATAGACATAAGTGCAGGGCAACAGCAACCGGGCGGCACACTGGGTACAATCCTCGGCACATTTTGGACGGGACACAGCGGTAGCGTTGTAATAACTGGCCTTTATCCCGGAACATATATGGTAGTAGAAACGCAAGCCCCGAATAACTTTACACTAGGTGAAGCTAATACGCGTGTTGCAAGATTATTTCCGGACGGCTTTAGTGCAATAGCACTAGATTTTTACAATGACCCGTTTGGCAGCTTGCAAATAACTCTACGTGATAGCGTTACTAATCTGCCATTAGCGGACGGTGTTTTCCGTATAACAAACGCACATGGTCAAGTGGTGGGTACAGGCAACGGGATATTTACAACGAACAACCAAGGCCAAATATTAATACCAAATCTGCCGCCAGCCGGCTATGTTATAGAACAGATGACACCACCGGGCATACATAGGCTCGGCAACATACAAACACAAACAATATTTGTAAATGCAAGCGGTAATATCTACAACGTAGATTTTTTGAATGTACCGCCTAATACGTTAACTGTAACACTGCGTGACACAGAAGATTTACAACCATTGGCGGGTGGTATCTTTAGGGTAATGGAAAGCGGCGGTGCATTGGTCGGTGCAAATAATGGTATGTTTACTACGAATGCCCAAGGCCAATTTACCGTTACAATCTATTCAGACACAAGTTACATAGTAGAGCAGATAAATCCCGCTCCGGGGCATAGACTCGGCACGCAAGTAACCCAAACAATAATGACGGGCCAATCGGGACAAAACTATGTACTGGATTTTACGAATGAACCATACCGAGGGTTAATAATTATATCCCTAGACGGTTACAATGGCGATCCACTGCCGGGCGTTCGTTACGAAGTGCGACACCAAGACGGCACATTAGTAGGCGAATTTACATCTGATAACAACGGTCGTATAGAGCTAACGGCATTAACAGGCCACGAACTGTTGGGATGGTTTGAGGTAGTGCAGGTATATGTGCCAAACGGTTGGGAATTTGACGCACAACCACAACGAACGATACAAGTAACAGCCCAAAACAATTCACAAATGACATTTAATATGCCAAGAATGGGCAGTTTGGAAATAACGCTGACTAACTCTGTTGAGCCATTTCAGCCGCTCCAAGGTGCAAGTTTTGAAGTGCGTCATCAAAATGGACAGCTGGTAGGTTTATTTGTAACAAACAACGCCGGGGGAATAACGATACCAAACATAGGAAGTGGTTGGTTTACGATAACTCCGACACAAGCACCGACAGGCTTTACATTTAACGACACTGAAAGAAATGTTGAGGTTCAAACAAACACAGTAGCAAGGGCACAATTTACCGCAACTCCCGTAGCTGCACTAATTATCGAACTAACAGACCCGGACTTATTACCGCTTGCCGGTGGTGTTTTTGTTGTGCGTACAGTAGCTGGTACAGAGCTGTTCCGTGGTACAACATCAGCGGGCGGCACTATAGCAGTTCCTACCATCACAGATTCAACGGTAATAATAGAGCAGATCCAAGCACCGCCGGGTTTCGCAATGACAACTCCTGCACAAACAATAAATATAGTGCAGGGACAGACAAACGTTGCGAGATTCATAAATACAGCACAATCTAATTTAATAATAGAACTGGTAAATCCGCAAGGCAACCCATTACAAGGCGGTACGTTTGAATTACGCACCATAGCAGGCACTTTAGTCCACAGCGGAGTTACAAACACAACAGGAACAATCTCTTTCGCTAACATAGAAGCGGGTAGTTTTGTAATACATCAGACTGCACCGCCTACCGGCTATGTAATGACGGAGCTGTCACGCCCCATAGTGTTTGTAGCGGGCCAAAATTTAACGGAGCGTTTCGTAAACCACCATGCAACTACTCTTACAATAGAGTTGGTAGACCCAAGCGGCAACCCACTAGCCGACGGTGAGTTTGATGTGCGAAGCGCGGCAGACGGTTCTTTAATGCATCGAGGTACTACAAATGCCGGTGGAGTAATTGTGCTGCCGGATCTTGCCCCGGGTGCGGTAATTATCGAAAATACACGCCCTGCCCCAATGCATGAACTATCAGACCCCGCAAGAACGGTAACACTTGTGGCAGGCCAAAACACAATAGAGCGTTTTGTGAACATACCAAGTGCAACGTTAACGATAGAACTGGTGGACCCAAACGGCAATCCGCTAGGCGGTGGCGAGTTTGAAGTAAGAACAGTAGGCGGTCAGCTTGTTTATAGGGGTGTTACTAGCAGCGGTGGCACACTATCAATAGGAACGATAGACTCCGGCACTTTTATAATAACCCAAACACAGCCATCCCCGGGTCACGTTGTTACAGACCCGGCAAGAACGATAACGATAGTGGCCGGTCAAACTGCCGTAGAACGTTTTGTAAACATACCGGGTGCAACGCTAACGATAGAACTGGTGAACCCAAACGGCAATCCCCTTGCGGGTGGCCGATTTGAAGTAAGGACGGTAAGCGGGGAACTTATTTATAGTGGAGTTACAAGTATAGGCGGTACACTGCCTGTAGGAAATATAGAATCCGGCACTTTTATAATAACCCAAACAGTGGCAAGCCCGGGCCATGTGATAACGGATCCGGCACGGACAGTAACGGTAATAGCGGGTCAAACCATGATTGAGCGTTTTATAAACGTTGAGGAAGTTGTGCTTGTGATAGAAAAAGTTGACACACAAGGGCTTCCGCTTGCCGGCGCTACATTTGAGGTTCGTAATGCCGACGGTGAGCTTCTACATCGTGGTGTAACAAACAATGGCGGTCTTTTAACCATATCAGGGCTACAGCCGGGAACGTTGGTTATAGAAGAAACGATAGCACCGGACGGTTTTGTAATAACAGAAATGGCACGAACCATAGGTGTATCGGCAGGAGAAAGGCGTACAGAACGTTTTTTAAACGAACGCCGCCCACTTTGGATAATACAAAAGATAGACGGTGTGACAGAAATGCCACTTGCCGGAGTAGTGTTTGAACTAAGTACGATGGCAGGACAAATAATCCAAAACCCAATAACAAACGGCTTTGAATTTACAACTAACGGTGCAGGGCAAATTGAGTTTCCTTTTTTATACCCCGGCGCTTATATTTTAACAGAGCTTCGCCCATTACCCGGCTATATGGCAATCGATCCGGTCGTATTCACTGTAGGCACCGATAACACGTATCTAATAACAGTACGAAATTACTTGTACCCTGATTTTAACATACAAAAAATATCGTCTGCTACAGGGTTGGGTATGCCGGGCGTTACATTCCAAATAGCACCATTATTCGCAAATGGTGTACAGGGCGCACCACTGCGTAATCTTGTAAACGGCTCTTTATACTGGGTTACAGACGGCAACGGTATAATACGATTGCCAAATTTGGAACATGGAACTTATATAGCCACAGAGATAAGCGCACCACCGGGCTACCGTATAGCAGAACCCGCAATATTTGTAATAGATGGCCATAGCCCAATGACACTTACACTAACTAACTACCGTTACAGTGAATGGAACATCCTAAACGTAGACGGCGATACAAACCAACCTATTGCGGGAGCCCGCTTTGAGATAGCTCACTATTGGGGAGGTGGTACACATGCTGATAGGCTGCGTAACCCAAATGACGGCACATTTACGTTTGTTCCGGGAGTAAATGGACTGGTAAATATAGGAGTTTTAGAACCAGGGACGTATATTGTTACTCAAATAGAAGCACCACAGGGTTTTAATCTTGCACCGCCATATATATTTGTAGTAGCGGACGATAGTCTAAACACAACGATAACAATACGCAATTATAGGCCTGCCGAGCTAACAATCCAAAAAGTAAACGCAGTAACTCGTGCTCCATTAGAAGGTGTTATTTTCCAAATAAGCCGCCACGATGGTACAAGAATAATGAACCCAAACACAGGCTTTTTTGATTTCGTAACTGACCGTAATGGTCTAATCCATTTACCGGCATTGGAAGACGGCAATTTTATACTAACCGAAACAAGGGCATTGCCGGGCTTTATAATTGACAGAGAAACGATACATTTCTCTATAGACGCAAGTGCAAGACAGCGTGAGCATGTGATGGTAGTAGAAAACACACCGGCAAGCGGGCTTTTAATAATAGTCAGAGACGCTAACGGTGATGGAATAGCGGGTGTAGAAGTAGAAGTGCGTACACCGAACGGTGCATTGGTGCAACCGCAAATGATAGACGGCAACCAACCGGACACACCGCACAATAGCCCACAAATAGCTGCCAACGGTAATTTTATAACTGACGCTAGCGGCAGAATTAACCTGAACAATATAGCGACCGGTGTATATCATGTAACTGTAGTAAATGCCCCTAGTGGTGTGAATTTCACTAGCGAACCGCACGTAGTAACTGTATTGCCCGGAGAACAGGCTGTGTTGGAAATCACCTTGGCAGCTTTGGCGGGGTTAAGGCTAACGGCAGTAAATGCCATTACTGGCACGGGTATATTTAACGTCGAGTTTATGATATTTGACGCAAACAATCACGTTGTAGGTGTTTTCAGAACGGATAACAATGGTGTAATAGATTTTAGTCATCTGCTCCAACCGGGACGTTATACTATACGTGTTACAAGTGTGCCGAGCGGTTTCAGTGGCGACGATATACCGAGGACAGTTGAATTTGTAGCAGGCAGGATGACCGAGGTGGAATGGGCGTTTATGCCACAAGCAGGGCAAATCCAAATAGAAGTAATAAGTGCTGATGATAATTTCACGAACGCATTACCGGCCGGAACACCGCTCGAAGGTGCAATATTTGAAGTTTTTGACCAACTCACAGGTAACTTAGTAGACCGTTTTATCTCTAATCATATGGGTATGGCTGTGTCTAACCCGTTACCGCTAGGCAGGTACGTAGTAAGGCAAGTACAAGCTCCTGCTTTTTATAGCATAAACCACGCAGAGATGGATATAACCATTGAGTTTGAAACGCAGATAGTACGCCTTACGTATCCAAACTTTAGTGCAAATATAGCGGTAACAATCAGGCAATCGGGGCCAGCACAACAGCAACAAGGACAGCCCATTGTTTGGAATATTATGCAGTTAAGAAATGAATCTACAGTGCCATTAGCAGACTTCTACTGGCGTTCCACATTACCAACAGAAGCTGTAAGAGCTGATAGGCTTGTAACTGGTTCATTTAACCAATCATTACAGTACCGTATACTTGGCCTAACAAGTACAGGGCGGGAAATAGTGGTTGCAGACCAACTATCAAGTACAAGAAACAATGTTGTAGAACTTCGCCCTGCAATGCTCGGTTTAGCAAGTGACGAATTTTTAATAGAGTTTACCGTACATTTCGGGCAAGTACCGGCAGGCTTTGCAATGGTAGAAAATGCACAAATATTTGCTACTATCCTACCAACAAGCATTGTACGGCTTCCGGCCAATATGGAGTTTGCTCATCTAGTAGATGTAGGCGGCCGTATAGTAGGTACAGACGAATGGGCATTAAATAACCACCCAACAGGCACTATTATACCGGGCAATCAACCAACGGGCCGTATACCGCAAAGCGGTTGGTAATTTAATGTTTTCGGTTGGCTCTAAAGCAGAGCCAACCGAAAACCATCTGAAAGGAGTATAGCCAATGAAAGAATTTAAGAAATTTAGCACATGGACAGTAATAAATAAAAACGGCACTGCAATATCACCGGAGTTTGACCTTAGACTTTCGGCTGAAAAGTTTGCTGCGACTTGTTCGCCGGGTTACAAAATCTTGGAAATAAAATATTTACGGTACGTACCGGAATCGAACAAAGTTTACGGAGAATATGAGTATGACGGAAAAGATTATGAGTGGGTTAGAGATTACGAATGGGTTGAACCCAAACTTAATAAACTTAATAAGTAAATACCGTGTATGACTCTGTTTTGCCTTGTGGCAAATTAACTTTTCGTTGTCCCTTTTAAATCGCAAAAGTTAATTTGCTTTCCCTGATTCAGCACTTTGCGATTTTAAAAATTGGGACAACCGTTAAGGAAGTGCTATAATAGACAAGAAAGGAGAATTTTATGAATACATGTATAAAAAAATTGCGAAAAACAGTATCGATAATAATGATTATATGCCTGTCAACAGTGCATGTTCCGTATGTCGCCCTCGGAACCGTAATTACAAACAATGCCGTAATAAACAGTATGCACGATATTCGCATAAACGCTATTAGCCCTGATAGTCGCTCAAACATAGGTATAAATGACAGGTTGCGTAATTATTATATTGCTAACAATGGGGTGGATTTACTCATTCCTGTTCCAATGCTTAACCACACACATGGCTTTGCTTGGTTCGATTTACAACTTACAAATAACGCTAGATTTTTTTTTGACACAACGTTTACAATGCAAGGTAGACAAATATTACAAAGAAGTGAGCGTATTGTAGTGCCTGTAGATTGGCCAACTTTTGAACCAATAGCTCCTGTTCCGCCCCCCCCTGCTCCACCGCCAATCGAGCAAGATACGGAAGAAGATAATAATTACAATAACGGCGAAGATAATGAACCGACAGCCCCAGATAGTCCGGATAGCAATGTAACAATACAAAACATACCATCTTTGATACTTGGTGAAGAAGTAATAAACCAACAAGGGCAAGGTTCTTTTAGTGTGTCGGATGGCGTAGTTTTATATCCAGGGAATCGCCTGGGGTTACAGTTTAGCCATTGGGAATTAATACCACAAGAGCAAGTTTTTATATCACAGTTTGGAACTATAGAGCAAAGCGGGATAGTTCTAAGAACCCCTCACATTCGTTTTAATATGCCACCGGTGCAACTAAATATAATAGCCCATTGGGAACCAATAGATATTGGTTTTGTTAGAGCTGATAATGTGCAGTTAAAAAACTATCCCAATCTTATTTTTGGCGAACTTATATCGTATCAGCAAGGGCAAGGACGTTTTAACGCACTTGATACAGTATTTTTATACCCGGGCTATCGTAGGGGTTATGATTTTAGCCATTGGTTTATAGAGCCTAGCGAACTTGTACACATATTAGAAATAGGGACAATAGATACATTGGGTAGGGTAATAAATTTCCCGAATATTCGTTTTACTATGCCGCCTGTGCCGCTGAATATATACTAAATACCCTTGAAAAAGCTCCTTATATATGATATAATATTCTTATGGCATATCCAACAAAATTTAGAGAGCGTGTATTAGAATTCATAGCT